>DASRPN010000045.1:0-59296 GCA_035646355.1 Pyrinomonadaceae bacterium | reverse complement strand
GAGACGAGATAGGCGAAAAAGATCGACAGCACTAGCAGCAGAATGATCCCGGTTATCTTCGAGATCACCCAGAGCAAACCAATAACGACAAGCAGAATGAAGATGACTCGCAGGATCACGCGAGTCGGAGGTCCGTACGCTTCTACGGCTGCCTTCGCTGCCGTAACGGCAGCTTCTTTTGTTTCCGTGGATGGCATTGCGCAAGGCCGGAGGCGCAGATCAAATTCGCGAGTGCAACCGGCCGATCATTTCTCCCACTGCCTTCTGATCGTGATTACTCAATCCTCTGAACTCGACCCCAAACGTGTCAGAAGTTGCGTGATGGACCACTTCACCTGCGAGCGACAGCGCATCGTCTCCATCGAACAACAACATGCCGAGCTGGTCGCCAACTTTAACGTTCGGCGACGCCGGCAGGTTCATTACCCGGACGCCGCCAAGACTGATGTCCTGCGGTTCGCCGATCCCGATTGACTCTTTAAGGGTCTCGTCTTCGATGGCCAGCGTCAAGCGCGAGGTTACATAGTAGCGTGGATAACGCCTGCGATCGTGTGAGGCAGGTTCCTCGTTCAGGTTCGGAGTCGTCATCAATCTGTCCTCAATGCGTAACATCATCATCGTCTTCGTCCAACGCCTCGTCGCCCTCACCCTCGGTTTCGGGTGGAGGCGGTGGCGTAACCCGCGGAGCAGCCGGTTCCCACACAAGGCCTCTCCATTCGTCCGTTTCACCCAATAACTGAAGCGCCGCGAGTGGATGACCGGGATGCCGTTCGATGCGCAGCACCTCAGCAATCACTTGCAGCTTCTCACCTGACTCGCCAAGCACTTCGAGCCGGACGCGGCTGCCAACCTCGGGCAACTGGCGCGGCAGGTGGACCAGCGTTCCCTCAGGACCGACATTTTCCGTCGTTCCTTCCGCGACGACATGCGCGCCGCTCGGCTCGTCCCATTCCGCTTTCACTTCAAGCGTAGCCAGGTAGCGCGGTCCGGAACGATTCTCTTGTTCGGTTTGTCGGGACATATTCGCCTCCTTCGGAGTGAGTTCAGTACTTTGTACTTTGTGCTTCGTCAGTAGTCAGTTGTCCGTTGTCAGTAGTCCGTCGTGCGTAGTCTGACTGACCACTGACCACTGACAAGATCAAAGCACTAAGTACAAAGACAAATCTCAACACAACTCTCACTCTTCTTCAGCTCTTAGCTTCTCGAGAACTGAAAAGTCTTCCAGTGTCGTAACGTCCCCCGCGACCGAGCCGCTGGTCGCGATCTCTCGCAGCAGTCGTCTCATGATCTTGCCGGATCTGGTTTTCGGCAACGTGTCGGTAAAGCGAATGTCGTCAGGTCGTGCAAGTGCTCCGATTTCCTTGGCAACGTGAGCGCGGAGTTCCTGGTTCAGTTCATCCGATGCGCTGTGAGAACCCTCGAGGGTGACAAACGCCACAATGGCGGATCCTTTCAGATCATCGGGCCGTGCGACCACGGCCGCTTCCGCCACGGCAGCATGTGAAACAAGGGCGCTCTCCACCTCCGCAGTTCCGAGTCTATGACCGCTTACATTAATAACATCGTCGATGCGGCCCATTATCCAGAAATAACCGTCCTGATCGCGCCGCGCGCCGTCACCGGCGAAATAAATACCATCGATTTGCGACCAGTACTGCTCGCGATAACGGTCGTCGTCGCCCCAGATCGTCCTCAGCATCGACGGCCAGGGACGCTTAATCACGAGATAACCACCCTGATGCGCTTCGACTGGCTTGCCTTCGCGCGTCATTACGTCCGCTTCGATACCGGGGAAAGGTTTTGTGCCCGATCCGGGTTTCGTAGGTGTCGCACCGGGAATCGGCGTGATCATGATCGAGCCGGTTTCGGTTTGCCACCAAGTGTCGACTATCGGGCAACGTCCTTTGCCGATGATTTCGCGATACCACATCCACGCTTCGGGATTGATGGGTTCACCGACTGTACCGAGCAGTCGAAGACTCGAAAGATCGTGCTTCAACGGCCAATGTTCGCCCCACTTGATGAACGCTCGAATCGCGGTAGGCGCCGTGTAAAAAACGTTGACGCGATGGCGCTCGATCATGGTCCAGAAACGGTCCGGTTCGGGAAAGTTTGGCGCGCCCTCGTACATCACGACGGTTGCGCCATTCGAAAGTGGTCCATAGACGACGTAGCTGTGACCTGTCACCCAACCGATGTCGGCGGTGCACCAGTAAATGTCTTCGTCTTTCAAATCGAAAACCCACTTTGTCGTGAGATGGACCTGAGTAAGGTATCCGCCTGTTGTATGGAGGATGCCTTTCGGCTTACCGGTTGTTCCTGAGGTGTAAAGAATGTAGAGCGGATGTTCGCTGTCGAGTTCTTCGGCGGCGCAGTTGGCGTCGACAGTGGCCATTAACTCGTGCCACCAGAAATCGCGGCCGGGTTGCATGTGCTGTTGTGTTCCGGTTCGTTTGACGATGATGCAACTCTCGACTGACGGTGTTTGTTTGATCGCTTCGTCAACCGCCGTTTTGAGTTTCACTTCATTGCCGCGACGCCAACCGCCGTCGGCAGTCACGACGAGTTTGCAACTCGCGTCGTTGATGCGATCGACGAGTGCTGTGCTGGAGAAACCGCCGAAAACGACTGAATGCGTAGCGCCGATGCGTGCGCATGCGAGCATCGCAATCGCGAGTTCCGGAATCAGCGGCATATACAACGCCACTCGATCGCCCGTCTTAATGTTCTTACTCTTCAGAACGTTTGCGAACTTGCAGACTTCGGTGTGCAGTTGTTGATATGTAAAAGTGCGGGTTTCGCTGGCTTCGCCTTCCCAGATTAGCGCGGCTTTGTTGCGCCGCCAGGTCGACAGGTGACGATCGAGACAGTTGTAAGAGATGTTGATCTTGCCGCCGATGAACCATTCCGCGTGAGGCGGATCCCATTTCAACACTGTGTCCCACTTTTTGAACCAGTGAAGTTCCTCTGCCATGCGCGCCCAGAAGGCTTCGGGATCCGCGCTCGCCTCGGCGCGCAGCGCCTCGAGTTCAGCTTCGGATTTGATGTGTGCCTGGGCGGCAAATTCAGGCGGTGGAGGAAAGACTCGTTCTTCCTGAAGAACTGATTCAATGTTGGTAGTAACAGTCGACATGGTATCTTTTTCTGGATTTTATTTTGGAAAGCCTGTGTATCACACAATTGCGGATGCGACAACAGGTTAGGAGTTGTAAACGGAGATGAGTCTCTACGTCGGTACGAGTGGTTACAGTTACAAAGAATGGAAGGGCAGCTTTTATCCGGAGAAACTGGCGGCGAAGGACATGCTTCCTTACTATTCGTCCAAGCTGCCCGCGGTTGAGCTCAACAACACGTTCTACCGCTTGCCGCAACGTAGCATGGTCGAGAGTTGGAAGGGGCAGGTGCCGGAAAACTTTCGCTTCTCAGTCAAAGCCTCACAGAGAATCACGCACTTCAAGCGGCTGAAGGAAGCGTCCGCTGAAACCAACTATATGCTCGAAACTGTTTCTGCGCTCGACGATCGGCTGGGGGTCGTGCTCTATCAACTACCGCCAAACATGAAAAAAGATCTCGAGCGACTCGAGACGTTTCTCAAGCACCTGCCCGCGAACCCGCCGGCGACTTTCGAGTTTCGTCATCCGACGTGGTTTGACGACGACGTGCTTCAGTTGCTGCGCAACGAGAATCGCGCCCTGTGTATTTCAGACACAGACGATCTGCCGGTCAATCGTATCGACAAGACCGCCGATTGGGGTTACCTGCGTTTGCGACGAGTGAATTACTCGACGACCGATTTACATGAGTGGATTAGCAGGATGAAGGCCCAGGACTGGAAGACTACGTTTGTCTTTTTCAAGCATGAAGACGAAGCCACTGGACCACGACTCGCTTCCGAGTTCATCGACCTCTACCACGGATAAAACACGAAGCCGCGAATTTAGAAGTTTCCGCCGCAGGCCTCGTGACCGCAGTCACAATCGATCTCAATCGTAGTGCCGCTGCCCTCGCACGAAGCGCTGCAATATTTGCCACCGTCCTGCGGGGGACAGGTACAGGCAGGATTCTTACACTTGTTCTTTCCGTTATCGTCGGCCATGTTTCCTCCAGAAGTTTATGCAGTTTTTGTGTGTCGGAGAGAGTAGCACAAAGCTCTGGGATCTCAGATCTTAGATCTCAAGGGCGATTTCCGCAGCCACGCGCGCGTTGTTTTCGAGGAGCGCGATGTTCGCGCGCAACGTCGAGCCTTCGCTGCGTTCAGCCATTTGGCTGAGCAGAAACGGCGTTAACTCGCGGCCGCCGATGTGATTTCGCTCGGCGCTTGCGATTGCGTCGTCGAGGACGGTCTGTAGTTGCTCGTGAGGGACTTCGAACTCTTCCGGAACGGGAACAGTTACCAGTAGCGCGGAATCGATTTGCAGGGCGCGTTGAGCACGAAACAGCGCGACGACGTCACTCGCCGAGTTTGCGCGCGTATCGATCGGTAATCCGCTGCGGCGCGAATAGAACGCCGGAAACTCGTCGCATTGATAACCGACGACGGTCACGCCATGCGTCTCGAGCCACTCGCGCGTGGCGGGTAGATCGAGAACGATCTTCGCGCCGGAGCAGACGACGACGATCGGCGTTCGCGCCAGCTCCGGGAGATCCGCAGAAACATCCGGTAACGAGCCGCGATGAACACCGCCGATACCGCCGGTTGCAAACACTTTGATTCCCGCGCGATGTGCAATCCAGCAGGTCGTTGCGACCGTTGTTGCGCCGTCCCAACGCTGCGCGACGGCGATCGGTAAATCGCGCGTACTGATTTTTCTGATGTTGTCTTGCGTGGCGAGCTTGAGAATCTCGGCGGCGTTGAGACCGACCTTCAGTTTTCCCGCGACGATGCCCGTCGTCGCCGGAATAGCGCCTGCTGAGCGAACGATCTCTTCGAGTCGTTGCGCTGTTTGCACATTTGTCGGACGCGGCAGGCCGTGCGCTATTACAGTCGATTCAAGTGCGACCACCGATCCTGCCGCTGCGACCGCCGGAGCTATTTCAATCATGCTTCCCTAATTAACGTGAAAACTGTTCCGCCATCTTCACGCGGTTCCCACGAGATGCGTGCGTCGATCAATCCCGCGCGCGCTTTCATGTTGGGCAATCCGCGCCCTTCGCCATTGTTGTTTTTTGAATCGAACGGCCGCCCGTTGTCTTCGATACGCAGTGCAAAATCGCCCGCCGCCGAGGTCTCGACGAACATCCTCACTTCGGTTGCATCGGCATGACGCCAAATGTTGTTAACGGCCTCCTGCACGATGCGATAGATCTGCATCTGCACGCTCGGTGGTAGTTGACTGTGCTCCTCCATCGCTTCATCACAGTGAAACTCGTAGTCGAATCTCTTCTCAACCGGCGCATCCTGCACCGCGTGCGAAAGTGCAAATTCGAGCGCCGCCGCGAAGCCGACGTTCTGCAACACCGACGGGCTGAGGTCTTCGCAAATTCGTCGCACCTCCTGCGAGATCGATTCGATCTCACCTCGCAACGTCGACGTCTGTTTGCTCGAGTCGCCGTTCGGTTTGATCTGATCCGTCAGCAACGCGAGATGCCGGAGATCGGCGAGCGTTTGATCGTGCAGGTCGCGCGCGATGCGCCGTCGCTCGCGTTCTGCTTCATTCGCAAGGTTCAAACGCGCATCGGCCAGTTCGCGGTTAGCGTCCACGAGCGCCGCGCTCGTGGCCACGATTCGCCGTCGTTCAAGTATTGCCCATAAAAGCGCGAGAAGTGCGAGCGCCAGCAGGATCGCGAGCGCTGTCGACGTCCAGGGAAACGGCGCTCTCGCGACCGTAAACGAAAAACTTAACTCGTCCGATCGCGTCAGATCTTTCGTGAAAGCGACGGCCTCGACGGTGTACTTGCCCGGCTTCAATCCCTCCATCGTGAACTGCGAGTCGCGCGATAGTTTCTTTTGCACCGTTTTACCCGCACTATCCGTCAAGGTAAACCCGTATTGAAACTGTTCTGGATACGTGCGGCTGCTGATGGCAGCAACGTCGAGCAGCAAACTGTTCTGCGGGTATTCGAGATTCACGCCGCCTTGTAATTCCGTTAGCGCGTGCACACGTTTGCTCAGCAAGCGGGTGACGGACAAAGAGGGTTTGAAAGTCCCCGGCACGTAACGCGCAATGCCGCGACTCGTCCCGATCAATACAGTCCCATCGCTGGTCTCGCCGCGAACAGGCCAAACCGCGAAGACATTTTGCGACGGCAGTCCCTGTTCGGAGTCGAGCTGGCTAACGACCGGGCCGAGATACGGATCGTCTCGAATGCGTAACAGCCCGTTTCCACGTGTACCGCACCAGATGTCGCTGACTTTGTCGTCCACTGCGACACTTACAAATCGAGCATCCACGTTGGGTACCACCACATTGCAGGCCTGCTGAGGCCGGCAGACGAAAACTCCCCCCGATGTTCCGACCCACAGCGCACCGTCAAGCGTCTGCGTCATAGAGCGCACGACGTGTCCTTTCAACACTACAAACTGCGGCTCCTCACGAACACTCTTTCCATCTGACACAAGAACGCCATCTCTCGCCGTGCCGATCAGCAATCTTTCATCGCGTTCAGCGAACAAACTGGTCGGCTCGCGCGCGACACCGTTGGGCCAGCTCAAACTCGCTCGTCCACCTTCGCTACGTTCGACGCCACGCCCAAATACCGCGTAATACGTAACGCCTTGAAACCTCGCGATCGCGCGCACGCTGCCGACACCGTCAGCGCTAACGGCGCCCGAATCTAGTCGCGTGAATACTTGCTCCTCGAATCTCACCTGCTGTCTCGGCGCGATGTAAAAACCGCTGACAGCCGCGACTAGTAAACTCGGAGACTGATCTTCCGCGATGTCGTAGATGATGTTGGTACCCATGCCGGGCATGTTGATCCACGATGACGTTTCATTGTCGTAAATGAACAGACCGCGATTGGTGCCAGCCAATATCCGGCGGTTAATCGACTGGAACAGTACCCGCACGAAACTGCTTTCGACGTTGTCGCCGACAGGTTCGACACGCGGCGCCTGTGGATCGAAACGACAAACGCCACGATCCGTGCCGAACCAGATGACGCCCTCGCGATCGGGAAAGATCGCGTAGATGCGGTCCGAACGCAGACCACCCGCGGTGCCATCGAAAGTGAACCGCTGCGACTTCGCCTGCGAAACACGGAAGACACCACGGCCGTCAGTACCGATCCAAACTTCATCGCCAATTGACTTCAGCGACAAAACCTGGCCCGTTGGTGTTTCTGTTCGTTTCAGTGCGGTGGGCGCGGCGCCTGTTAAAGCGCCTGGCTGTTCTAGTTTTGCTCGAGTGCCTAGCCATACTTTTCCCTTTTTGTCGCGCTCGAGGGCGTTGACGAAGTAGACCATCGGCCGCATCTGCATCGGTCGCGCTTCGCCATTGCTGACTTCCATCAGTCCTTTGCTAAGCGTGCCGATGAGCAGTTGGTCGTTGGACCAGTGGACACTCGTGATTGGGAGCGGGCCGGGTCGATCGCGATCGGCACTCTCCAACGGTTGATTCAAAAGATCGCGAGTTTCAAGGACCGTGCGTGTTACGCGTTCTTCGTTTTCCATCGTCGTGACCTGTTTCACGCGACTTTCAAATACACGTCCTTGCTCGGTCGTCATGACTGCGACGCCCGGTTGCGTCGTGACAATGGCAGAAACAGTTTGGTTGGCCGATTCCTTCACCTTCAGGAACGCGCCGTTATGGAAGCGCGCGGCGCCGGCGTCGGTGCCGATCCACAGTGCACCGTCTTGATCAGTTTGCAATGCCAACACTCGTTCGCCAGGCAACGCAGGATCGTTGATCGTTTGCGTGCGGCGACCGTCGAACTTTGCGAGGCCCGATTCGGTGCCAAACCACATCGCACCGTCGGTTGTCTGCGCGATAGCGCGAACGCGATCCGAAGGCAGTCCGTGAAACAACGTCACAGCGCCCCACTGGTGCAGTCCCGTGATCGGTCGCGGTGATGGCGAAGGCGATGGTGATGGTGAGGGCGAAGGTGATGGTGTTGGTTGTTGTTCGGCTGTCTGGGCCAGCGCAGTTAGAACGCACAAGCAGAAGAGAAGCGGCAAGATCCATTCTGATCTGCTTTTACACATCCGGTTATTTTTGGTTCTTCTTTGAGGCCGCGTCTCGTTTCTGTTCTTCGTTGAAACGCTTCTGATCTTTCTGCAACCAACCTTCGAGATCGTGCGCGGCTTTTTCTAACTCGTCGCTGTTGAGCAAGCCGCGCCGCAGCGCTTCGAAGAATGCGCGGGTGCGAATGTTGTAAGCCAGCTTCTCGTACGCCTCCTGATCGGTGCCTTCGGCGACCGAGACGAATAGTTTTTCGTAGAGAGTCGCCAGCCGGCTCTCGACACCGCGCAAGCTCAACGAACATTTGCGCGCAATGGCCCAGTTGGAAAGTCCGAGCGCGAGATAGTAAAGCGCCTCAGCTTCAAACTCGGTAAGCAACGGACGTTTGAATGAATCCTTGAACGCCGGATCGATCATGTCGGCGCCGTCTTCGAGCACCGCGGCGACGAAACGCAAGAATCTCGACTCGGGATTGTTTTTGTGAATGAAGCCGTACGCGGGAGGCGGATCCACTGACTTAACAATTTTCCGGATCTCGTTGATGTAGATCTCGTGCGGAAACTGCGTCCAGAAGATGATGCGCGCGGTAGGGAAGTCGCGCCAGATAGCGCGCGCCGCTTTGACCCCGGAGAGCTTCGGCATCTGGATATCCAGGATGCAGACGTCGGGCTTCTCGTTGAGCGCGAGTTTTACCGTCTCTTCGCCGTCGCTGGCTTCGAATACGGGCACGTGGGAGGGAAATTCCTTCTCCAGAATCTCACGCAGGTAGTGGCGCTGGGCCATGTTGTCTTCGGCAATCAATATCGACATGACGGGTTGATGATAATGCGGCTGCGAGCGTAGCGGCAACGTGGTTGACCACACTTATTGACGTGTTTTTCCCGCAAAGGCGCAAAGGCGCAAAGAATCAAGCTGTCCAGGAAGGAGGATTTTTCTTTGCGTCTTAGCGCCTTTGCGGGAAAATGCCTTTGCTACATCATTCCGTCGAAAAGGCGAACTCATGACATTGGCAAAGCTTATAGGTGTCGTTGTGGTCTGTTTAGTGCTAACCGTTGTGTCCGTCGTTGCCCAGCCGCGCGACGAGAGACTCTGGCAACGCGCCCTCCAGATTCATCGTCGCGCCATCGTCGTCGACACGCACAACGACGTGACGACGCCGATGACCAACAACTACTTCGATCTCAACGGCCCGCCGCCGGTGCCTTATCGCACAAACATCGAGCGGATGAAGCAGGGCGGTCTGACCGCTGAATTCTTTTCACTCTACATACGTCCCTGGTACGTCGAGCACGGCGGTTCAGCGCGTCGCACGCTGGACATGATCGACGCCGTTTATCGCGCCGTCGAAAGAAACCCGCGCGACCTGATGTTCGCCACGTCTGTCGCCGACATTCGGCGCGCCAAGCGTTCGGGCAAGATTGCGTGTTTGATGGGCATTGAAGGTGGACACGCGATCGAGGATTCGCTGCCGACGTTACGCGAGTTTTTCCGTCTCGGCGTCCGTTACATGACGCTCACGTGGAACAACACGAACAGTTGGGCCGACGCTGGCCGCGGCGAGAAGAAGTACAACGGTTTAAATGAATTCGGGCAGGAAGTTGTGCGCGAGATGAATCGTCTCGGCATGCTCGTCGACGTCTCCCACGTTTCCGATGACACGATGAGCGACGTGCTCGACATATCCAAAGCGCCGATCATCGCGTCGCATTCCTCCGCTCGCGCGCTGAGCGATCAGCCGCGAAACATTCCGGACGATCTGTTGAGACGCATCGCCAAGAACGGCGGGGTGGTCCACGTCAACTTCTATAGCGCGTTTGTCGATACCAACACCGTCACACCGCAGAGCCGCGCTCGCGACGAAAGATTGAAAGCACAGCAGGACGCGATCGACGCGAAGTACAAAGACGATCCCGAACGACGCGCGGAAGAAAGCGACAAACTCGAGCAGGCGAACCCCTTACCGCCGTTGCCGATCTCAAAACTGATCGACCACTTCGATCACATCGTGAAAGTTGCGGGCATCGATCACGTCGGCATTGGGGCGGACTTCGACGGTGCGAACGACATGCCCGAAGGCGCGAAAGATGTATCAATGCTGCCCAACATCACATACGAGCTGCTGAAGCGTGGTTACAGCGAACGCGACATTCGAAAGGTGCTGGGCGAGAACTTGTTGCGAGCGATGGCCGAAGCGGAACGCGTATCGCGGTCGATGAGCCGGTCGATTAGCGGTGACGGCAGCACGAGACGGATTAAGTAAGGGATTAAATAAAAAATGTCCGTGTCACCGGTGAAACCACTGACACGGACGTCAAAACTGAAGCAGTAAAGAAGAGAGTTATTCGTTATCTGTTCTGTTGCTGACCGGGGTTCCGACCCTTGCTGGCGCCGCCGCCAAAGTCTTCTTCGTCATCCTGGTTTGGCTGACCAGCACCCTTCTGTCCGGTCTGCTGATCCGGGTTACGTCCTGGTGTCTGTTTGCCGAAGTCCTGTTTGCCAAGATCATCGTCCTCACCCGCGCGACCCATTTTCCTGTCGAGATCGTCGTTCGTCATTCTGTCATGTGCCATCGTATGTATCCCTCCATTAACGGTGACTTATTTTAGCCACTGAGGGAATAAACAAGCTGTGTGCCAAATTTAAAACCGCGCAGATCGTGCGTTGATGTGTGCAGTTTGAGTTCTGAAATCGATACAACGAACAATGAAATGATACAGTGCGTGTTATTATCCGTTGAAAATAGATGACTCCCGCAGGGTTGTATATTCACATTCCATTTTGTCGTTCGCGTTGTTCCTATTGCGACTTCGCTACGGGGATTTATCAAGGCGAACTTGCAGCGAGATACGTCCGCGCCCTCGGCGAGGAGATATCGACCTCACGTCATGCGGGCGCACGTGTCGACACGATTTACTTCGGTGGCGGTACGCCTTCGTTACTCACACCATCCCAACTCGATCTCATCCTCTCGGCGTTGCATCGGCAGTTTGATATCGGGAGCGGTGCGGAAGTTACGTTGGAGATAAACCCGGGGACAGTGAGCCGAGATCAACTGCGATCATTTAGAGAATCGGGCGTAAATCGTGCCAGTTTTGGCGCGCAAACGTTCGACGACGCGGAGTTGGTGAAGTTAGGTCGCTCGCATTCGTCTGCCGACACTCTCAACACTTTTCACGAGCTGCGGGCAGCCGGTTTCGACAACGTAAGTTTCGACCTGATCGCCGGACTTCCCGGCCAAACCCTGGACGGCTGGCAGCGAAACATCGATCAGTCGCTCGCGCTGCAACCGAAACATCTTTCGTTTTATTTACTCGAGGTCCACTCGGGAACGCCCTTGGCCGATCACATTCGTCGTGGTTTGCAGCCGGTGCCCGACGAGGATCTGGCGGCGGTGATGTATGAGTGGATGATCGAGCGCGCCGCCGCAGCGGGTTACGAGCATTACGAAATCTCCAACCTGTGTAAACCGGGTTTCAGTTCGCGGCACAACACGAAATACTGGACCGGCGCGGCCTATTTCGGTTTCGGGTGTTCGGCGCATTCGTTTGACGGACGTGCGCGACGTTGGGCCAATCAACGCGACGTGCTGCGATACGTTGAAAACGTCGAACAAGGTGCGTCGCCCGTGGTGGAAGAGCAGGAACTTACTGCAGCTGATCTGCGCGCGGAGGCGCTGTTCCTTGGCATGCGAATGATGCGCGGCGTCGACGTGCGCGAATATAGCGAGTTGTTTGGAGTCGATCTGCGTGCCGAGCATCAAGACGAGCTCGATCGTTTTCGCGAAGCAGGACTCGTTGAGTTCGATGGCGACCTGATCAGGCTGACACGAAACGGAGCGTTGATGTCGAACGAAGTTTTTGCGGCGTTTGTTTAGAGGAAAGTATTTTCCATTTTCCGTTTGTCATTTCTCATTTGTCATTGCAAGCAGGCTTTACCCGACATTTGGAAAATGAGCAATGGAAAATGGAAAATGGAAAATGACGATGATCATCGCCATCGACGGTCCAGCCGGATCCGGCAAGTCCACCTTGGGTCGAATGCTGGCGAGAGCTTTGAACCTTCTCTACATCGACACCGGATCGATGTACCGGGCGGTCGCCCTCGCGACGCTCGATGCCGCAATCGATCCGGCAAACAGCGATGCCGTCACTGAGCTGGCCCAACGCGCCGACATCAATCTCGAAGGCGATCCGGATTCGTTGCGAGTGTGGCTCGCAGGGTGCGACGTTACCGAACGAATCCGCGAGGATGACATCACGGGTATGTCGTCGATCGTCTCTACGATTCCGGGCGTGAGACGCGCGATGGTGGCCCGCCAGCGTGAAATGGGTAAACGTGGGGCGGTCATGAACGGCCGCGACATCGGCACCGTCGTGTTTCCCGACGCGGACATCAAGTTTTTTCTCGACGCTGCCGCAGGAGAACGCGCCGAACGTCGTTTCAAAGAAAATTTACTTGTGAAACCTGACTCGACTCTCGCGCAAACGCGCGCGGAGATAACGGAACGCGATCATCGCGACTCAACCCGCACGGATTCGCCGCTGAAGATCGCCGATGACGCGATCGTGATCGACTCGACCGGCTTGTCGATTCAAGACGTGTTCGAGCGCATGATGGAACATGTTCACCGGAATCATTGAAGAACTCGGCTTTGTTCGCAGCATAGCGATGCGCGGCGAGAATGCGCACATCGTCATCGGCGCGAGCATCGTACTCAAGGGGACGATCCACGGCGATTCGATCTCGGTCAATGGTGTCTGCCTTACTGCGCTCGACATTCAACGCGACTCGTTCGCCGCGGACGTTTCGCGAGAAACGCTGTCGCGCTCAACCCTTGGAAACTTAAAGACCGGAACGCCGGTGAATCTCGAACGCGCCGTCACGCCCGCAACCAGACTTGGTGGACACATTGTTCAAGGCCACGTCGACGCTCGCGGAACGTTCGAGAGCGTGGAGGACCACGGCGAGTCGTGGACGGTCCGCATCTCCTTTCCGAAGGACATCGGGCGCTATCTGGTTTTCAAAGGTTCGGTTGCGGTTGAAGGCATCAGTTTGACCATTGCGAACCTCGCGGACGACTATTTCGAAGTCGCGATCATTCCCAAAACCTGGGAGGTCACCAACCTGTCGCACCTGAAGCCAGGCGACGGCGTGAATCTCGAGGTCGACGTAATCGCGAAGTATGTTGAACGCCTGGTTCAACACAGCTAATTTGTCAGTTTCCGTTGTCAGTAGTCAGTTGTCAGTTGAAGTCCCGAGCAACTGACCAGTGACCACTGACTACTGACTATTGAGCGGTTTATCAATTCCGGGCTTTCGGTTAACATAACTTTCCTATGGCGATTGCGACCATCGACGAGGCCGTTCGCGACATCCGCGACGGCCGCCTGATCATCATCATCGACGACGAAGACCGGGAAAACGAAGGCGATCTCGTGTGCGCGGCCGAGAAGGTCACCCCCGGGATCATCAACTTCATGGCCCGTCACGCTCGCGGCTTGATCTGCATGCCGCTGACCGAAGAGCGCTGCGACGAGTTGCACCTGACCACGCAAGTCGCCGACAACACTTCATACCTCGGCACGGCGTTCACCGTTTCCATCGACGCGCGTAAAGGGATCACTACGGGAATTTCGGCGGCGGATCGCGCGACGACGATCCTCTGTGCGGTCGATCCAAAGTCGCGGCCACAGGATCTCGCACGACCCGGTCACATTTTCCCGTTGCGCGCCAAGAACGGCGGCGTGCTGGTCCGTCCTGGTCAAACTGAAGCAAGCGTCGATATCGCGCGTATCGCGGGTCTGTATCCCGCCGGTGTCATCTGCGAGATCATGAATGAAGATGGCACAATGGCCCGCCTTCCGGAGCTCGAAGCATTTGCCACGCAACACAGCGTGAAGATGATCACAGTCGCCGACCTGGTGCGCTATCGCATCAGCAAGGAGACGCTGGTCCGTCGTGTTGTTGAAGCGGATCTGCCGACTGTTTACGGCAGGTTCCGAGCGGTCGCTTATGAAAACGTCATCAACGGCGATGTGCATCTCGCGATGGTGATGGGCGACGTGAAGACTGATGACCCCGTGTTGGTCCGCGTCCATACTGAAAACGTCACCTGCGACATGTTTGGCTCGTTAATCGACGACACTGGATTTCAACTGCATACGGCGCTCGAGAAGATCGCCGCAGAGGCCCGCGGCGTGGTGCTTTACCTGCGCCAGCGCGAACACAGCCTGGATTTGGTCAACCAGTTGCGTACGTACAGCCTGATGCAGGAGAAGAACGTTAGTAAGCCAGAGGCTAGCTTGGAAACAGGTTACGGAGTTGATCGCGACTATGGTGTGGGGGCTCAGATTCTCCACGACCTGGGGTTGCGGCGGATCTTACTGCTTTCGAATCATCCCCCCAAAGTAGCAGCTTTGGAAGGTTTTGAGCTTTCGGTTGTCGGCAACGTGCCGCTCGGCGAGCCCGCGTCTTTGCAGGACCAGCAGGCGTCCGGCGTCGACAACACAGAGCAACGAACCTGAGCGTTACGGCCATCCGAACTTGGTGGTCCAGGATCTAGAATCCGCGTGATGCGGTGCAGTACAAAGCTGACACCTGTTCGGTTCTCTCCCTCAAGCATTTCGAAGTTTTCTGAGTCGCGTGGCGGCTGTGTGTTATGAGTGCAGAAGATCCCAATAACACGGATAACCGGCAAGATCTCCCCCAATCCGAGCCTGAAAAGCCTTCAGTCGCGAGGCGCTGGCGCTACTTCACTCGGCGCCATGCGATTCTCGCCGGCTTGATCGTCGCGGCGGTCGTGGTCTTCGTCATCCTGCTGGCGTTTTTTCTTGTCCGGCTCGGCTACGTCGACCGCTACATCGCGAATCAGATCAAACGCACCTTTTCCAACTACGGAATTCGCGCCGAGATTCGCGAGTTTCACGCGGAGCTTCCGCCGCAAACCGTGAAGATGTCCGGCGTTGAACTTTACGACGCGCAGACCGGCGAGAAACTTGGGACCATCGATCAAATTGACGCGACGATCAGGATCGAAGATCTCTACGCGCTGAACCTGCGGCGCGAAATCAACCTGAAAGATCTAAAGATTCGTGGGTTCGAAGCGTGGGTCACCTTCGACGAGCAGGGACGATCCAACTTTCGCAACCTCCGCATTCCTCCACCTGAACCAAACAAGCGGATTCTCTTCGCGTACTCTACCGCGAGCGTTCAAATAACTGACGGCGTCATTCACTACGGCGACGCCCGTCACGAGATCTCCGGCGAGGCGCGAAATCTCCAGCTGACGGTCCAACCCGACGATCCGAGTGCTCCGGTGGAAAGCTGGATGAACACCGTCACACTGAACCTTACCGATTCAAACTTCACCTACGACGGCCGGCCCGTAAACGATATCGACATTCACGCGCGTGGCCGTGTGAACCAGACGCGCGCTGAGATTCACGAACTGGTGCTGAAGTCTCCGGTTGCTGAGGCGCGTTTGACTGGAACGATGGACGACTGGCGCGCGCTCAATTACCAGATGCAGATCACGTCGTCAGTTGATCTGACGCAGCTCTCGGATGTGGTAAGGCCCGGCCCAACGCTTCGCGGCGCCGGGAGTTTTGCGGGCACAGTTACCGGGCAAGGCGATCAGTTCAAGATTAACGGCGAAGTGAAGTCTGACGCACTTGCAGCGGACGGCGTGCGGTTGCAGGGATTGAACGTCAGCGCGAGCGGATCGGTTGACGGCAGTAGCTACGAAATCAACGGAAAGGCCGTCGCGGATCTGCTGAACGCCGGCGATTTCGAGATTAATACGTTGCAGCTCATGGGCAACGTGATGGGCACCGGCACCGATTTTCGCTGGGTTGGTGAACTCCGCGCGGTCGCCGAACGGAGTTACGGTACGACGCTCACCGGATTGATCCTGCGCGATGCGCGTGCCGAGATGAACAATGGAGTGTTGACTGCTTCGTCATCGCAGTTCACGGCGAATGGACTCGCGACGTCAGGTGCGAAAGCGAATGGCATCACTGCTTCTGACTTGCGTTTGCGAAAGCAGGACGACGTCACTACAGCGACGATCGCGAGTGTAAAGGCAGGCGAAATCACCGCATCAGGTGCACGGGTTCAAGGTGTGACAGCACACAACGTCGACCTCGTAGATCGTGGCGGCGTGACGAACGTGACTGTGAAGGACGTGCAGGTGGGTGCGACGCGTGCTTCCGGGGCGGAGATCGGCAACTTGAACATCGCGGGCGTTCGGTTGTCGGTGCGCAACCGGCGAATTGAAGGCTCCACCGCGGACATTGATGCCGGCACGGTGAAGCTTCCTGACGATGGTCGGGCGGAAAACGTGAAACTTGCACGGCCAGTATTTGTCGTCGAACCGTCTGGAAGTTATCGCGCGTCCGCGGATTTGAGCATTGGCGGCGGCGTCCTGGGCAAGATGGAGTTGGGGCAGGCGCGCGCGTCGGTGGTCGCAACTAATCGTGAAATTCAGCTCAACAACTTCAGCGCCGAAGCATTCAACGGTCGCGCTAGCGGAAACGCGCGCATCGCACTCGCAAAAAACGGAAGATCACAGGTCGCTGCCGAGTTCAATGACGTCGACGTCGCTGGTCCGCTCGCTGCGATTGCAGGCTCTGCGGTTCCGCTCACGGGCCGTGCCACCGGCAGAGTCGATCTGACGTTTCCAGGTACCGACGTCAAGCTTGCTTCAGGCACGCTCACAACAAGGCTCTCCGCCGAAACAGGACAAACCAGTGCCGACAGAATTCCGATCACCGGGGAAGTCACTGTGCGTGCGAACCAGGGACTCTTCGACATTCAGGCCATGAATCTGCAAACGCCGGCGACGCGGTTAAATGCGACGGGCCGGTTCTCGTTCGAGGGCGATTCAAACCTCACTGTGGATCTCGCCTCTTCTGACGCGGCGGAACTGCAAACGGTGCTCATCTCTTCAGGATTGCTCCCGGACATTGAAGACGAGATGGACAATCTAAAGTTGGGCATTGCGGGGCAACTTGCTTTCAACGGCAACATACGGGGGCGGTTGAAATCGCCGGACGTGAACGGACGCTTCTCGCTCGGATCGGTATTGGTCCAGAACATCGAACTAGGCTCGCTGACAGCGTCGATCACGATGAACACCCAGGAGATCCGCATTCCTGACGGTCGTCTGGTGGAGCGCGATGGCGGGGGCATGCAGTTTTCGCTCATCACGTCGCGTACCGAAAAGAACAAGACTTCGATCGACGCCACGCTCGATCGCATGAACGCAACTGCACTGTTGGCCCTTTCGCCCACAACAAGCGGAAACGAGCAGCTTGCCTCAGGCACAGAAGGCGATCTTTCAGGTCGAATCAAGATCGACGGTATTCCCAACGCGATGAACGGCAGCGCCGATCTGCGTCTTGGATCAGGCAAGCTCGGCGGAGAACCGTTGCAAAGCATGACCGCACGCGCCACGTTCAATGGTCCAAACGTCAATATCGAAAGCGTTGATATTCGGCTCGTCGCTGGTCACATAGTCGCCAGCGGAACATTCAACAACGAGACCAAGGATTTTGATCTACAAGGCAGGGCGGAAAATGTTCAGTTGGAGCGACTCGCCGCATTCACCAATCGCCCCGACATGCCGGCGGTCACAGGCTTGGCCAACTTCACCGCGCAAGTCAAAGGCAATCTGAATGTGGAAGGTTTGACTGGCTACCGGATTGAGTTCAATGGCGACGCGCGGCAAGTAACAATCAATGGCCGCTCAGCAGGCGACTTCGCACTCAAGGGAACAACGCAGGGCGAACTACTCAACGTTTCGCTGACTTCCGGCATCCTTGGCACACCGCAAGTAGTCACGGCGCAAGTCAATCTAGCCGACGAGTTTTTGGCCTCGAAGATCGATACGACGTTTACGAATGCGGATCTGACGAACCTGTTTGCGATCATTTTGCCGGGCGCAAACGTCAGGATTTCCGGTCGCGCCAACGGGACGATTTCGGCGAGCGGGAATCTGCTTGACGATTACAAGGAGTTTTCGATTGCCGGTTTGACCGGCACGGCGAAATTCTCCGAACTCAGTTTTCGCGTCGAAGATGTTCAACTCAGCGCGACTACGCCGCTCGAAATCGCTTTCAAACCTAACGAGATCAATTTCAAAGAAACGCGCTTCACCGGACCAGGCACTAACATCGTAATTGACGGCACGCTCGCCAGCGGCGCTGGCGGCACGCAAAATCTGAACGTCAATGGCAACCTTAATCTCCGCGTTTTGAATGGCGTTTCACCCGATTTCTTTTCATCAGGAACGGCACAGGTCGCGGTTAGCATCCGAGGCAGCTTCGAAGCGCCGCGTGTCAACGGTCAGGCTTCGCTCGACAACGCATCAGTATCGATATTGCTCGGAAACGACCGTTGGACCGTTGCGAACCTGAGAGGCGGCGTGAGGTTCACCACAAATCAGGCGCAGATTGATTCGATTACGGGGACACTGGGTGGCGGTCGCGTCGAAGCGACCGGTGGCGCATTACTCGACGGCTTCACAGTTTCAGCGTTCCGGGTCAACCTGCGTGGCGACGAGGTTACCGTACCCTTTCCCGAGAACTTCCGTTCGACACTCGACGCTGACGTCGAGATTCGTGGCTCGTCGCGCGAGCAGTTGATCGGCGGCGTTGTGACGCTGCGTCGCGCTGAATACACTGAAGACATCGAACTCGCCGATTTGATCGATACGAGACGCCAGTCGATTGAAGAGGGCACGGAGATTGAACTCACACGCACCGCGCTGTTTGCCTCGCTGCGGGTCGAAGGACGAAACGCACTGGTCGTGCGAAATAATCTCGCCGATCTCGTCGGTTCGGTATCACTACAGTTGGATGGACCAGTCAATGATCCGACGATTTCTGGTCGCATCACGGCGACGAGCGGCACGCTAAATTTCCGTAATGATCGCTACGACATTACGCGAGCGTTGGTAGATCTGCCGCCCGCACGAAACGCGGATCCAGTTCTGAATATTCAAGCCGAGGGACAGCTTCGCGGCTATCGCGTGATCGTGGGCCTGACTGGACCACTCTCACAGCCGCAGGCAGCCGTGCGTTCGGAACCGGCGCTGCCGCAGGCGGACGTGGTTTCGTTGATTACGACCGGGCAGCTTTCTTCCGGAGACACGAGCACGTCGATCCTGTCACAGTCTGAAGTCGGCGCGGCGACGAGTCTGTTGACCGATGCGCTGATCAACGCGCCCGCACAGCGTGCGACTAGCAAACTCTTCGGTCTGACGCGGTTTGAAATCAGTCCGGTGATCGGCGGGACTGCTGGTTCGACTCCTGCGGCGCGTTTGACGCTCGGCAGACGAATCAGCAAAGAGTTAACTGTTACTTATTCGACCAACGTAACGTCCGATCCGAACCAGATCCTGGCGCTCGAGTATCGAGTTTCAGATCGGCTGTCGTTCGTT
Source organism: Pyrinomonadaceae bacterium (assembly GCA_035646355.1). Classification (GTDB taxonomy): domain Bacteria; phylum Acidobacteriota; class Blastocatellia; order Pyrinomonadales; family Pyrinomonadaceae; genus PSRF01. The sequence goes on along the minus strand of DASRPN010000045.1, from coordinate 39,736 downwards.
GCGCAGTATGAACAGGCATCCACCCGACGACTTAGTGCCCGTACTAATAATTTCAACTTTGAGATTCGTTTTCGAAAGAGATTTTGAGCAAGGGGTGGAGTTCGTCATTGTTGCGACTGATGTCTAGTATTCGCTTAGCGCCGATAATCCTGCTCGTTTCTTTGTTTATCTCGAGAGCGCACGGCGGAACTGTTAAAGAAGTCAGGATCGAAGACTACGAAGGCCGGCAGATCGTGGCCGTCGAGCTGGTGTTTGAAGGCACGCGGACGTTTCCGACGGTGCAGGCTGAGTTCATGACGTTGTTGCGAGTGGCGCCGAACACGGCATTCTCGGCGGTGCGGGTGCGTGAATCGCTACAGGCGTTGTTTGACTCAGGGCGTGCGGCGAATGCGCGTGTTGAAGTAATCGAAGAGTCAGGTCGCACTGGTCCAATCAAACTGCGCTTCGTCGTTCAGCGGCAGGTCCAGATTAGCGACGTGCGCATTGAGCTACCGCCGGCGGCTGGCGATACGATTTCCGCCGACGAGATTCGCGCGCGCTTGAATTTTGTCCAACCCGGTACTCGTCTCACCAAACAACTAATCTCGCGTAATGCCGATGAGATTCAGGTTTATCTGCGCGACCGCGGCTTCTTCAACGCCACGGTTGAAGGCGTGGAAGAGTTGGACCGCAGCGGCGTGCGGGCCACGGTGATATATCGCGTCAATCCGGGCGAGCAAACGCGCGTCGAGAAGTTCGACATTGACATCGCGGGTTTTAATGCGACGACGGTTCGGCCGACGCTGGCATTGCAAAACGGCACTTTGTTTAGCCGTGATGACCTGGCTGCCGACGTGCAGAAGATTCGCGACGCGCTTGTTCAGGCAGAGTTTCTCTCGCCCGTCTTGGATGATCCGCGCGTCGAAAGAGATCCAGAGAAGAATACGGTTAAAGTTTCGCTGAAGGGTTCAGTAGGACCGAAGGTCAAGGTCACGATCACTAACATTGAGCTCAGTGAAAAGAAGCAACAAGAGCTGCTGCCAATCAAACGCGAAGGAAACATCGATGTTTCCGCGATCGTCGAAGGCGCCCGCCGGATCAGAAACGAACTCCAGGAAGACGGTTACTTTTTCGCCGAAGTTACCGAAACGTGCACCGTCAGCAATCCGCCAGCCGACATAGGTCCCAACGGTACGCGCGAAACCTGCGAGAACCTGAATCCACTCTCGCTAGCCGGTAACAACGTCGAGATCAAGTATGAGGTCGAACAAGGCAGACGCTTCCGGCTGAACGACATTCGCATCACGGGAACGAACAAGCTCTCATTCGAGGACCTCGAGCCGAACCTCCGAAGTCAGAAGGCGAACGCTATTGGTTTGATTCCGTTTCTAGGCTACGGCCGCGGTTACACGAGCCTCACGCTATTGGAGCAGGACCGCCGAACCGTTGAGGCGTTCATGCGCGATCTTGGTTACCGCAAAGCAAGAGCGCAGGTATTGCAGGGCGTGTCGATCGACGGCGAGAACCTGATCATAACTTTCCAGGTGGACGAAGGACCACTCACGCGCGTCGCCGGCGTCGAAGTGAAGGGCAACCAGATTCATACTGAGGAACGGATTCGCCAGCAGTTGGGCACAGTAATCGACGCGCCGTATTCGCGTTCACAGGCGCGCGCTGACGGCGATCGCGTTGCGGCTCTGTACGCGCGCGAGGGATACGTCGATGCGCGCATCGATTTTTCAGTCGTGGAGTTGCCGAAGAAGGGCGACGACGAACAAGTGCGGATCGTTTACGCGATCTCGAGCGAAGGCGACAAAGTTTTCATCAATCAGATCATAATCAACGGCGTCACCGGCGATCGAAACACACGCCGCAAGAAACGTGAAGCGATCATGCGCGCCATTCCGATCGCTGAGAACGACGTTCTGCGATCCGATCGCATCTCGGAAGCGGAAAGAGAACTGTACCTCACCGACGCCTACCGCCAGGTGATCATCCGCACCGAACCTGCTGGTGAAACAGCTTCAGGCTATCGAAAGCGCGACGTGATCATCGACGTTGAAGAGAAAAAGCCGAGAGTGATGGATTACGGCGGCGGCTATTCAACTGACTACGGTGCGTTGGGTCTTTTCGAGATCAGCAATGTCAATTTGATGAACCGGTTGCGGCACGGCGCGATTCGTTTACGCGCGAGCCGCTTGCAGCAACTGGTGCGGCTCGAATATCTCGATCCGCGGTTCGCACGTTACAACAAGACGCAGTTTGCACCGCTCGCCGCGTCCGTTGAGTACATGCGCGACTCGACAGTGACTCGTTTCTTCCGCTCGGCTATCGATCGCGGCACGATGGGGATCGTGCAACGACTTGACGAAGACGGAAATCCGATCAACATCTTCGGCGAGCGCGTAAACGAGCCGACGATCAATCGCTTTACCGCCGCGTTGGAAACTCAGCGCGTGCTCGATCGCGCCACGCGCACGATCGTTTTTGGCCGCGTCAGTTATGAAGACGTGCGGCTGTACAACCTTGAAAGCCTCGTCGTCAGGCCGATTCTCGAACCCGATCGGAAGGTACGTCTCGCTCGCATTGGCGCTTCTTTGGTGCGCGATACCAGGGAAAGGTGTGAACGGGGGCTACTTCCGGCGCGCGCGATCGACGACGACGATGAACGATCCGGTGGGCCCGGAGAGGTTTGTCGTTACAACCAGGTCGATGCGACGCGCGGAGGTTTTCTGAGCGTCGATTATGCAGTTGCGCTGCGGCAGCTTGGCGGCAACATCTCGTTCAATCGTTTTCAGGCGACGTACCGGCACTACTACAAAATGAGCGCGTTTCGCGACACGGTTTTTGCCGGAAACATGACGTTGGGATTGGCTAACGTTTTCAACCCGCGAGACCGGGATGAGAATGGGACCATCGACGAGATCGATCTGACATTGCCAATCAGTGAACGGTTTTTCTCGGGTGGTTCGACGACGCTTCGCGGTTTCAGTTTCGAAGAAGCGGGACCGCGTGAAGCCGTGATTCCGTTGGGTTTATTTCGTGATCGAGAAAGTAACCTGGTTACGTTGAATCCGTTCACCGTGCCGGTTGGCGGAAACGCACTTGCGGTCGTCAATCTGGAAGCGAGAGTTCCCTTGACCAGAACCACTCAGATCGTGCCGTTTTATGACGGAGGCAACGTTTTTCGGCGCGTCGGCGATCTGTTTGGGAAGAGCGACCCGACGCCCGTTCCGCCCGGCGATATTCTCGCTTTTATCAAGGCGGAAAACTTGAAGACGAAGTGGACCAACACCGTCGGTCTCGGATTGCGCTGGCAGACGCCGATAGGCGGCGCACTGGCGGTCGATTATGGTTTTCTGCTGAACCCGCCGGAGTTTTTGATTCCGCAACGTGGACCAGGCGGAGGGTTTGACGGTACGCCGGCGATATTTCGGTTGCATCGCACGGCTTTGCATTTCCGTATCACGCAGACGTTCTGAGTATGAGGCGATTTGGATTTATCGGGGTGCTGTTACTTGCTTTGGCGAGTGTTTCGCCGTGTGCGGCGCAGCAGGTGGTCGACAAGATGGTTGCGACGGTGAACGCGGGCGTGAAGACTGATTTGATTACGTATTCCGATCTGATGTGGCAGTTGGCCCTGCAACCAAACACTCAGCTCGACAATCCGAATTCTGCCGATCTCAATCGCGCGCTGCACTTGTTGATCGATCAGCGATTGATCCTTCAGGAGGCCGAGAAGCTGCCGACGATTGTCCCGACGCCTGCGGAGGTCAGGGCGGCGCGGGACGAGTTGGCACGCAACTTCCGCACGCAGGAAGAGTTTCAGGATCGGCTGCGACGCGTGGGTCTGACAAGCGACAAAATCGACGAGATCGTCGAACAACGCTTGAAGATGGAAAAATATCTGGATTTCCGGTTTCGTAATTTCGTAGTAATTAGTCAGAAGGAGATTACTGATTATTACAACGGCGTTTACGTGCCGCGGTTCAAGGAGCGGTTTCCGGGCCGGATCGTTCCGACCCAGGAGCAAATTAAGGACGAGATCGAGAGAACACTCGTGGAGACGAAGATCGAATCCGATACCGACGCATTCCTCGATACCGCCCGTAACCGTGCCGAGATCGTGATACTGAATCCGGTTTGATGTCCGATTCTCGTCCCACCATTGGTCTTGCATTATCTGGCGGCGCGGCACGAGGCATGGCCCACGTTGGCGCGATGCGTGCGCTCGTCGAGAACAAAGTTCCCATCGATTACATTGGAGGTACTTCAGCCGGATCGATTGTCGGCGGCGCGTTCGCGGCCGGCATGCCGGTTGAAGAGATTGCAGAGTTCGGACGATCGTTGCGCTGGCGTGACATTGGGCGGATGACGATGTCTCGGCTGGGCGTGCAGAGCAACGAACGGCTCGAGCAATATTTGCGAGCCCGCCTGCCGGTGACGCGATTCGAAGACCTGAAAATACCGTTGGCCGCCGTAGCTACGGACCTCAAAACCGGCACTCCAGTAATTTTTCGCGATCAGGGTGACGTGCCATTTGCGATCCGCGCGAGTTGCGCCATTCCGGGTTGGTACGTGCCGGTGGCTGACGAAGAAGGCCGGCAGTTGGTTGACGGCGGTCTGGTTGCCGTGATTCCGGCGACCATCACCCGCGACCTGGGAGCCGACCTCGTGATCGCCGTTGATGTAAATGCAGCCGGCGCGACGTTTCTTGGTCCAACCAGTTCGATTATCGGCGTTGTGCTGCAATCGATGCTCGTCGTCCAAAAGACAGCTTCACGCTATCAACTCTCCTCCTCGGATCTCGTGATTACGCCGCAAGTGGGCCAGATTCGTTGGGACGAAATGGGTCGCTCGGAGGAGTTGATGGAAGCCGGTTACATCGCCGCGATGAAAAGCATGCCGCAGGTTTTCGAACTTCTCGAATCCTCATCTGTGAAATCCGTCGTTCTTTAATCGTTTACAGAGATTACAAGAAACCAGGAAGCACTGAAGGGTTGGTCGGCGGGCTTGTCAATGTCAATCGAGGTCACCTCCGTACCCGATCGGCGGCGGATCCGTGTGCGATTTGTGCCGATCGTCATCGTTTTATCGTTTGCGGTCCTCGCGTTTGCGGGCGAGGCGGTCGTCCGTTCCTACGTCCACCATGCACAAATCATCGACGCGCGCCTTACAACGGGTTATTTGACGAGCCGGCCCGGACTTTACGCGGCACCGCGCGTGCTTCAGGTCGGTCAGAAGTTTTCGGTTGAGAAGCTGGTGATGACGCTGCGTCGCGCCGGTTACCTCGAATCGACAGCGAGTGGTGTCTGGAGCGGCAGTTTTACTGCGATCGCTGCGGTAGTTGAGATACGTCCGAATAATACGAACGCGAATCATCCGCGGCTCGTTCGGGTGACGTTTGACGGTGAGCAGATCGCGGAACTCACTGGCGACGGCACCAGCCTCGATTCATTTACGTTGGAACCGGAAATCCTCTCGAACGATCTTTCGTCGAAAGCCGGAAAGCGTGAAGCGCTGGCTTACGACGAGATTCCACCGGTGCTGGTCCAGGCGATACTGTCGATAGAAGACCGCCGCTTCTTCGAACACTCAGGGGTGGATATTAACGGCCTGGCACGCGCGTTCATTCGAAACGTCAGCGACGAAAGAATGGGCCAGGGCGGATCGACCATCACTCAACAACTCGTCAAGAACACGTATCTCACGCCGGAGAAAACGCTTCGGCGTAAATACTCCGAGGCGATGCTTTCGCTTGCGCTCGAGCAACGTCTTTCGAAGCAGGATATCTTCGCGCTCTATTGCAATGAGGTATACCTGGGCCAGCGTGGCGCTGTTTCAATTCGCGGCGTGAAGGAAGCGGCGCGAATGTTCTATGGCAAAGAGTTGAACCAGATTTCGCTTTCTGAAGCGGCGACGCTGGCGGGAATGATTCAGAGTCCCGCGCGTTACTCGCCCATGCATCATCCGGAAGCAGCACAGGCACGAAGAAACATAGTCCTGACTGCGATGCGCGAGAACGGTTCGATTTCACAAGACCAATTATCGGCAGCGTCGGCTGAGCCCATCACACTCGCGGCGGATCGCAGTTTCGACAATTCGCTGGCACCGTACTTCGTCGATTACGTCAATCGCATTGCCCGATCCGACTTCGAAACGTCAGGCGACGTGCAGCGAATCTACACGACGATCGATCTGGAGTTGCAGCAACACGCTGAACAAGCGTTGAAGCGGCAGATGGATCACCTCGACAAGATCTACGCGGGACGAAACGTAAAACCCCAGGCGGCGCTGGTTGCGCTCGACCCGCACACCGGCAACGTTCTCGCCATGGTTGGGGGACGCAGCTACGCCGAGTCGCAACTCAACCGCGTCACCGATGCGCACCGCCAACCCGGTTCGACGTTTAAACCATTCGTCTATGCGGCCGCACTCGAAGATGGAATGTCGCCGGTGAGAACATTCATGGACGCGCCGCGAGAATTTACTTACGATCGTAACAAGACCTATCGCCCCGCAAACTACGGCGGCGGATACTCGATGCGCGAAGTCACGCTGCGAAACGGCCTTGTTAAATCGCTCAACGTCGTGACGGTCGATGTCGCTTTGCAAACCGGTCTTGCGCGCATTGCAAACCTCGCGACGCGGTTCGGTCTGCCGAAGCCGGAACGATACCCGGCACTGGCGCTGGGAACGAAAGAAGTGACGCCGCTTCAATTGGCGAGTGCTTACGCGGTGTTCGTCAACGGAGGAATGCGTGTCGAACCGAAAGTGATCGCGAGCTTGTCCGAACCGCCAGGTACCCACAACTTGCCGCCGATGGAGCAGGTGATCAGCCCGACGACGAGTTACATGATCACAAACATGCTGGCCGGGGTTATCGATCGAGGCACAGCACGCAAAGCGCGTGGGGCGGTGCCCGGTACAACGATCGCGGGCAAGACCGGCACGTCACGCGATGGATGGTTTGTTGGTTACTCACCAAACCTCGTCTGTGCGGTGTGGATTGGTTTTGACGACAACGCGCAGCTTGGTTTGACGGGGGCTAACGCAGCTTTGCCGGCGTGGACCGAGTTCATGAAAGAAGCAGTCGCAGTCAGACCGGATCTAGGTGGTTTGAATTTCGAATGTCCGGAAGGCATTACGTTTGTCGAGATAGATTCGGCGAATGGATTGATCTCGACGGTATCATGTCCGCTGCGCGAGTTAATTGCGGTAACGGACCCCACGGCGCCGCATCTCGAGTGTTACTTTCACGGCAACGTGCCGGCGCGGTCGAGCCCGTTTGCGGAAGACTAGCGTTCGAGGATGACCTGCGCGATGGCGTGCTGGGTGGTGTGCGACATCGAAAGGTGCGTTTGCGTCGCGCCGAATTTGTTAAAGACTTCGAGCACCTGTCCGGTGAAGATGAGATAAGGCGCGCCGCTCTCGCGCGATGAAATTTCCACGTCCTGCCAACTAATTCCACCGCGCCAACCCGTTTGCAATGCTTTCAAAGCCGCTTCTTTTGCCGCAAACCTCACGGCATAATGCTGCGCTGCAACCACCCCGCGACTTTCGCAGTAAGCTCGCTCACGGTCCGTGTAAACGCGCTCGAGGAAACGCGGTGTGCGCAGGAGCACTTCGCGAATTCGGGCAACTTCGATAATGTCTATACCAATGGAAACAATCACAACTGATGACCAGCTAAGCGAACATGGCTTCTACTGGCGCGAACAAGATGGAGTTCGCGCTCTTATTTGTGCTCCCCTCGAAGAAGATGGATTCGCTAATGGCTTTTCCACCCGTCTCGGTGGCGTCAGCGACATGCCGGCCAACGCGCTGAGTCTCGCCGGGTTCAATGACGATCGAGCGGAGAACATTCTGGAGAATCGCCGCCGCTTTCTCAAGCTTTTTTCCGGCGACTGGTCCCTCGCGGGTTGCTGGCAGGTCCACGGCGCGGATGTTCGTGTTGTTCCGACCGCTGAGGATGCGAAACCAGCGCAGAACCAACTCGGCGATACGGTGTACTGTGATGTGATCGTCAGTAACGCGATTCATGTTTTAGCGGGCGTTAAAACGGCCGATTGTGTGCCGATCCTGATTGGCGATCCGGTGACGAGAGCGTTTGCGGCGGTCCATGCGGGTTGGCGCGGGACGTTGGCCTCAGCCGTGCTGGCGGGCGTTCAGCGGCTGAACGATGAATACGGCGCAAGACCCGAAGACTTGCGCGTCGCGATTGGCGCGTCCGCTGGCCCATGCTGTTATGAAGTCGGCGCAGAAGTGATCGACGCGTTCACTAAACGATTTCAAGATGGCGCGAAGCTGTTTACGACAACGCGACCGGGGCATGCGAAAGTTGATCTACTAAAAGCCAACGAGGATCAGTTGATCGCGGTCGGCGTGCGGAAAGAAAAAATCCACGTCGCACCGATCTGCACGATGTGCCGCACGGATCTGTTTTTCTCTTATCGTAAAGAGAAAAGCGTGAACGGAAAGGTTGGGCGATTGATGGCTGTCGTCGGCCGGCGTTAAATCCCTATTCCACGTTAACCCACATCTTTACTTCGCGCGTCACCGGCGGAAAGCACGCCTCGTCGTTACATGCCTGGAACCGCAACTTGCCTCTGATCTCCGCTCCACCGCCAGCGTAATTCGTCTGCACTGTTAACGGGAACCGAATCGAAGTGCGACCCTCGTAGACTGCGACTTTGTTTTTGGAGAATTTCAAACTACGCATCACCGCTCGCGGATAACTGACCGCGCCGGCTGTAATACCCGCTGGTGTTTCGATGTCCAGTTTGGTGGCGATCAGAAACTTGTCCAGTGGTTTATTGGATTGCACGTGAAGTCCGTGCGGTATTTCCATCACCACATTTGCCCGGACTGTTCGACCCTTTTTTGTTTTGTCAGGAGCGATTGAGCCGGTGACCTTCACATCGGCGGCCGATTGTGGCAGAGGTGTCGAGTAGAGCGTGGCGGGAATCACCAGGACCGCCATCAGGAGAACTAACTTGGATAAAAGGGTGTGCTTGATCATCTCAGGCTCCGATTGAGTTTATTTCGACACGATTCATAGGTGTTCCCTGCCGTGCCGCAAGTTGCCCGCAGGCAGCAAAAATGTCTCGGCCGCGCGGGCGTCGCACGTAAACGTGAATCCCTTTGGATTCCAGAATGTTCTTGAACCGTTCCACAGTTTGATCGACTGACGGTTGATACGGCAAAGGATCGGCGGGATTGTGTGGAATCAGGTTGACCTTCGCCCTTACCCCATGCCGGTTAAGCAGGTTTGCGAGCTGTCGCGCGTGCTCGTCGTCATCGTTAACGCCTGCGAGCATCACGTATTCAAACGTGACTCGTTCGTTCGGCTTCAACGTCTTTTCAAATTCCTTGCAGGCGTTGAGTAACTGTTCGAGCGGCCATTTCTTGTTGATCGGCATCAACTCGTTTCGCAGTTCATCGGTTGGAGCGGCGAGCGAGATCGCGAGATGTGGTCGATCCGGGACGGTGGCGAGTTCGAGGATGCGTGGCACGACGCCGGCCGTCGAAATTGTCACGCGATTGGGGACGATGTGAAGTCCCTGCGGGTCAGCCATCACCCGCAGCGCCTGTAACAGCGAATCGAAGTTCAGGAACGGTTCGCCTGCGCCCATGCCGACGAGATTTGTGCCGCGTGGTGGTTGCACGCCGACGCCGTAAGCGTCGTTGAGAGCGATCACGATCTGTTCGACAATCTCGCCGGCCGTTAGTGAACGTAACAAACCGAGTTGGGCCGTCAGACAGAACGTGCACTGTAATGGACAACCAGACTGTGACGAGAAGCAGATCGTGTCGCGGCGCTCTTCTGGAATGAAGACTGTTTCGACCGGGAAACCGTCGTGGGTCTTCATTAGGTACCGGCGCGTTCCATCGGCGGAAAGATAACCTGATTCGACGGTGAGAGTTCCTGCCCGCGCCACTTCGCTTAATCGCGTACGCAGGTCTTTCGGCAGGTCAGTCATCTCGTCGAAACTGCGCAATCGCCGGTGCTGCAACGCGGCAAATATCTGCCGGCCGCGGTAGGCAGGCTCCCCCAACGTCTCGACAAACGAAACGAGCTCCGCCTGACTTAGCCCCGTTAATTCCGCGCCTTGCTTCATGGTGAGGTTATCTTAGCAATCCGTCTAGTTAAACACGAATTTACGGCGCGATCGTGAAGGTCGCTGACGGAGTGATCGTTTGTCCCGTGACGTGGTCGCGGATGCGCACCTGAATCTCGTATTCGCCCGGTGTTAGAGAGCGGCTGTCGATCAGACGCGTCAAGGTCAGGCGCTGGCCCGCATCGTTGATCTGCCGCCAGTCTTCGATCTGTTTGCTCAATTCCTTCCCGTCTTTTAGCAACACGTACTCGGCATCGGCGGCCGGACGCAACGTGGTTTGATCGATGGCGGCGTTGTAAATCTGGAGGTAAACGCCGACCGGATCGTTGCGACGAAACACGCGTGAGAGGTTTGGTATGACTTTGTTCGTGCCGATTGAGAATTGACCAGCCCGAGCGCCGCTTTCAATTTTTTCCAGTTTCGCTGCGAGCATAATGCTCGACGCTGAAAGACGATTCTCGGGAAACTTAGGGACTTCAAATCCTTCGCGCCGCACACCGGTTGCGCCGGATTGAACGTCACGCACAATCACATCCACCTTGTAACGCCCAGGATCGAGTATGAAGGCGCGCGCGTATGCCGACTTACGCATGCGCGTGCTGCTCAATTCCTCGGCCGTCGCAGTCGCGCTCACCGACTCTTCAAACTTGCCGACGCGACGATTGGTGACGGTCGTTACCCAACCAAAGATGTTGATGCGAGCGGTTTGTAAACCGCCGCTGTCTGTGAAGGAAAGCTGACTATTGTCGGTTTGAAGCGTGAGTGCCACAAGGACGCGGCCGTCAGACTGGCGGAAGAAATTGAGCTGCGTTTCGAAGTTGAGTGTATTGTCGTCGACAGTCGGGCTGCCGGTCAGCGACCCGATGTAGTTACGCGTGTGAGGCAGATCCTGATCCACTCCGCGCATAAGGTCGAGCACTTCGAAAGGGGAATCCTGAATGCGGCGGTAGTTGGCGAGTCCGATACTGTTCATCAGTCGGTCGCTGCGAGTTTCAATGCCGGCCAACTCCGCCAACGTTGGACCACCGCCGATGTGTAGCAAAGCGTCTTTTTCGTCAGGGCTTTTCGCAAGCCGGAATTCACCGCTTCCCGTCGGATCGACAAACTCGAGTTCGACGCCGCTTCTGACGTTCGGAAGATATCGATAGAACCAGCGCTCGAATGGGTAAGTCGTCGTCGAGCCGCCGCCTTCCGACGGCAGACGATCGTAACTGCCGCCAGTGGGGTGCGACTCAACCGAGTCCGGCTTGCCAAACTTGATATAGATCCGGCCGCGGTCAGTCATTCGTCCGGGTTTGCCCGAAGAAAAGTGTTCGTTCGCGTAAGCGACACGCTCGTAAAACTGTTCTTTATATTCGTTCTCTTCTGTGTCGGGGTCAGGGTCGCGGCTGCGCCAAAACTCCTCGATGTATTTTTCGCGTTCCTCGTTTGTTTGGAGTTTTTTCCACGCGTCGCGTTCGGATTGCGTAAGGATCACTTCGTGGTCGTTGATCCACTGCAGGAAGGGTTTGTTGGGTTCGTTCTTGACCTTTCGTTGCTTGTCTTCCGGAGTTTGTTTTTGTTCCTGAGCTGGAACGATCAGTGACGAGATTGAAACGAGGACGAGAAGCGCGAGAAGCTGACGCGCCTTCGCGACAGACGAGATAAACATAGGTCGTCTCCCTTTCAGATGAAGTTGGTTAGACCGTGCGGGGAGACGACCTGAAAGAAAACCCGAATTGTCTTATCGACGAGACCTTATTGAACGACGGTGAACTTCTGCGACGGCGACAGCGACTGTCCGGAAACGCGGTCGCGAATGCGAATCGCAACTTCGTAATCGCCGACTGGCAAGTTCCGCGTGTCGATCAATTTCGCGAGCGTCAAGCGTTGACCGGAATCGCTCAAGCCCTTCCAGTCTTCAGTCATCTTGCCGAGTTCCTTGCCGTCTTTGATCAGCGCGTATTCGACGTCGACTGAAGGACGCAGAGTCGTTTGATCGATGCCGGCATTATAGATTTGCAGATACACGCCAACCGCCGACCCACGATGGTAAACGCCTGACACGTTCGGAATCACCTTCGTCGTGCCGATTACAAACTGGCCCACTGCGGGTTGATCGTTGAGGCTCTCGAGCTTCGCAGCCAAAATCATCGTCGAGGTGGAAAGTTTCTCTGAATCGTACTTCGGCACCGTGAAGCCAAGCTGCTTCAAGCCGGTTGCGCCAGAAGCTGTGTCGCGAACGATTACGTCGACTTTGTAAGTGCCTGGTGCGAGCGGCACTGCTTTCTGATACGCCGACTTGCGATCCTTCGCTTCACTGAGTTCTTCAGCCGTGGCGGTCGTGACGACTGGATCTTCAAAGATGCCGACGCGACGACCCGCAACCGACGTGATGCGCGCGAAGATGTTCATACGCGCCTGCTGCAAACCACCGCTGTCCTGGAACACGAGGTCTTTGTTTTCGGCCTGAATCGTGAACGCCGTAACGACCTTTTCATCAGACTGACGGAAGAAGTCGATGCGCAGATCGAAATTCAACGGATTCTCTTCGACGATACCCGTGTTCACAGCCGTCGCGAGGTCGTTGAACTTCACTTGCGGTGGACGGCTCAAGTCGGCCAGCAGTTGCAGACGTGAGAACGGACTATCCTGTTCGCGTTGATACTGAGAATTGCCGATTCCACCCGCACCGATGATGCGATCTGACTTGTCAGACAAGCCCAACTGTTCCGAGAGCGTGAGTCCAGCGCCCGGGATCATCAGCATTGCGTCTTTTTCATTCGGGTTGCGTGCGATGCGATACTCACCGCTGCCGGTCGGATCGACAAACTCGATCTCGATTCCTGAACCAACGCCGGGCAGGTAACGATAAAACCAGACCTCGAATGGATAGGTCGTGGTTGATCCGCCGCCTTCGTAAGAAGGTCGTTCATAAGCGCCGCCCATCGGGTGTGTCTCGCGACCGTCAGGCTTGCCGTACATGATGTAGATCCGGCCGCGGTCGGTTTTCCAACCAGGTATGCCAGAGCTGAAGTGCTCGTTCGCGTAGGCGATACGCTCGTAGTATTCTTCTTTAAACTCGTTCTCGTCTGTATCCGGATCTGGGTCACGGCGTCGCCAGAATTCCTCGATGAAGCGCTCGCGCTCGTCGTCGTTGGCCAGCTTCTTGAATGCTTTGCGTTCTTCGTCCGTGATGATGTAAGTGACGTCCTTGTCCAGCCAGTCTTTGTAAGCCTTCTTCAGTTCAGGTTTGACGTTGCGGGGTTTGCTCGTCGGATCCTGCTGCTGCTCCTGCTGTGTGAAAACGCCGGGAGTGCTGGTAACAGCTAACGCAGAGATGAACGCAAGCCGAAGGGCGACTTTCTGGTAAGACATTAAGGAACTCCTGTGAACGCGGACGAATTCGAGCGATACGGGCTGCTATCAGGCGCCGTTGAAGACCAAGGATTCTAAGATCCGGTTAAGACACAGTCAAGATGCGGAGACCGGTGCTGCCAGTTGCCCTAAAACCGGCTAAAAACACGGATTTACGAGACAGTTCGGGGTTTGTTGAAAATCCAGGCAACGAAGATGGAAACGGCGTAAAGAACGATCATCGGCGCCGCAAATAAGAGCATGTTCAGAACGTCGGCTGTCGGCGATAGTACGGCCGCTGCGATCATGATGACTATTAGGGCCGTTTTCCAGATCTTGACGAGGAATCCTGCCGTCACCAGACCGATGCGGGCCAGAACGTAGGTCACAGCCGGCATCTGAAAAACCACGCCCATGCCGAGCATGATCAGTACTATGAAGTCGAAATAGTCCGCTGCTTTTAGCAGCAGTTGGAACTCCGATCCGACTCCCAACAGATACTTCGCCGCAGGCGGAAAGAGCACGTAGTAAGCGAAAGCGGCGCCGAGCACAAAAGAGATTGACGACAGCAAAATGAATGGCGTGACGTACGCGCGCTCGTGTGGATAAAGACCTGGAGCTACGAAGCCCCAGATTTGAAGCAGCAGAAACGGCACGGAGATGGCGATAGCTGTGTAAAGCGCGACCTTGATGTAGAGGGAGAATGGTTCGAGCGCCGTCGTGACAATCAGCTTGTCATTCACGCCGACGTAATCGGTCGGCTCGGCCGACGCATCGAGTTCGATCGGCAGCCGCACCCCTTTGGGAATGACGAAGCTTCCGGCGTACAGTGCTTCATCGGTGAACAGTGCAAGCTTGCCTTGTGAATCTTTCAATGCGCGCGCCATCACGGAGGAGCCGGTTGGAATCAGGCTTGTTCCGATTTTCGTTTCTGCGGGAAAAATGAAGCGTCCCGTCTCGTTCTCTTTGATTGTGTAGAGCGCTGAAATTGTTTCCGTTCCTGTAAAGCCCGCGATCGGCACTTCGCGTCGCTGCGCTTCGGCGAGAGCCTGTTTGATAGGCGCCGCCAGGAAGTTGTAGATAGGCTCCGAGACAAACCAACTTCCGACCGTCGCCAGGATCACGACTACGAAGCAGCGCACCAGACGTCGACGAAGCTCGTCGAGGTGCTCCAGAAACGACATCTGGCCGCCGAGTTCGTTTTCGTCAGTCTTGTCTGCGGAAAGTGCTCTTAGGAATGCAGCCATTGCAGCACCAGATTACAGATAATCGTGTTTTCGGAGAGGTTGCGGTTGAGTGGATTCAGCGGGAACGGGCACGGGTTCGGACGTGGATTCGGATGATTCGTCGGCGGTTGTCGCCGAAGCGTACGGCGAATCGTCTCGCGGAACGACCCAATCGGGATTTGCTGGTTCGAGTTGTGGATCCGTTGTGACGCTCGCGTCTGCCTCTCCGTTTTCGCTATTGGGTGTTACCACTGGCGTCATTACTGACTGCTCGTCTGTGGTTCCAGTTTCCAGTGCCACCTCACGCTCCCAGGTGCGCTTAAAGTCGTCAGAGGCTTTGCGAAATTCAGCGAGTCCTTTCCCCATCGAGCGCGCCAGCTGAGGCAGTTTTCTTGGTCCGAAAAAGATCAGCGCGATCGCCAGGATGAAAAGTAACTCGGTAGCGCCAAGGGATTCGAGGATGAATGCAAAAAACACTGCTTTGCCGCCTTCCAATTAATTGCGAATCGGGATTGTAGCGCGGGCGCTAGTAAACTTAAAGTTCCCACGGATGACACAGATTGCACGTGTGACACGGGCGTTATCTGTCGAGGTTGCAGTACACTACCTGATCTCGATGCCGGAAGCTAGTGGAACTCTCCAAGCATTTGCAGAATGCGCTGAAGCCGTGGCTGCGACCACGAAGAAGCTCGAAAAAGCGGCGATACTTGGCGCCTACCTGCAATCACTTTCCGATGCTAATCTGACTCGCGCTGCTCGTTACTTCGCAGGACACCAGTTTGCACTCGCTGATGCGCGCACGACGAATGTTGGCGGAAGCATCATCAGCGCCGCGCTCAGCGAGGCCACGGGTTTTAGTCCCGAGGATCTTTACCCGCGTTACGTGCGTCTGGGCGATCCGGGCGATCTAGCCGCTGAGATCGTTCGTGAAGCGAGAAAGACGTTCACGCCCTCAATCACACTTGCCGAAACAGAATCGCTGATCAGTCGCTTGAGTGAAACGCGCGGAATTAAAAACAAGACTGCGTTATTGACGACCGTGTTGCGCAACGCGACGCCGTTGGAGGCGAAGTATCTGGTGAAGTTGTTGAGCGGCGACCTGCGAATTGGTTTGAGAGAAGGTTTGGTCGAAGACTCGATTGCACGCGTTTTTAGTCAACCGCTTGCCGATGTCGCGTACGCAAACATGCTTTTGGGCGACATCGGCGAGACAGCGACACGCGCGCGCGCTGCGGATCTGAAGGACGTCGGCATGCGACTGTTTCATCCTATAAAGTTCATGTTGGCAACGCCCGCCGCAGATCTTACTGACGTTGCGCGGACGATGCCGGACGAGTTTCTGGTTGAAGACAAGTTTGATGGTATTCGAGCACAGGCGCATGTGCAGGGTGAGAGAGTCGCCATCTATTCGCGGACGATGGATGAGATTACGCACCGGTTTCCGGAGTTGATCGAGCCACTGAGATCGCTCTCGCACGATGCGATTATCGATGGCGAGATTGTTCCTGCGCATGGAGACGAAATTCTTCCGTTTAGCGAGTTGCAGAAGAGACTGGGAAGAAAGAATGTGGGTACTCAGCTGCTGATGGCAGTGCCGGTCGTGCTGGTTGCGTACGATCTGCTCTACGCGGCGGGCAAGGTTTTGATTGACGAGCCACTGGCGGAACGCCGGCGACAGTTGGACCAGTTGGTTCCTTCGGGTGGACCACTCCGTCTGTCGCAGGGGAAGTTATTCAGCGAAGCAACGGCGTTAGATGACGAGTTTGCGTCGGCGCGGGCGCGGGGAAACGAAGGGTTGATGATCAAGAGCCCGGCGTCGCTTTACAAGCCGGGACGTCGCGGGCGGGAGTGGTTGAAGTTAAAGCGAGCGATCGCGACGTTGGATGTGGCTGTGACGGCGGTGGAAGTAGGGCATGGGAAACGGCGACACTTGCTGTCGGACTATACTTTTGCGGTGCGCCGGTCGGAGGAGGATGGAGAGTTATTGAACATCGGTAAAGCGTATTCTGGTTTGACTGATCGGGAGTTAACCGAATTGACTGAGTGGTTTAAGGACCATACGATTCAGGAGTACGGGCATGGCCGGGTGCGGATTGTGGAGCCGACGATCGTCATCGAGGTTACTTTTGACAGAGTTCAACCATCGAAGCGACATAAGAGCGGGTACGCGCTTCGGTTTCCGCGGATTCTCCGTTTAATGCCGGATAAGACGGCGGCGGAGATCGACACGCTCGAGACGGTTCGGCGCTTGGTTGAAACCGGTGTAATGGGGCAAAAGGGGCCGAATTCTTAGGAAAAACTGAAAAAGGGCTGGATAGCGGTGGAAGCGTGCATGCCAAAGGCCCCTGATCGATGTAAAGTTCCTATGGACATAGGGGCCAGATGGGGGTAGGATGCAGCGCGTCACCGCCTCCCAAGCCAGGTTTTTCGAACTATTCGGTGAGCCCGGACACACAGAACCAAAGGCCGCGAGGCTACGCCGCGGGCGCAAGCTGGAAGTGCTTTTGTCTGAGTGGGCGCTTCTCAGTACACTGACAGCAGGGCTGCCAACGCTTCGAAAAATAGGTAATCCGTAGTTTCAGCCGTTACATTTACCGTGTGGTCAACGCACGGATAGCCTAAGGGCGATGTACCGTCTTCATAAGCGATGAGTGCATTAGGTGTCGGTGAAGGCGTCGGCTGTGTTGCCGCGGGAATTTGCTGGTCGCCAGCAAAAGTGTTAACGGTCAAAGTAAATACGAGCAGTCCCGCAAATACCAGGTTTTTCGCAAGTTTCATTGATCTTCTCCTCAAGATGTTGTAATCAAAGCCCGTGAGGTGGTGTGTGTTAACCAAGTAGATTAATTGGTTGTTGCTGATAATATCCGTCCCTTGACAGCCTTTGCAAGGTTTCTTGCCTATCAAGGAAACTGGAGACCTTTTATGGATTTGCAAACTTCGGTGTTCGAAAACCAGAGCGATGTTTCGGTCGTCGACAATGTCCTTCCGCTTTGCGAGTTAGCGAAAAACTTAGAGGAGGCTGGCGAGTTTGAACGTGCCGCCGAAGCCCTTCAACCTTTTTGGAAAGGATTACCGAACCGGCCCGATACAGAAAGCCTGGACGCCGAAGCCCAAGCCGAATTACTAATGCGGGCTGGGACGTTGACCGGATGGATCGGTAGTGCGAAACAAGTTCCGGGTTCCCAGGAGATCGCAAAAGATCTCATCAGCGAAGGTGCCGCTCTGTTTGAGTCACTCGGCATGAGCGAAAAAGTCGCTGAAGCGAGAGTGTATCTGTCGACGTGCTACTGGCGCGAAGGCGCACTTGATGAGGCGCGTGTTACCTTACAACTTGTCCTTGAGAGTCTTGGAGAAAAGCATAGTGAGCAGAGACTAAGGGCAATCTTGAATCTCGGAATCGTGGAGAAGGGCGCTACTCGGGATCGCGACGCTTTGCGTCTCTACACCGAAGCCGCACCATTGTTCGACCAGAGTTCGAATCATTCGATTAAGGGTAAGTTTCACAACACGTATGCGACTGTGTTGAAGGCATTGGGAACTGCCGAACAGCGAGAGGATTATATTGATCGTGCTTTGGTTGAATTTGCGGCCGCTAGTTTTCATTTCGAACAGGTGGGATATCGGCGGTTTCAAGCGCGCGTCGAGAACAACGTCGGTTTCCTTTTCGCAAGCATTGGTAGATTTGCCGAGGCTCAGGAACACCTTGCGCGCGCACGTTCGCTACACTTAAGCGTTGGTGACCACGGTGGCGCCGCAGGTGCCGAAGACACTCGCGCACAAGCGTTCTTGCTTGAACGCAAATACGATCAAGCAGAGAAAGCTGCTCGTACTGCGGTCCGCGCCCTGAAGCGAGGCGGTGAACAAGCACTGCTCGCTGAAGCTCTCACCACTCATGGCAAAGCCCTGGCACGACTGAAACAAACTCACGTTGCGAAGTCGACGTTGGACCAGGCCATCGAGATCGCCCAAACCGCCGGCAGTCCCAACGCCGGAGGCATCGCCGCCGTAACGGCCATCGAAGAGTTGAATTCTTATCTCTCCGCAAACATTCTGCAAGAGTATTACCGAACGGCTGAGTCGCTGCTCACGAACTCGCAAGATCGCAGCCTGATGACGCGACTCGGTCAATGCGCTCGACACGTCCTTGCGGCTGCTGCCAGCGAAGACACCAGCGAGAACACGACGGCAGCGGTGCCGGTATCAATGCCTCCTGGCTTCTCGCTCGACGCAGAGGTGCTAAGGTACGAAGGCAACTTGATACGCAAGGCGCTTGAAGAATCAGGGGGCAGCGTTACCCGCGCAGCGCGACTGCTAGGAGTGACGCACCAGGGACTCGCGTTCATTCTCAACGGGCGCCACAGCGATCTGCTGTCGATTCGAACGCCTGTAAAACGCCGGCGCCGAAGCATCATTCGGAACCATTAGACTCGTGCCAAACGTCGCACGCTTGGTTCGCTACCACTGATTTGTTCGTCACGTGTGCTCCAACTGATTGGCGCTGCTTTTTAACCAAAGGCAGCGCCAAACCTGTATTTGTGCTCTAACCAAAAGTTCTTCTAAGATCCACATAAAAAAACAGTGAGTTTTGTATGAAAACTGCCCTCGGCGCCCTGTCATTGATTCTTTTCCTGACGCTTTCAACGATCTGCGTCGCGCAAACACGGCGACGCGGAACTACGCCCCGCAAAGCGCCGCCGGCAGCCGCACAGCCCGAACCAGTGGCGCAACCAACAGCACCGCCACCGGTCGCAACATCGCGCCCGCCAGTTGGACCAGTGAGCGTAGTCGAACTAAATGGCCAAACGCTGAGCACTGCAGATCTCGACCCGGCAGTACGCCAGCAACTGGACCAGGTCGAAAACAAGATCGACGCGGCAAAACGCGAAATACTCGATGTCCAGATCAACACGATTCTTTTGCAAGTCGAAGCCAACAAACGCCGCATCGACACTCGCCGACTGTACGAGACAGAAGTAACCAAACGCATGCCCGTTCCCACTGCCGCGCAGATCAAGCAACTGCTCGACGCGCAAGCTGCACAGTTGGCAGGCACAGATCCAACTACGGCGAACCAACAAGCCACAGCGTACCTCCTTGCCCAATCAGAGTCGAAACTTGCTGACGATCTCGTCAACCGTTTGCGAAAGACAATTCCGGTTGTGCTGGGTGTCGACGTCACGACCCCCAATTTAAACCACGAAGCGGTAGTCGCGACGATTGGCGGTCAACCTTTGAAAGCCGCGGTCATCATCGAACGACTAAAACCGATCGTCTACGGGATGAGACTCCAGGCTTACGAACTCACGAAGCATCAAGCTGAACAGACAGTCAACAACCTGCTGCTTTTGGAAGAAGCACGTCGCCGGCAGATTGGACCAGAGGAGATAATCCGCACGGAGATCAGCGATAGAGTTCGTCCACCGACTGAAGCGGAAGTAGCGAAGTTTTACGAAGAGAATAAATTACGCATCAACGGCGACCTCAACACGGTGCGCAATGAGATCGCCGACTACCTCCACGAACGCGAACGCAACCGTCTCGAACAGGAACTTTCAGCACGTCTGCGTAAAACCGCGAAGATTCGCTGGCTAATTACTGAGCCGGTGCCACCAGTGCAGAACATCAGCGTCGACGACGATCCATCGCGCGGTCCAGCGAATGCGCCCGTTACGATTGTCGAGTTCACTGACTTTCAATGTCCCGCATGCGCGGCGATGCATCCCGTCATCGAAGAGGTTTTAAAGACCTACGGCGACAAGGTCCGCTTCATCGTCAGAGACTTTCCTTTGGACCGCCACGATAACGCACGCAAAGCAGCGGAGGCCGCGAACGCCGCCAACGCTCAGGGCAAGTTTTTTGAATACATCGCGCTACTCTTTAAGCGACAAAACGCGCTCGACGTTCCGTCGCTGAAGAAGTACGCGACCGAACTCGGGTTGGACCGTGTAAAGTTTGATGCGGCGCTGGACCGCGGCGTGTACGAGGCCGAAGTTAAGCGCGACATCGAACAGGGCGAAATGTACGGCGTCGGCGTCACACCAACGATCTTCGTGAACGGCGTGCAGCTGAGAACCCTCAGCGCCGAGGGTCTACGTGAGGCCATAGATCGCGCCGCGACGACAAGGAAGTGACACAAATCGGTGGAATAATCGGGCCATGGCAGTTTCGCTAAAACCTGAGCGACTCAAGCGATACACGGACGTAGCCAAGCTTCTCATCAAATACGGTCGCTCGGATCTAATCCGGCCCGCCGGGCTCGAAGACAGCGTCCTACCCGACGAAATTGCTGAAGAAGCAGGCGCTGCTGCGCCCGCGGAAGAGCTTGCCAAAGACCTTGAACGACTCGGTCCTACGTTCATCAAACTGGGCCAACTATTCTCCACGCGCGCGGATCTTCTGCCTGGTCCATACCTCGACGCTCTCGAGCGACTACAGGACCAGATCGAACCATTCCCGTATGAAGAAGTAGAACGTATCGTTTCAAGTGAACTCGGCGTTCGCATCTCAAAAGCATTTGCCGAATTCGATCCTAATCCACTCGCCGCGGCTTCGCTGGCCCAGGTGCATCGCGCTTACATGCGCGACGGCCGCGCCGTAGTAGTCAAAGTTCAACGCCGCGACATCCGGGAACTTATCGTCGGCGATCTCGAAGCGTTGAACGAGATCGCGCACTTTCTCGACGACCACACTGAACTCGGCAAGCGATACGAGTTCGAAAACATGCTGGTTAACCTGCGCAAGAGCCTTTTGCGCGAACTTGACTTCACGATTGAAGCCAACAACCTGCACACCATCGGTCAGAACCTCGCCGAGTTTGAGAACATCGTCATTCCGGAGCCTATTGACGACTATACGACTACGCGTGTTCTCACGATGGAGTACATCGAGGGAAAGAAGATCACCGCGCTCAATCCGTTGCGACTGCTCGAGGTTGACGGCAGTCTGCTTGCCGACGAATTGTTCAGCGCATATTTAAAACAGTTTCTTGTCGACGGAATCTTTCACGCCGACCCACACCCCGGAAACGTTTTTGTCACCGACGACGATCGGATCGCGTTGCTCGATCTCGGCATGGTGGGACGCGTAACGCGCACATTCCAGGACAATCTTCTACGTTTGCTGCTGGCGATAAGCGAAGGACGTGGCGAGGTTGCGGCCGAAGCGGCGATCAAAATGGGCGAGGCGAAAGAAAACTTCGATCGCAGAACTTTTCATAGACGAATTACAGATCTTGTCGCCGAGAATTCCGACGCCGTTCTCAGCAAAATGAACGCCGGCAAAGTCACACTTGAAATCACGCGTATCTCCGCCGATTGCTGGTTCAGCCTGCCTGCTGAATTCACGATGATCGCCAAGGCGTTACTGAATTTGGATCGTGTTGTCTACACGCTCGATTCAACCTTCGATCCCAACGCCATCATACGCGAACAAGCCAACGAGATTCTGCAACGCAACATCGCGAAGAGCATGGCGCCGAACAACCTGCTGGCTGGAGTCGTGGACCTGAAGGAGTTCGCTGAAACGTTCCCGCGCCGCGTAAATAAGATTCTCGACGCGATTGGCAACAACGAGGTCCGTATCGGCGTTGATGCGATCGACGAGAAGGTGGTGTTGGAAGGACTTCAGAAGGTAGCGAACCGGATCACGCTGGGGTTAGTGGTCGCTGCGTTGATCGTGGGGGCGGCGTTACTGATGAGGGTTGAAACCTCGTGGCGAATCTGGGGCTATCCGGGCTTGGCGATGATCCTATTTTTACTCGCCGCGGCGGCCGGAGGGATGCTCATTTTCAGCATTGTTTTTTACGACGAGAAGCGTCGTAAGGGCGACAAGCACAAACGCTAAACCCACTCGGTTGCTTATCCACCTGTTGCGATCAACTCCTGCAACACCTTCAGTTTCTCTTCACTTAAATCCGTAAATGCGAGTCCAAAGCCGACGCCGTGCTGGTAAGTCGCGACGTAGCCATTGAGTTCAAACCATTGGCCCGAACGGCGCAGGATCTTCAATTCAACCAGTTCGCCAACTTCTACTGGTCCATACGTGTTCACAAAACAACCGCTCATGCTTATATCGTCGACGCGCGCCTCGTGCCGTTTTGAAAGACTCCCCCATCTTGCGTCCAGAAGAACTTTCAGCCGCTGGTTACGGCGTCGTTCGTCAGCCATCGCACGGACCCTTACCGTTACGAAGATTTCGAGAGACGGCCATAAAAAACCCTTGTCTCATAATCGAAATTGACATAGCCGTTTTCCTGATGCTTGTCAAAGATTGCCTTTAGTTGACGCATCATCGTTTCGAATTTCGGCTGGTCGGGTTCGGGGGTGTAGGAGGAAGAGCGTACGCGTCCCTCAAGGCCGTCGTAATCAAAGACCTGCCGGTTGGGAAAACTCTTGAAGGTAAACGGCTCGGGAGCAAAGAAACCTTCGATTCCTGCTTCAGATTTCTCGTGGCGAATCTCTTTATAGTCGGTGCCGAACTCGAGGAGGAGCTTTTCGTAGTCGTGCAGAAACGGCGTGGTCTGCAACTGTCGAGCATTCCAGATCAGCACGGCCCAACCCGACGGCTTTAGAATGCGGACCCATTCGACACGCGTCTTCGGCAGATCGAACCAGTGAAACGCCTGTCCCGCGATAATCACGTCAACACTGGAATCCGGCAGCGTTGTCGATTCCGCGGAGCCGTCGATGCTTCGGAACCGCGGTTCGTTGTGGAAGAGTCGTTCCGCGACAGCGCGCATCGAAGCGTTTGGTTCCACGCCAAACACCACGTTGCCATTTACCAGAAACATCTCAAAGCTCTTGCCTGTTCCGGAACCGATATCTGCGACGATCGACTCGGGAGTCAGACCGCATTCATGCTTGAGTAGATCAAGAATCTCGCCGGGATATCCCGGACGGTATTTGGCATAACTTTCGACGCGGCTGGTGAAGCGTTCAACTGATTCTGACATTTGAGGGAAAATACTTCAGCAGCAGGCGATAGCCAAGTAGAAACAGAATGATGAACGCAAACGTCAGCGGCAAACGAATGTCAGACTTCACCAGCATCCAGAAGTGCACGACCCCCGCGATCGCGGCCAGATAGACGAGGCGATGTAATCTGGCCCAACCTTTACCACCAAGCCGTTTTACCATCCTGTTGGTTGACGTAATCGCCAGCGGCACCATCAACACAAAAGCCGTCATTCCAACAAGAATGAAAGGCCGTTGCACAACGTCGCCCGCCACGCTCACGAAGTTGAACAGACGATCAAACCAGACGTAGGTCAGCAAATGCAGCATTCCGTAGAAGAACGCGAATAGCCCGAGCATCCTTCGAAACTTTCCCAGCGAGTTGAAACCGAAGATCCGTCTGAGCGGCGTGATCGCAACGGTCAAACTCAGGAAGACGAGCGTCAGCATTCCAGTCGTCCGGGTTGCGAACTCAAGTGGATTTGGCCCGACTTGCTTGCGGTACAAATCCCACAAAAGCAAAAGGAGCGGAATTAGCGCGTTGATGAAAACCACGACTTTGGGAAATGAAATCTTCATCGGTCAGAAATTCGCGACCAGATCCATTCCCTGGTAAAGGTTGGCCACCTGTTCCCCGTATCCATTGAAGAGCTGCGTCTTGCGACGGCCGAATTCGCCGATGCGCCTTTCCGTAGCCTGGCTCCAGCGCGGGTGGGAAACAGCGGGATTCACGTTGGAATAGAAACCGTACTCGTGCGGCGCCTGATTGTTCCACGTTGTCGGCGGCTCACCCTCGACAAGCGTTATCCTTACTACTGACTTGATACTCTTGAAACCATACTTCCACGGCACGACTAACCGCACTGGCGCTCCGTTCTGCGGCGGCAATACTTCGTCATACAAACCCGTGGCAAGGATTGTCAGCGGGTGCATCGCCTCATCGAGACGCAATCCCTCGACGTAAGGCCAGTCGAGCACACCTGTTTGTTGATTTGGCATTCGCCGCGCGTCGAGTAGCGTCTGAAATGCGACGTAACGAGCCTGAGACGTCGGCTCAACCTTCTCCAGCAGTTTCTGCAACGAAAAACCGATCCACGGGATTACCATCGACCAGCCTTCAACGCACCGCAGACGATACACTCGCTGCTCGAGCGGAAACTTCAGCAGTTCGTCAATATCAAAAACCCTCGGCTTATGGACCAATCCGTCGACCGCGACTGCCCAGGGTCTCGTGACAAAGCCCTTCGCAGCCGAAGCGACCCCATCCTTCGACGTATCAAACTCGTAAAAGTTGTTGTAATTCGTGATAGCTTCAATCGCTGTTAACTGCTCGCCCGTGTTGAATCCGTTTTCATCATTCGTTTTGGCGACGTCGTTCAGCTTCTCGCCTTCGACAGGTACCGGCGGCGGTGGGTTGAGTCGACGATAAAGGAGCGTCGTGGCGGTTGCAGTACCGGCGAGCGCCGCAACACGCATGAACGTCCGGCGATTCAGGTACGTCGCCTGGTCCGTTATTTTGTCTGCGTTCATCTTTTCCGCCATTTTTCGTCCCGTGCCATTAGAATACGCCTATTCGTCGCGGACTTCGAACTCCACATTACATCCGTTCAACTATGGCCACACCTGAAACCGACGCAGCCGCCGATCCAATCGGCTGGAAGTCTAGACTTTTGCGCTGGGTAATTGTGTTGTTAGTCGCCGGTGGGATCCTGTTGATTCCCGTTCCGGAAGGTGTCACACCGCAGTCCTGGCGCTTGCTCGCGATCTTTGCCGCAACAATAACCGGATCGATAGTGCAACCCATTCCGGGCGCCGCCATCGTTCTGCTCGGAGTAACCGCACTCGCACTCTTCAACGTGCTGCGAATCAATGACGCCCTTGCGGGTTACGCCGATCCCGTAGTGTGGCTCGTCCTTGCCGCGTTCTTCATCTCGCGCGGCATGATCAAGACCGGTCTCGGCCGTCGCATCGCTTTTCTCTTTATCAAAGCAATAGGTCGTCACTCGCTCGGCCTCAGCTACGCGCTTGCCTCAACCGAGACGGTCCTCGCAACGGTGATACCGTCAACCGGCGCGCGCTCAGGGGGAATCATCTTTCCCATCGCCAAGAGCCTCGCGGAAGCTTACGAATCTCGTCCTGGACCGACCGCACGTCGTCTTGGCGCGTTTCTAATGACAAGTGTGTACCAATGTAACGTTATCGTCTGCGCAATGTTTTTGACGGGTCAGGCGTCGAATCCGATCATCGCGCGATTCGCGCAGGAGGTAACAGGAATTGAGATCACTTACGCGCGGTGGGTCACCGCGTCGATTCTTCCCGCGTTGCTGAGTTTGTTGGTAGTTCCGTGGTTGCTGTATCGCGTTTTCCCGCCTGAGATCAAACACACGCCGGCCGCGAGTGACTTTGCCTCGAAAGAGTTGACGCTGATGGGGCCGATGAAGTGGTCGGAACGTTTGATGCTAATGGTCTTCGGCCTCGTCGCGATTCTGTGGATAACTACGAAGCTGCACGGCATCGATTACGCGATCGTCGCGATGCTCGGTATCAGCGTGCTTCTGGTCACCGGCGTGCTTGATTGGGAAGACCTGATTAGCGAGAAAGCGGCGTGGGCGGTTTTTATCTGGTATGGCGGCTTGATTCGCATGGCGGAAGCCCTGGGTCAAACAGGATTAACAAAGCGATTCGCGGAAGCAGCAGCCGGGTTAACGACGGGCTGGAAATGGTGGCTCGCGCTGGCATCGCTGTTATTGATCTACTTTTACGCTCATTATGTTTTTGCGAGCATCACCGCGCACGTGACGGCGATGTTTGTGCCGTTTCTGATCGTTATTCTGGCCGCCGGTACGCCCGTTCACCTCGCGGTGCTGTCGTTGGCTTACTTTTCCAATCTCGGAGCATCACTGACGCATTACGGAACAACACCGGCCCCGATTTACTTCGGCGCGGGCTACACTACCCAGCGAACGTGGTGGACACTCGGACTGATAACGTCTGTTGTAACGATCCTCATTTGGAGTGTGGTCGGCTTCGCGTGGTGGAAAGTACTTCGACTCTGGTAAACCAATGGCTGGATACTCAGGAACACCATTACCAAAGAAACTCGGAATAAAAGAAGGTTCGCGCGTCGCTTTGATCAACGCGCCGAAAGGCTTCGCACGTCAACTAGGCGAGCTGCCTGATAACGCGCAGATCGTGACGCGCGTCACAAAACCGCTCGATATCGCCCTCCTGTTCGTTCTCACCGAACGGGCGCTGCTGCGTGATTTCGACAAACTCGCAAAGAAGCTTGCGTCGACCGGCATGATCTGGGTCGCGTGGCCGAAGAGGAGTTCAGGAGTCGCAACCGATCTCTCCTTCGAACGAGTACAGCGCATCGGTCTCGAGAGTGGACTCGTCGATGTAAAGATCTGCGCCATCGACGATGTATGGTCGGGACTCAAGTTCGTCATTCGTCTAAAAGACCGTCCACAGCGCTAAACGTTTTCCACAGATTCTGAGGAAATCTTTGTGGAAATTAGATACCCGAGTTTTACAAAGCTGTTACAAACGCACACTTAGAACATTTTGCACACATGAGCGGCGCGACAAAAAAGCTTTACGCATGAACGTGTTGACTGTCGAAAGCAGGCGAACGCTCGTCACATGGTCCAACATTAAATGTTGCGACGGTGATGCAAGAAACTAAGCAAACTAAGTGTCAATGATGCCCAGTGTTTTATCTCGCGAGGAACGATCTACTAATTGTGGGACCATCAAAAACGCATACGAACCAATTGGGCGAAACAGACGGCGAACGCTTTTTGGAAGATCGCTCTCACGTCGAATTTGCTAAGGAATTCCCACAGTCGCATCGACACGTTCGCGACACTAAAGACATAAAACCGATCATGAGGAAGTGCGTGATGTGATCATCTATCCTCTCGTGTTTGAGTTGTTTGCATTCCTCGAAAGTAAGGTTTGCGGATCGATCGATCGCGAAAAAATTCAATGTTGCTTTCATCTGAAACAAATCCGAAAAAGGTGTTGCAAAAAGAGTGTCGATCACTATAATGCGATTCCCTTGCTGAACATTGATTGCCATAACAAGTTTTATTGATCAGCGAAGCCTGTTTGAATTCGTATTTTAAGGTTTGTAGTTCTCATCGCTTACTTCGCAAGACAAACCTTTTGTCGAACTCACTCAGGTATTAGTAGTGGGGCGCGGCTCGTGCGGACAGTTGCGTAAGGCAATCTAGGCGATGCCCTTGGGCATCTTCGCCAGAAAATAATTCCAATCAGTGGGATGGTCCTGACCGGAGTGGTTTAGGTTCCGGAAGCGCCAAGGTGTGTTTGCAGTACTGTTCGTATGAAAGTTTGAAGCCCAGTGGAGTGCGGAATGAAACAGGAGATGGAATTACCCCCCAACGTCAAACATTGCCCAATTTGTTCTTTAGAACTTCCCATTTCAGAGTTTGGGATTTGTCGTGCACGAAAAGACGGTCGCAATCTTTATTGCAAAAGCTGCATTCGTCAAAAAGTGACCCAGAGCAGACGCGCTTTGAAGGAGTACAAGTCGGCGCGCAAGAGATACATCTCGCAGCAGGTTGAAATTAGCGAACTGATCAACGGCGATTCAACAAACGGCACGCACTACACCGCCAAATCGTTGAGCAAGTTGTCGCCTGTCGAGCGCGTACGCGATGCCATTCGCCGCGGATCGCGAACGCAACGTGAGATCGCCCAGGAAACGAAGTTGGGCAAGGACGAAATCGGCGACGCACTCGCTAACCTGCTGCTCTGGACACACGAAATCAGGACTCAGGTCGTCGACAACACGCGACTGTATTTCATCAACGACGCCACTGAGACTGCTGGAGTCGAAGAAGCTTTGCGGCTGCCTGCGCGCAAGCGCGACGTCCCAAGTTCATTTAGTTGTTTGCACGGATTGATGCCCGGAAGGAACCCGGAAGGGGAACCCGAAAAGATCGGAGGCTGGGTGGCAGCCTAGGGGGCTACATGGGTAGCCCTAGCCTCCGCGTTTTACCAGCGCCCGTCCGTCGTTTAGTCAGCAAAAGCCTCAAGGACCTCACTGGCGTGATCCTCGGGTTTTACCTTTTCGAAGATCTTTCTGATCTTGCCCTTCTCATCGATGAGGAAGGTGGTTCGATGCACGCCCAAGTAGGTTCGTCCCATGAACTTCTTCTCTCCCCAAACCCCATACGCCTCCGCGATCGAGTGATCTGTGTCGGCCAAAAGCGTGAACGGGAGCTGGTATTTGGTCACGAACTTCTTGTGCGCCGCTTCCTTGTCGGGTGAGACCCCGAGCACGGTTATGTCCTTTTTCTTAAACTTCGAATAGGCATCGCGGAATGAGCAAGCCTCCTTCGTGCATCCCGGTGTGTCGTCTTTCGGGTAAAAGTACAACACGACCTTTCGGCCGCGCAGGTCTTTCAAACTCACCGATTCACCATTCTGATCAGTTGTTTTGAACGCGGGCGCAGTGGTTCCCTCTTTCAGCATGTTTTATCCTTTGGCTTTTTGATTGAAACGAGATACACAGATTACCAAAATCAATTCATGGAACGACAGCGATGAAAAAGTCGACTAAACACCATTATTGGATGGTCAAGCAGGAGCCTGAAACTTATTCGTGGGACGACTTCGTAAAAGAGGGGAGCACCGATTGGACCGGCGTACGAAATTACCAGGCCCGAAACAACTTGCGCGGAATGAAAGTTGGCGATCGCGTGCTCTTTTACCATTCCGGGACGGGAAAGGAAGTAGTTGGCTTGGCTGAAGTGGTCAAGAGCGCATATGCGGATCCGACGGCGGACGATCCGCAGTGGGTGGCAGTGGATCTTAAGCCGGTCAAGCCTTTAGCCAGCCCGGTCCAGCTGGCTGCAATTCGATACGACAAGCGGCTCAGCCAGCTCCCATTGATTCGCCAGTCGCAACTCTCAGTGATGCCGCTGACAAAAGAAGAATTCGACGTGATTGTGACGATGGGAAGCAGCAAGGCACGCAAGCGATAGGGAGTCAGAAATGTTCAAACAAATTGATTACACGATGATCGTCGTTTCAGACATTGATCGTTCGGTCGAGCTTTATCGCGACAGGTTGGGGATTCCGCTGAAAGTTTCAATCGCCCGGATGGACTGAGTTTGCTACCAGTGCAACCACCCTTGCCTTGCATGGCGGAGGCGTACCGGCTGAGGGACCACCGTCGGGCGACCCGTCAAAGCGCGCCGGCGCGTGTTCGATTGGTTTCAGTGTTGAGAACGTGGATAACACTTACGAGGAATTAAAAGCGAAGGGAATCAGGTTTGTGATGCCGCCGACGCGGCAAGTCGATTCCGATGGACTGCCGGTATCGTTCGCGCAGGCGATTGCTTAATCTGCGTGTCACTTAAAGAGTGTCGGTGACCCGCCTTCATCCTTCGTTGCTGACTCTTCCAGCCGCGGATAATGCTGAAACAGTGGATCGGGCGCTGGAACGGGCTCTTCTGCTAGCGCCGCTTTAATCTCCAGCGCATTGACCACAGCCTGGCCGCGAAAGTGATTGTTGGTAATCACGTAAGTCTCGCGAGTTTGCTTCGCAACCTGCTTGATCCGGGTGAGCCACGGGTCGAGCTCGTCGAGGGTATAGAGGTAGTTGTAACGCTCATCCCGCCCCGCTTTATCGCGAAACCAGTCCTGATAGTTCCGGCCATGCATGCGGATGTACCCGACCGGTGAAGTTGTCATTGCGGCCGGACGAATTGATCTCGAAAACACCGGCTGATCGATGTTGCAGATTCCCACGCCTCGTTCTTCCAGCCACTCGTAAATGTGCTCCGTATTCCACGATGAATGACGCACCTCGAGCACGAGGGGATACGCGCGAAACGTCTCGAGTAATTTCGTGAGATATACCCGATCTTCGTCCGTGTTTTTGAACGACCAGGGAAACTGGAGCAGCACGGCGCCGAGTTTTCCTTCTTTTACGAGCGGCTTCATCCCCTCGCGAAACGCCTTCACGTCTTCTTTCGTCGACTTCCCGCGTTCATGAGTAAACACGCGATGCAGCTTGGCGGTGAAGGTGAAAGCTTTATTCTGCGCGACGCGTCTCGCCCATGATTCCGTCGTGGTCGTTGTCGGCGGGCGGTAAAAACTGCTGTTGATCTCAATCGTATTAAAGAACCGGGCGAGGTATTCGAGCGGGTCGAAGTTCTTTCCGGGCTTCTGTGGATAGACGACGCCTTCCCAGTCTTTGTACGACCATCCTGCCGGTCCAATGCGAATGATTGGTTTGGGCATTAATTAGTTGGTCGTGGAGGCTGATACAACTCTGGAATCGCCGCAATCACTTTATCCGAAGGTGGTTTCAGCTTCAGTTGCTCGGCGAGAAACGCGATTCGGTCACGTCGTGCCTCAGCGTTGAGCGCGTGTGGCGCTTCGTAGAGCTTGAAACGTTTCGGCTCGCTGACGACCTTCTCATATTCACGGGCGCGGTCCGGTGTTAAGAAAGCCTCCTGCGTTGCGAACTGAAGAAAAACAAACGCCGGAGCTGCGTGCGACACATACAGACCCTGATCGGTGTATGGGTGCTTGGCGACATACGCGTCGAACTTCTCTGGTCCGATTTGCTTGCGAAACGCGTCGAAAGCGCCGCTCTTAAAATCCACCTGGTCTGACATCGAGCCCGCCATTAGCACGAACGCTTTAAAGCGGCGATCCACGCCGCTCAGAATCGCGCCAACCGTTGCGTTGTAGCTATGACCAACGTATGCGAGACGCTTGGCGTCAACATCCTTGCGTGCCAGCAGCAAGTCGGCGCCGCGTCGCATGTCAATCACCTGCTGTACCAGTTCTGCTGGTCTCCGGTCGTCGAGCGGCTCTTTGAAGGGCGTGTAACCCGGTCGTGCCACAGGCCCGTCAGTCAGAAGTGAGGCCACGCCAGTCGGCGCCAGGGCCACAGCTTCGTCCAGAAACTGTTTGCGACTGCGCATCGGCGAGTTTGACCAATACCAGTGACCCCAGATGACCCCGGCAAATGGTCCATTGCCTTTCGGAACGACGAGATATGCGGGTACCACCCCTCCTTTTGGGCTCGCATACGTGATGTCGTAAACGGTGACGTCGCCGCGTTTCTGCGTGCCAATGACCTTGGGATCGATCGGCGCAGCCTTGTCATAATCGTAGTGGCGCACCATCTCCGGGTCTTGCGCGCAGAGCGTTATCCCGGAGAAGAGAACGATTACGATTCCAACTAAAAACTTGTTAAGCTGAACTCGCATGGTCGAAACCTCCGCCATCAGTGTCTTCTTTGATGTCTGGGGAAAAGAGATGATAGCCAAACCTGTCCTCTTGCGGAAAGGAGGTGACAACAGATGCGTCTGACGGAGATGGTGTCGTGTTCTGGTTGAGCGGCGAAGCTTAGCCCGAGCTTACTCGCTCAGGTTCTGAGCGGGCTACCGAAACAACCCGCGAATCCAAATGTGATTGTCGGCTTCGACACAGCCGACGACGCGGGAGTATTTCGCCTTCGCGACGACCTTGCCCTCGTCCAAACAGTCGATTTCTTCACGCCGATTGTTGACGATCCTTACGACTACGGACGTATCGCCGCGCTCAATTCCATCAATGACGTTTGGGCCATGGCCGGCACTCCTCTTACTGCACTAGCCATCACGTGTTTCCCGAAAAAAGGCGTCGATCCAGCGATCCTCGGCGAGATCATGCGCGGCGGACTGGAAACGCTGAATCAGCAAGGCGTGATGTTGATCGGCGGTCACAGCGTCGATAACGAACAGATCATGTTTGGCTACGCGGTCACCGGCGTGATCGATCCAAACAAGGTCGCGACGAATTCTGGCGCGCGACCGGGCGACGTGATCATTCTGACGAAACCAATCGGCACCGGCGTGATTTCGACCGGGATCAAAAAAGCTCGCGCGAGCGATGCCGTAGTTGCGGGTTCGGTTGAGACGATGCTGACGCCGGGCAAGCATGCGGCGGAAGCGATGCGCGCGTTTGGAGTTAAAGCGGCGACCGACGTGACGGGTTTTGCATTATTGGGCCATGCGTGGGAAATGGCTCGTGCCAGTAAAGTCACCATTCAGATCGACGCCGGATCAGTACCGCTACTCCCGGGCGCGCTCGACCTTGCCACCGCCGGCCTGCTCACGAGCGGCGACAAGACCAACCGCGAATACCTCGGCGCGGACGTCGAGATTGCCGCTTCAGTTGACCAAAACCTGCTCCGGTTGTTTTTCGATCCACAAACAGCAGGCGGGATGCTGATTT
The DNA here is from genome assembly GCA_035646355.1 of Pyrinomonadaceae bacterium. Taxonomy (GTDB): domain Bacteria; phylum Acidobacteriota; class Blastocatellia; order Pyrinomonadales; family Pyrinomonadaceae; genus PSRF01. The sequence continues at coordinate 6,859 of DASRPN010000045.1, read as the reverse complement.
CAATGGCAGAAAGCCGTGCCGAAGCACTGCTCGCGCGGCTACGTGAGAATTATCCAAACGCACGTATAATAGGTCGCGTTCACCCCCAAGGCCCGCATTCAATAGTGGTTTCCACGGATTGATCTTGGCATTGATTTTGTCCGCGAACATCAAAGATCTCTACAAACAGGTGCGCGCGCGAACGATGCAGATCGTCGCGCCGCTCGAAATTGAAGACTACGTTATCCAGACGGCGGAGTTCATGAGCCCGCCGCGCTGGCACATCGGCCACACATCCTGGTTTTTTGAAACAGTGCTTCAAAAACACCGGCCGGGTTATCGCGTCTATTCTGAAGACTTTCTCTGGTACTTCAACTCGTACTACGAAGGATTTGGAGCTCGAATCGAACGCCCGAAGCGCGGGACGAAATCGCGGCCGACTGTGAGGGAGACCGTTGCCTATCGAAACCACATCGACGAGCAGGTGCTCGATTTCCTCGATTCCGCTGACGAATCAGTGCTGTCTCTTGTTCGGATGGGACTCGAGCACGAAATGCAACACCAGGAGTTGCTTGTCTACGACATCAAGCACCTTCTGTGTGACCAGTTCAGGCCACAGATGAAGTCGCCGCCGCGAGCGGCTATCAGCGTCGAGGGCAGCGTCGAGGGCAGCGTCGAGGGCATGGTCGAAATTGAAGGTGGATTATTCTCGATGGGTTCGCAGACAAACGATTTTGCCTGGGACAACGAGAAACCCGCGCATCAGGTCTTCACTAAAGATTTCTCAATTGACCGCGCGCTCGTCAGCAACCGCGACTACCTCGCGTTCATTCGCGACGGCGGTTATGAAGACTTTCGCTGGTGGTTCTCGGAAGGTTGGGAAGCCGTCAACCGTGAACAATGGCGAGCGCCGATGTATTGGGAACTCCACGACGGTGAGTGGATGATTCGCGACTTTTCCGGTCTGGCGACTGCCGAGAGCCGGAAAGACGAACCCGTTTCGCACGTCAGTTTCTTTGAAGCTTCGGCCTATGCCAAGTGGGCGGGCAAAAGACTCCCGACAGAAGCTGAATGGGAACGCGCGGCGTGTTATGATGCGCGGCGCAAAACCAGCAACGCATTCCCTTGGGGCAACACGGAACCCGATACCGGCAAAGCAAATCTGTTCGAGAACGGCTACTGGTCCGTCGCTCCGATTGGCGCCTTCCCGGAGGGCGCAAACAGTTACGGGTGTCAGCAGTTGATCGGCGACGTCTGGGAGTGGACCAGTTCCGATTACGTGCCTTATCCGGGATTCAAGTCGGAGTTTGACGAATACAACGACAAGTGGTTCGTCAACCAGAAGGTTTTACGCGGCGGTTCTTATGCCACACCGCAATTGCACATCCGATCGACATACAGAAACTTCTTTCACGCACACGAGCGGTGGATGATCTCAGGCTTTCGCTGCGCGCGAGATCTGTCCTAAGTTCGTGTCATCCGTGGTTGCTCAAAGGAGAACGTCATGGCCCATAGATCCCTATGCCTTTTCCTGTTGTTATTAGTGTCGGCAGTTTCGGCGGTTGCTCAGACGGACGAGCGCAACAGGTCGGCGAGTGAATCGTCAGGCGCCGCCGCGCCCACGACGACGACCACGCGCGTCAAGGCCATCAATCCGAAATACACGACGCCGAAGTCAGCGCTCGATACCGCTTATGGGGCAAAGATCGCCGAGTACACGACTGAGAAATACTTCATGACGGAACTCGTCGATCACCTGCCGCTGTCAGACAAAGTACCGTCGCCCGAGAAGGTTCTCGGCTACATCGCCGGCACGCCAAATAAGCTGACTTATACGAAAGACCTGCATCGATATTTTCGCACGCTTGCCGCAGCGTCTCCGCGCGTGCGGGTGCTGGTGGCGCCGGAGAAGAGCGAAGAGGGAAAAGAGCAGATCCTGGTGCTCGTTAGCGATGAAGCCAACCTGGCGAAACTCGATCGCTATAAAGACATAACCGCGAAACTTGGCGATCCGCGCAAGATCAGCGAAACCGAAGCGCAGACTCTCATCGCCGAAGGCAAACCGTTTTACTGGGCCTCCGGAGCGATTCACTCGCCGGAAACCGGCTCGCCCGAGATGTTGATGGAACTGGCGTATCGTCTCGCCGTCGAAGACTCGCCGTTCATCGAAGACATCCGCAAGAACATGATCGTGATGATCACGCCTGCGCTGGAAGTTGACGGGCGCGACCGCATGGTCGATCTCTACAACTACCGCAAAGCCAACCCCGGCAAAGCCACGCCACCGCTGCTCTATTGGGGAAAGTACGTGGCCCACGATAACAACCGCGACGGTCTCGGCCTGGCGCTCGCGCTGACCCGCAACCAGATGAAGACGTTCCTCGAGTATCACCCGACAGTTCTTCACGACCTGCACGAATCAGTACCGTATCTCTACACGATGACAGGCACAGGTCCGTACAACGCGTGGCTCGATCCGCTGGCGCTGGACGAGTTTCAGGTGCTTGCATATCACGAGATCGAGGAGTTGACGAAGCGCGGCGTTCCGGGAGTTTGGACGCATGGTTTCTATGACGGTTGGGCGCCGAACTACATGCTCTACATCGCCACCGGACGCAACTCGATCGGACGTTTTTACGAAACGTTCGGCAATGGCGGCGCCGACACGCGGGAACGCACGCTGGGGGCGAACCAAACGCAACGCGTGTGGTATCGTCCGAATCCGCCCTTTCCGCGCGTCAACTGGTCCATGCGTAACAACGTCAACATGCAGCAATCGGGCATCCTTTTCGCGATGAACCTCGTCGCGAGGGAGCGCGAGCGGTTCCTCAACAACTTCTATCTCAAGAGCAAGCGTTCCATCGCCAAGGCATCGAACGAGGGCCCGGCCGCGTACATCATTCCGGGCGACACTGCTCGTCCCGTTGAAGCAGCCGACATGGTCAACCTGATGCGGTTGCAGGGCATTGAAGTGCACCGCGCGGAGAAGGAGTTTTCGGTTAAGGAACAGAAATACGCGGCAGGCTCCTACATAGTACGCATGGACCAGCCGTATTCGCGCATGGCCGACATGCTGCTCGACACGCAGTACTACAATGTCAACGATCCGAATCCGTACGACGACACAGGCTGGACCATGGGCCCGATGCGCAACGTCAAAACCGTGCGCATCCTCGACAAGAGCGTGCTCGACGTACCGTCGACTTTGTTGACTGCGGACGTGAAAGTTAAAGGCGCATTGAGCGGGCCGGCGAATTCCGTCGCGTACGTCATCAACCACAACACCGACAACACGCTCGCTACGTTCCGCTTCCGTTTGAAAGACGTGAAGATGAGCGCCGCTGAAGACAGCTTCAAAGTCGGCGAGCAACAGTTCAATACAGGCTCGTTCATCATCAAGCAGGAAGGGAACCCGGCGAACCTGAGGCAGTTGCTCGAGCCAGCCGTGAACGATCTCGGTCTGAAGGCGATCGGGGTTGATAAACTCCCCACGGTCAAGACGCACGAACTCGCGGTGCCGCGTATCGCCATAGTTCACACCTGGACCAACACGCAAAACGAAGGCTGGTTCCGCATCGAGTTCGATCGTTTGCAGATTCCGTACAGTTACATTTCGGATCACGTCATTCGCAACACGCCGAATTTGCGTGAGAAGTTCGACGTGCTGATCTTCCCGCCGGTCGGCGGCAGTGCGCAGACGATCGTTAACGGCATGCCCCAGCGAGGCGAAGCGATCCCGTGGAAATCGTCGGCATTGACGCCAAACATGGGCCTCTCGCCTGATACGACCGACGACATGCGCGGTGGCATGACCGTGAAGGGCGTCGCGAACCTTCAGAAGTTTGTCGAGGAAGGCGGACTGTTCATCACGATCGGCAGCAGCGTTTCCGCGATTCCGATCGAATACGGCATCACGAGCGGCGTCTCGATTCAGCAATCCGACAAACTTCGCGCGCGTGGTTCGATCTACAACGCGACGTTCTCCGATCGGAAGAGCCCAATCGCTTATGGCTACGACGCCGGCCTGCCGATTTACTTTAACCAGGCGCCGTTGTTCCAGGTTGCTGCCGGTGGGGGTGGCTTCGGTGGAGGCGGTGGTGGCGGTGCCCAAGGTGGTGGAGGCCAAGGTGGTGGAGCCGCGTCACGCGCTTCAGGACGCGGTGGAGTCAGCGATCCGGACATCATCCAGGCGATGCCGCAACCACGCCCCGGAAGGCCGGATCCCGATCAGGCGCAGGCCGATCAGCGCGAGAGCCCGTTTTACGTGCCGCCGCCCTTGCGGCCGCGCGTTGTGCTGCGCTTTGTGTCTGATGAGAAGAACCTGCTCATCAGTGGCATGCTTGCGGGAGGCGAAGATTTAGTGAACAAGCCCGCGGTCGTCGATGTCCCGGTCGGACGAGGTCACGTTGTGATGTTCGCGACCAATCCGATGTGGCGGCACCAGACGCAGGGCGAGTTCTTCCTGCTGTTCAATGCCGCATTGAACTTCGACAACCTGGGCGCCGGCCGTGCGGAACCGCGACCCCAACAACAAACAAGCGCAGAGGACGAAGATCAGTAGCTCCAGTTGAAAAACATCTCCCGCAAAGGCGCAAAGGCGCAGTGATTCTGACTGTTTGACCTTTGCGCCTTTGCGTCTTTGCGGGAGATATCTTTGCTGCGATGGCAACAACTCTAACGGACATTGAAACGCGCGTCCTCGGGGCGTTAGTGGAGAAGCAGGTGACGACGCCTGAGTACTATCCACTAACGCTCAATGCGTTGACGCTCGCCTGCAATCAGAAAAACAATCGCCATCCGGTAACGGCGTATACGGAGAGCCAGGTGTCTACGGCGGTCGAAACCTTGCGCGAGAAGAACCTGGCTTACGTGTTCTACGGGAGTACCAGCCGCGTTCCGAAGTACAAACATGTGATGCTCGAGGTGTTGCACCTCAACAATGCAGAAGTGGCGTTGATGTGTGTGCTGATGTTGCGCGGGCCGCAGACGCCGGGAGAGTTGCGTGGGAATGCGTCGAGGCTGCACGAGTTTGCCGGGCTGGATGAGATTGAGCAGACGCTCAATGCGTTGATCTCGCGCGATGATGATCCGCTAGTCGTGCGCCTGCCGCGACAGGCTGGGCAGAAGGAAGTCCGTTTTGCGCAATTGCTGTCGGGCGAAGTACCAGTCGAAGCTGTAGCGGAGGTATCACCACGAGTGTCGTCGCGTGAGGCGCTCGAACAGAAGGTTGAGCGGCTTGGAACTGAGCTTGAAAAGCTTCGGCAAGAATTTGATGAGTTCAAGAAGCAGTTTCAATAACGGCAGGTGATGTTTCACGTCTGGGCGCGTGATTCAGCTATGAAAACCTCATCTGACGAAGTATAATTACCCTCCCTTATGAGTCTCGAATTATTTCATCCAGCAGTGGCGAGCTGGTTCGGCCGGACCTTCCCTTCGCCTACCGATCCGCAGTTACAAGCATGGCCGGAGATCAAGAAACAGCGCCATACGCTGATCGCGGCGCCCACCGGATCCGGTAAGACTCTCGCCGCATTTATGTCGGCGATTGACGATCTCGTCCGTCTCGGAGTTGATGGTCAACTCGACGACACGACGCACGTCATCTACGTCTCGCCACTCAAGGCCCTCAGTAACGACGTTCAGCGCAACCTGCAAACGCCACTGGAAGGGATTCAGAAGGAACTTCAGGCGATGGGTTTGCCCGAAGTGAACATCCGCACCCTCGTGCGAACGGGAGATACGCCGGCCTCAGAGCGGACGGCGATGACTAAGCGCCCGCCGCACGTCGTCGTCACCACACCGGAATCGCTTTACATTTTGCTGACCAGCGAAGGCGGTCGCCGCATGCTGGAAACAGCTCGCACGCTGATCGTCGACGAGATTCACGCTATCGTCAGCGACAAGCGAGGTTCACATCTCGCGCTGTCAATCGAGCGTCTCGAGCAACTCGTGAAATTGCGAAATTCGGATTGCGAAATTCGAAATTCGGAATCCGCAATCCGCAATTCTCCTCTCGTCCGCATTGGTTTGTCAGCTACGCAGCGTCCAATTGAAGAAGTGGCGCGATTTCTCGTCGGTACCGCAAATATCAACGCCGACAACACGCCGCAATGCACAATCGTCGACAGCGGTCACGCGCGCAAGCTCGATATCGGAGTTGAGTTAACTGACTCGCCATTGCAGGCCGTCATGTCAGGTGAGGTGTGGGAAGAAGTCTACGATCGACTGGCCCAACTCATTCGTCAGCATCACACCACGCTCGTCTTCGTAAACACACGACGCCTGGCCGAGCGTGTCTCGCGGCATCTTGGTGAACGACTCGGCGACGAGAACCTGGCCGCGCATCATGGCAGTCTGGCCCGCGAACAACGTCTTTCCGCGGAACAGCGGCTCAAAGCAGGCGAACTGAGTGCGCTGGTCGCAACAGCGTCCTTGGAATTGGGCATCGACATCGGCGATGTGAATCTCGTCTGCCAGCTTGGCTCTACTCGTTCGATTGCCAGTTTTCTCCAGCGTGTCGGACGTTCAAATCACACGGTTGCTGGTTTTCCCAAAGGCAGAATATTTCCGCTCTCGCGCGATGAATTGGTTGAGTGTGCGGCGATCATCGACTCGGTGAGGCGAGGCGAGTTGGATCAGCTCGAAATCCCGGAACGTCCACTCGACATTCTCGCGCAACAGATCGTCGCGGCAGTAGCTGCTGAAGAATGGGGCGAAGACGAACTCTTCGCGATGGTCCGTCGGGCCTATCCGTATCGCAGCCTCGAGCGTGAACAGTTCGATGGGATCGTGCGCATGCTCGCGGAAGGTTTTTCGACCAAGCGAGGCCGCCGCTCAACGTATCTGCATCACGACGCGGTCAACAAACGGCTGCGTGGCC
>DASRPN010000044.1:0-7371 GCA_035646355.1 Pyrinomonadaceae bacterium | reverse complement strand
TATGCGAAGACTGACGAGATCGTCGCACTCGCTCGCGTGGTCGGTCGTCACGGTGGCTTGTACGCGACGCACATGCGAAGTGAGGGTGACAAAGTTGCCGACGCGATTCGCGAAAGTATTTTGATCGGCGAACAAGCCGGTTTGCCCGTCGAGATCTCACACTTCAAGATCAGCAACAAGAAACTCTGGGGCCAAACGCCAATGACGCTCGGTCTCGTGCGTGAGGCTCGTGCGCGCGGGCTAAACGTTACGGTCGATCAATATGCCTACACGGCAAGTTCAACTTCACTTTCATCTCGATTGCCGAGCTGGTTGCACGCCGGTGGTTTTGAAGAAGCGAAAAAGCGACTAGCAGATAAAGCGACACGCGAGCGCGTGATCAAAGACACGAAAGAATCGCTCAAGCGCAGCGGCTTCAAAGACTATTCGTTTGCCGTCGTCGCCTCGTACGGTCCTGACAAATCGTTCAACGGAAAATCGATCGCCGAGATCACCAGGCAGGTCCGCAACAAGAAAGACGTGGAGAGCCAGATCGAACAGATGCTCGCGATGTACGAAGCGGGTGGCGCGAGCATGGTCTATCACAGTATGGGTGAAGACGACGTCAAGCGGATCATGCAGGAACCGTTCACGATGATCGCCTCTGACGCCGGCGTGCGGCAGGTCGACGATAGCGTTCCGCACCCGCGTGGCTATGGCAACAACGCGCGCGTGCTCGGCCAGTACGTTCGCAACTTGAAACTAATCTCGTTGGAAGACGCGATCCGGAAGATGACGTCGCTACCGGCTCAGACCTTCGGATTTCGCGACCGCGGCATGATTCGCGAAGGTTTCGCGGCTGACATCGTCATCTTCGATGAAAAAACGATCATGGACCAGGCGACCTTTGATAAGCCGCACCAGTATCCGTTGGGCATCAGTTACGTTCTCGTAAATGGCGTTGTGGTAATGACAAACAACCAAATGACAGAGTCGCGTCCCGGGGTCGCCTTGCGCGGCGCGGGTTCGGCGCTAACTCATAAAGAGATCTCAGTTCGATGAAATGAGGAGGAGCCCCATGTTCTACTCTAAGTCCAATCGTCAATTCTTCATTCTCACACTTTTTTGCGCGGCGTTGTTTTTGTTACCCGCGTCAGCATCTGCACAAACAGTCACCGGAACATTGCAAGGCAATGTTAGTGACGCGAAAGGTGCGGTAATACCGGGCGCTGAGGTCGTCATTCGCAACATGGATACCGGCCAGGAGCGAACGTTGCAGACGAACAGTGAAGGAGCTTATGTCGCCTCGTTTCTTCCGCTGGGCCGTTACACCGTGACAGCTTCCAGTACGGGGTTCAGCAAAGTGTCTCAGGAGACCATCGAGGTCACTTTGAACCAGACCCGAGTGGTCAATTTTACTTTGAATCCGAGTACGGTTACTGAAGCCGTGGTGGTTACGACAGAAGCTGCGCCCATCAACACGACCAACGCGGAGATAAAAGGGTCACTGAATTCCCAGGAGATCCTCGACAAGCCGACTCTCAACCAGGGCAGCTTTCTGTCGCTGGCTGAAACCTTCGCCGGGTTTCAGGAGAACCCGACGTCAGGACAAAACAATCCGACCGCATCATCCGGCTCCTCGATAAACTTTAATGGCACCGGCACGCGTGGCGCGACGTTCCAAATCAACGGCGTCAATAACGACGACTCTTCCGAGAACCAGAACCGCCAGGGCGCTTCGTTATCGACGATCAAAGAGTTTCAGGTGATCACCAACAACTTCACCGCGGAATTCGGACGCGGTTACGGTGCGGTGGTGTTGGTCCAGACCAAATCCGGAACAAATGAACTTCACGGCGACGTCTACTGGTATCACAACGACAGCGCGTTGAACTCTACGAACAACGTCTTTGCTCCCGGAGTGAAAAAAGGAGTTACGCGGCGCAACCAATTTGGCTTTACCTCTGGCTTCCCGCTGTTTAAGGATCGACTGTTTAGTTTCGTGAGTCTGGACCATACGGAAAATACGGGCGCAAACAACTTCAACCGCGACGTCTTTACATTGGCGGAGCGCAATCCGGACAATTGGTTCAAAGCTGCGCCGCCGGGGAATGACACACCGTCAAATCGCGCCTTCATACAAAGTATTATCGATCGGTTTGCGAATGCCGTGCCGAACGATCCGGCGGCTGGTCCAAGAGTGTTTCGCGGGCGGCAGGGGTTTGATTTCCCGGCGCGCGATTATTCCGGCCGGCTCGATTGGAATCCGTGGTCACAAGACAACATCAGTGCGCGCTGGCATTATACGCGGCAGCGATTCGTCGCCGACGACATCATTATCGGCGAACGCGCCGATCAGAATCACAAGCAGCAGAATTTCGGGTTGACGTGGACGCGTCTTTTCTCGGCGAAGTCGGTCGGAGAATTTCGCTATGGTCTCGGTTTGAGAACCACGCTCGTCAACATCGCGGCGGGCAACGACACGCCGATCATTCGCTTCTTTAATCCCAGCCCGATCACCACGCAGACGAGCATCGGCAGTGCGGGTAACTTCCCCATTCAGCGTTATCAAACCGATAACCAGTTCGTCTACAACTTCACGACTCTCTTTAGTAAACACTACCTCAAACTGGGAACAGATATCCGCCGGCAGAACCTTGACGACCTGGCAGACAACTTCTCGCGTGGTTTTTACAGCAGCACCGTTGCGACATGTAACAGCGTAAATTACGGTAACGGTTTCAACCAGCTCATCAACGGCTGCATGCCCAACTACCAGAAAGGCTTTGGACCATTCTTTCTGGAGAACCGTAATCGCGAGGCGAATTTCTACGCCGAAGACAACTGGAGAATCAGCCCACACCTCACTCTTAACCTCGGGTTGAGATATGAATATGTTTCCGCGCCGGAGGAAGCCGCGGACCGGATCGCATACGGCATCAGCGCCGACAAAGACAACTGGGAGCCCCGCATCGGTTTTGCATGGAGTCCGGATTTTCAGACTGGCTTTTTGCACAGCTTGTTTGGCAGCGCAGGCGACTCGTCGTTCCGTGGCGGTTACGGGATCTATCACGGCCGCATCTTTCAATCGGTCTTCTCGCAAGGTGGTGCAACCGTAAGGTTCAACCCGCCGAACGCTTTCTTCTACAACCAGTCAGGCGTTCAGACGCCTACTTTCAATCCAATCAATCTCGCCGACCCGACTAACGGTTTTGTTTTCACGCCTGGGCCACAAACGGCGCGCCATACGATCACGGCGATCGATCCGGGACTGGAGATGCCGTACACGCAACAATGGAATCTCACGATCGAACGTCAGATGCCATTCTCTTCCGCTTTTCGTGCCAGCTACACCGGAAATCGCGGCATTGGATTGTTGAAATACGCGCTCGACAATCTGCCGTTGCACGACGCCGTCAACGGCGTGCTCGTCGCGAATCATCCAAACAATCCGGCGAACCTGCGCGGTCAAGTGATCCGGCTTGCTAGTGATTTTCTTTGCGCTGGTACGGCCGGAACCACGGCGATACCGTTCACGGCGCAGTGCCCAGTAGTTGTTCCGATCGGCGCGCTCGAATACAGCTTCCGCGTTCCGCGCACGAATGAACGCAGGCCAAATGGTCTTTTCGGAACTAACGTCGCGGTATCGAATGCCGCCTGGAGTTACTACCACGCGATGCAACTCGAATGGGTCAAGCGTTTGAGCAGCAATCTTAATTTCCAGGCGAACTACACATGGAGCAAAGCGATCGACACTACGTCGGAAGCGACGTTCGTCGGCGCGGGTGACAGCAACCAGAACGGAAACGACGCTCGTGCGGCACGCAGTCTTTCACGTTTCCACACGCCACATCGATTTACGATGTACGGAACTTACCGGTTGCCATTCTTCGCTACCGACAAAGGCTTACTGGGCCAGGTCTTGGGAGGTTGGCAGTTCTCAGCGGTCCTCAAGCTCGCAAAGGGAACGCCGTTTACTGTGACGACTACGGCGGTCGATTTGAATTTCGACGCCTTCAGCGAAAGCAGACCGGTGCTTCTCGATCCATCAGTGCTCGGCAACAGTGTGAATCATCCCAGTAACTCTACTAGTTCGCTTCCGCGATCTGCTTTTCGAGCACTTACGACGGCCGACTTCAATACGTCGATACTCGGACGCAACACGTTCTTCATCGATGGTACGAAGACGCTCGATTTCGGTCTCATGAAAACGTTTTCAATGCCATGGGAGGGACATAAGCTGGTCGTACGTGCTGACATGTTCAATTCTTTGAACCATGTTCAGTATGGTATTCCAAGCGCCTCGATCGCCAACACGAACTTTGGCGCCATAACGAGCGCAGCGACTCTCTATCAACCGCGAAACATTCAGGTATCGCTTCGGTATCAGTACTGATTGATGAAACTACGAAGTTGTTTGTGGCAATTTGCGATCTGGTTCGTGCTGGTTTGCGCGTTCCCTGCATTACCAGGTCCATCATTTGCGAATGTTCCGGGAAACGAGGAAGTGCGCGCCCTCTGGGTTGTGCGCACGACCTTAACTTCACCTGAGAAGATTCGGCAGATGGTGAATTCAGCCGCTGACAACGGCTTCAACACTCTTATCGTTCAGATTCGCGGTCGTGGCGACGCCTATTACAAATCACGAGTCGAACCGCGCGCAGCTGAACTGAAGGATCAACCAGCCGAATTCGATCCGTTTGCTTTCACCTTAGCCGAAGCGCACAAACGAGGACTCAAGGTTCACGGCTGGCTGAACACCAGCTTGCTGGCGAACCTTGACGCTTTACCCGCCGATCCGAGTCACGTCTACAACAAGCATCCGGAGTGGCTGGCGGTGCCTAAACCAGTGGCTCGCGAGCTTTACCAGATGTCGCCTAACGATGCTGCGTACCGGCAGAAGATAGTGGAGTGGTCCAAGGTTAATCGCGCGGAGCTGGAGGGCATTTACACAGGGCCTGCTAATCCAAAGGTGCGCGACCACATCTACAAGATCTGGATGGACGTGCTGAAGCACTATCCGGTTGACGGCCTGCATTTCGATTACGTTCGTTTCGCCAGTCCGGACTTCGACTACAGTCGCACATCGCTCACCAATTTTGAAAAGTGGTTGAAGCCGCAACTCACGAAAGATGAATGGCGCGACTTAAAGGCGTCGCTGAAACAGGATCCACTCGCGGCGCCGGAAAAGTTTCCGGCGAAGTTTGCCGATTTCCAACGCGCGCAGGTAACAGCACTCGTCGAGCGGATCTATCACGCAGTCAAAAAGCGAAACCCTGACGTGTTGGTATCAGCAGCCGTCTTCGCCAACGACGAAAATGCGTTTACGCGTCGTTTTCAGGATTGGCGCCGGTGGCTTCAGATGGGCATTCTCGACGTAGCCTGTCCGATGGCTTACAGCACTGACACGGCTGTCTTTCAGAGACAGATCGAGATCGCTGCGACGACGGCACACGGCGCGAAACGTCGCGTCTGGGCGGGCATCGGTGCGTACCGGATCCCGTCAGAGTCAGCAGTCGAGAAGATCAATGTAGCTCGGTCGTTAAAGACGGAAGGTTTCATCCTGTTCTCGTACGACTTTACGGCGCGGCCGAGCGAGTTAAATCCGGATGGTGCGTATCTCGAACGCATCCGCCGAACGGCGTTCTGAAAGGTGCCCGGGAAGCATGGATCAGTATAAATTCGGGCTACCGGGAGGTTACTGAAATGTTGCGCCTAAATGAACTGTTATGTAAAAATAACTGCACTCGTTTACGAGTTGTTTCTTCTTTCCAAACGACAATTGCGTTGCCTGAAAACCGTACTGAAAACCCGGTGTATTGCGATTCTCCCCGTTGGCTTGTCCGATTGGTGGGCACCCGGCCACTCAAACAATCATGAAGAGGATTATCCCCATGAAATTTCATTTTGAAGTGAGAGCTGTCCTGTTGACGCTGGCTCTGATATTCGCGTTCAGTGGCTCCGCATTTGGCCAGGAGGAGATCATGGCCTCCATCAGCGGCCAAGTCACTGACTCAACCGGCGCGATCGTCCAGAACGCGAGCGTTACGATCGTCAATGACGAAACCAAAGCTGAGCGAAAAACAACCACCAGCGAAGAGGGCTCTTACACCATCACCAATCTCGTGCCGGGCACTTACACGCTGACCGTTGAGGTCGCGAACTTCAAGCGGTACGTGCAAACGGCCCTGACTCTCAATGCTCGCGACCGGCGTTCTATTAACATCGCGATGGAGGCGGGCACGATTGGCGAGATGGTGACGGTGACCAGTCAGGAAGCCGGTGTGCTCGACAGTCCGACTACGCAGGCGCTGGTTTCGAACGCCCAGATCGTGGAGCTCCCACTCAACAATCGAAACTTTATTCGACTGCTCGAAGCGGGCATTCCCGGAGTCAGCTCGGATCTTTCTGATGAGACTGGCTTTGGATTGACCAGCGTGGCCAGCATTTCGATCAACGGCATGCGCCGCAACGCTGTCAACTATTTCGTGGACGGCGTTCAGAACACCGACGTTGGATCGAACATCACGCTGTTGTCGACACCGACGATCGACTCGATTCGCGAATTCAAAGTTCTTAGTTCAAACTACACTGCTGAAATCGGACGTTCAGGCGGCGGCGCGGTTACGATCGTGACACGCGGCGGCGGCAACGATTTTCACGGCACGCTTTACGAGTTCGTTCGCAACGACCGCTTCAACGCCAACAACTTTTTCAACAATCGCCAAGGTCGCCGCGCTGATGGATCGCTCGTCGCGCCGGTTCCGAAGCTTCGTTACAACAATTACGGCTTCACTTTCAGCGGTCCGGTGATGTTGCCGCGGTTTGGCGAGGGCGGTGAAACACACTGGAGCGGACGCGGTAAGACCTTCTTCTTCTTCTCTGAAGAAGTTCGGCGTATCACACGCGGCCAAGCTGACGCCAGCGGTACTGTTCCCAGTCTGGCGCAACGCGGCTTCAACGGTGGCGACTTTGATTACTCGAGTACGTTGGGATTGCCGATCTTCCGTACGCCCGCCGGAGCGTTCGTTACAACCGCAGCGGGAAATACTCCGGTGATGGTAACGGCTACAAACGGCTCTCTCATCCAGGCACGGCAAAACCAGATTTTCCGGCCGGCCGACAATCGCGCTTACGTAAACAACATCATTCCTCGTGCTGACGTCGACTTCCGCGCGATCGCGCTATTGAACGCTTACCCGCTGCCGAACAGTGTGTCGAACCCGAATGGTTTCATCTTCAGCCGCATCGACGTGCTCAACACGCGGCAAGAAACCATACGCATCGATCACAACTTCAACGATAAACATTCGCTCGTCGGCAGATACACGCACGATCTGAGTGAAACGGTTGAACCACTCGGGTTGTTCTTCACCGCCGGCTTCCCAGGCA
>DASRPN010000043.1:0-27810 GCA_035646355.1 Pyrinomonadaceae bacterium | reverse complement strand
AGTTTCGCCAGGAGATCATCAGAGTCGACCACACCGCTAACGATCACTGGAGTTTCTTCTACCGTTTCGAACGCGACAAAATTCCCACTCAGGACGCAGACGGTACAATCGGCGGACGTTCTAATCTACCCTTCGTTAACCGGACCGACTCTGATTCTCCGGGAAAAACTCATACGGCCCAGGCGATCTTTACACCGAATGCAAACATGGTTTTCGAGGGCCGCTTCACATACGGTTATGGCGCGATTTTCATCAACACTGTGGGCCTTCTCGCCAAGGAAGTATCCCCCATTGCAGTCAATCTGCCTTACTCGAGCGTAAGAGACACGGTCCCAATCGTTAGTGTTGCCGGCTTCAATTCACTCACGGGCTTCAGCAACTACGATAATGATTCATCGAAATCAAATATAGCGGGCAACTTCACTTGGATTCGTGGTAACCATTCGATGAAATTTGGAGTGATGGTCTCAGGCAATACAAAGCACGAAAACGCGCTGTCCGGAACTAATCAGGGTCAGTTCAGCACTTTTAGCAACACGGTGTCGTCGGTTGCCTCTCCAGCGTGCGTGCGCGCAACTGGTGTCGCTTCCTCATCGACAAATACTCTGTTCCAGAACTGGGCTTGTTTCCTGATGGGCAAAAACGTCACGTTTACCCAGTCAAAGCTTGATCTGACAGTGGATATGCGTCAGAAGTCGATCGAATGGTTTGCGCAGGATGACTGGCGCCTTCGCAGCAATCTCACATTGACTCTTGGCGTTCGCTACTCGTATTTCGGAGCGCCTTATGACCAAAACGGACTGCTTGCTAATTTCGTTCCCAGTCTTTGGAGAGCTTCAGACGCACCGATTGTCACAGGCGCTGGAAATCGTCGAGCCGGGTCAGGAAATTTCTGCAACGGCATGATCGTTAATGCTCAGAATGTTCAAACGGGTCCCGCTGCTTTTAATTGCAGACCCACGGCTTCGCCCTTTGGCAAATATGTTTATGAGGCACAGAAGCGTGACTTTGCTCCTCGAATTGGCATCGCCTGGGATCCGTTTGGAGAAGGGACAACTTCAATCCGGATCGGCTACGGCATGTATCATGACCAGGTATCGCTAAGCGCCGCGGAGCTACTTTCCCTGAACCCGCCTTTTCAGGAGACTGCTACACAAACGCTGACCAGTATGGACCAGCCAATTCCAGCAGGGGCCGCAATACCTGTTGTGGCCTCGGCCACTCCGGCTTCTATTCGCGCCATCCAGCCGGATTTCCTGACGCCCTATATGCAGCACTGGTCGCTTGATGTGCAGCGTCAGTTTGGAAGCAACACCATTGTCACCGTTGGTTACTATGGTTCCAAGGGAACTCATCTGAACGGAAATACCGAATACAACGACTTACCATTAGGTTTCGCGCTGAATTCACAGTGTGCAACCGGTACAGCCGCATTACAGGATGCGGGTGTGGTTACAACGGCGTGCATGGCGGCCGGCACAGCGCTCACTGCAACCCCAACCATCTTCGATCAAATTCGGCCTTTCCGCGGCTATCGGTCAATCAACGTGCTCGAGACGCGTTATAACTCGAATTACCATAGCCTTCAGGCCTATGCTCAGCATCGCTTCTCGGGTGCTTCACAGTTGAACCTTTCATATACCTGGTCGAAGAATTTAACTGATAATCAAACCTCTTCGGTCAACGCCGCTCCGCAGGACGTGAACAACATCCGAGCTGAGTACGGGAGGGCACTTCTCGATCGTCGTCACGTACTAAGCTTCAATTACATCTATGAGTTACCCTTCTTCTCAAAACAAAAAGGCTTGATCCATACGGTCTTGGGGGGATGGCAGGTGTCTGGGATTGGAACTTACTACACCGGTCTACCATTTACGGTAGCGAGCGCGACCTACGATACGGCCGGAATTGGATTTATTCCTGCAATAGTCGCGGGTGGTAGACCACGGTTGCTCTGCGATCCGAATGAGAACGCACCTCGTACCGTCGACCAATGGTTCAACGGAGCGTGTTTCGCCAGACAAACTCCAGCAGGCGCTACGGGTGTGCTGAATGTGCCCGGCGATGCTTCGCGTGGTGCTGTTGATGGTCCACCAACGACGCGTATGGACTTCACTCTGTCGAAATACTTCAGGATGGGCGAGAGCATGTCCATTCAATTGCGCGCCGAGGCCTTTAATGTTTTCAATCACACGAACTTCAGAAACTTGAGCACGAGCAGGGCGATTACAAATGAAGCTCTCTTTGGTTCGGTCACGAGTTTTCGTGATCCAAGAGTGCTACAGTTCGGTTTGAAGTTTTTGTTCTGAGTTTCATTTTGAGTTCCACCTAAGATGCCCGCATTGTACTGTTACAATGCGGGCATCAGCTTGTGAAACAAGCAATCAAACAAATTCAGACTTATGAAAACCCTGTTGCTGAGAAATGCGAAGGTGGTGTTGCCCGAGCGTCAGGTGAAAGGCGCTTCTGTACTCATCGCGGGAGGCAAGATCGTTTCGCTCGAAGCCGAGAAAGCTGACGAAGAACTCGACTTGCCGACCGCAACACTGCTGCCGGGCTTTATCGACGTTCACATTCACGGGTCGGCTGGCATCGACGTGATGGACGCGACGCCGCAGCAGTTGTCTGAGGTTTCTGTTTTTCTGGCTTCACAAGGTGTGACGGGTTGGATGCCGACGTTCGTTCCCGCGGCGGATGAAGTTTTTGCGAGCGCTGTCGCGGCGATCGCGAAGGCCGCGGAGAACTCGAACGGTGCGCGCGTGCTTGGGGTCCACTACGAAGGACCGTTTGTTAATTCGGCGCAGTGCGGCGCGTTGCACACAGAGTACTTCAAAACGTATTCGGGTCCGGCGGATCTGGATGGACTACCTGTACCCGACGGCTTAGTGCGCATGACAACTCTCGCGCCCGAGATCGATGGTGGAGTTGATCTGGTGCGTGAGTTAAAGTTTCGCGGTTGGGTGATTTCAATCGGACACACGCGCGCCTCTCTTGAGATCCTCGATCAAGCGCTCGCGGCAGGCGCGCATCACATGACGCATTTCATGAACGCAATGGCGCCGCTGCATCATCGTGCTCCTGGTCCAAT
Organism: Pyrinomonadaceae bacterium; assembly: GCA_035646355.1. Taxonomy (GTDB): domain Bacteria; phylum Acidobacteriota; class Blastocatellia; order Pyrinomonadales; family Pyrinomonadaceae; genus PSRF01. The sequence goes on along the minus strand of DASRPN010000043.1, from coordinate 24,722 downwards.
CGCGTGGGGATTATCGCACGACGATGTCACATGCGACGTTATCGCCGATGGTATTCATCTCGATCCGTTCATGCTTCGCTTACTGCTGAAGGTGAAGAGCGAACGTGGTATCAGCTTAATTAGCGACGCCATCAGTGCGGCTGGCAAAGGAGATGGCGATTATCGAATTTGGGGTGAGACGATCAGTGTGAAAGACGGTCGCACCAGCAATGCCGCGGGCAGTATCGCCGGATCAGTGATCACGATGCTCGACGCCGTGCGACTAATGCATTCGCTTGAGGTTTCGTATGTTCAGTTAGCGCAGATTGCTTCACTTAATCCAGCCCGGCTGTTGGGCCTCGATCATGAGTGCGGTTCGATCGAAGTCGGGAAACGGGCCGACCTCGTTGCGTTGGACGAAGATGGCAACGTCAAACTAACTCTGATTGGTGGTCAAGTGGCGTTTCGCGCTTGATTCCTTCCACTTCCAAATTCCGTAACCACCAATAATCACGAGCGCGAAGCCGAGAATCACATGGACCACGTCGTCTACGTAGGTCCACAGGAAATACTGGATCGGAGTCAGGCCGACAACGCTGGCCACCACCTGGTAAAGATCGATCAAACCGAAACCGAAGTTGAACACACTCGCGAGGAGATTGCTGTTTGACGAAATCAACACGAGCCCGAGCGCGCCGAAGATCAAGTGAAACATGTTGTAGGGCGGTTCGCCGCTCATGAGGCTGTACTGCTGCGGGATCAGGAAGCCGGCGATACCGGTCACAATCAGCAGCGGTGCAAGGACCATCAACGTCTTTTGGTTAAGCGTCTTGTTTTCCATCTTCGTAAAACCCGGCGCGAGCGTACGACTGGTCGACGAGTTCGATTGGGTGACAGACCTGCACGTCCATTTGGGCCAACTTACTGCCCGCCCCGATCTGCATCTGACAACCGGCGTTGCCGGTGACTACGATATCGGCCTCGACCATGTCGATGGCATCGAGTTTTTCCTTTAATACTTGCTGCGAGAGCTCCGGCTGAAGCATGTTGTAAACACCTGCCGCGCCGCAACATTGCTCAGCTCCGGGGAGTTCAGCGAAGTTCAAGCCGCGGATGTTGCGTACCATCTTCAGCGACGCGTGGCCTGCCTTTTGGCCATACAAGAGGTGACAAGATAGATCGCACGCAACGCGGGCGTCGTTGTTTACCGGCGATTCGCCTACGCGGATTTCGCGAGTGGCCAATTGCTGACTCACGTCACGCACGCGCGCACTGAACTGCCGCGCCGCTTCAGCGACCGTTGCGTCGTTCGCGAGCAAGTGTCCGTAGGTGATTAGCATCGCACCGCAGCCGCCGGCGTTCGTAATGATTGGTGCTTCCGATTCGGCAAACGCTTCCAGGTTCTTTCGCGCGAGTTCACGTGCTCCTTCAAGATCGCCTGCATGCGCGTGAAGCGCTCCGCAGCAGCCCTGATTCGCTGGAGAGACAACCTCATAGTCATTTGCTTGCAGGACACGCTTCGTCGCTCGGTTGACGCGTGCGAATAATCCCTCACCCACGCAACCTTTGAATAACAATACGGACTCTGGACGAGGTTCGGATTCATCCCGGGTAATCGCCTCGTTAAAGATCGGACGCGAGCTTTCTAGTAACGCCATCGCGAACTCAGTTCTTTCTGATATCAACCGCGCGATACCCGATTTCAACGCCAGTTTCGACAATCCAAGATCGCGAAACAACCTCGTCGCCCCAAAAAACAAACGCAACCGCGCCGGCGACAACCACACGTGCCGCAACACAAACCGCAGCAGCCTGCTGGTCAAATCCGTCCTTGGCTGCGCGTGCAACAACTCCTCACGGCTGGCTTCGAGCAACTGTCCGTACCCAACACTCGCGGGACATGCCTGTTCGCACGCCCGGCAACCGAGACAACGATCGATGTGCGTGCGAAACGCCGGCGACGTGTTCTCCAATCGTCCCTCAGCCACAGCGCGCATCAGATAGATCCGTCCGCGTGGTCCATCATTCTCGTTTCCGGTGGCCACATACGTCGGACAGGCTTCGAGGCACAACCCGCAATGAATACACGCGAGCAGTTCCTGCTCTTGAGCCGCAAGAGCGGTGACGATGTTCGGGATAGAGGTAATCTGTGTTGCCAATCTAGTAGCCGATGGCCAGGCCGTCGCTGCGTCGGGGATCTGTGGCGCCGAGGCGTACGCCGGTTTTTTCCTCGATCATGATTCCTTCCGCGTCGCCCAGGCTGCGTTGTTTCGCGAGTACGTGACCGCGACCAGTCAGCGCCCGTTGCGTGTCGCCGGAAAGGCCGTAGGGCTCGCTCGTTATTTCATCCGGCAGCCATTGATGATGAATGCGCGGCGCGTCGATCGCCTGTTGGATATTCATGTCGTAGTCGATCACGTTGGTGATGACGCACAAGACCGTGTTGATGATCGTTGGACCACCTGGACTCCCGATCGTAAACCAAAGACTGCCATCCTTCCGCAGCACGATCGTCGGCGTCATTGCTGAAAGCGGTCGCTTGCGCGGCGCGATTGCGTTTCGCTCGCCCTGAATCAGCCCGTACATATTTGGCGTTCCGGGTTTGGAGGCGAAGTCGTCCATTTCGTTGTTCAGCAGAATGCCGACGCCTTTGACCATCGCGGAGGAGCCGTACGAGTCGTTCAGCGTGTAAGTATTTGCGACTGCGTTGCCTTCCGCGTCGACAACTGTGAAGTGCGTTGTGTCTTCCGATTCGTAACCGGCCGGACGTCCGGCGCGGACTTCAGCGCTGGTCGAAGCGCGATCCGGTTTGATAGTCGAGCGCAACGTCTTTGCATACGACTTGTCGATCAAACCAGGAATCGGAACTTTCACAAAGTCAGCATCGCCCATGTACTCGGCGCGGTCAGCAAACGCGCGGCGCATCGCTTCAGCCATCAGGTGATAGCGATCGGAGGAACTCGCCTCCAGCTTGCGCAGGTCAAAGCCTTCGAGGATGTTGAGCATCTCGATCAGCACCGCGCCACCGGAGGACGGCGGCGGAGCCGAAATGATTTCGTGGCCGCGATAGTTCCCACGAAGCGGTGTGCGTTCTTTGGCGACGTAGCCGCGCAGGTCTTCCATGGTCATCAGACCGTTGTTGCGTTTCATATCGGCGACAATTAGCCGAGCCGTTTCGCCTTCGTAAAACTCATTTGGTCCAAATCGTTGCAGACGAGCGAAAGTGGCCGCCAGTTCGGGTTGGCGAAAGAGCTCGCCCTCATTGTAGAAAGCGCCGCCTTTTAGGTAGATCCGTTTCGTCTCAGCGTAGGTCGACAGATAGTCCTTGCTGTTGCGGAGCCAGCGAGAGAGGGAATGGGTGACGGTGAAACCGTTTGCTGCAAGCCGCCGGGCGGGCTCGACGAGTTGTGACCACGTTAGTTTCCCTGAGCCATATTTTTTCAGCGCGAGTTCCATCCCGCGCACGGTTCCTGGTACACCAGCGGCGCGATAACCGACGAGCGAGCCACCCTCGCCTTTGATTGGCTCCCGGTTCTTGTCGAGATAAACGTCGCGATGCGCCAGCAACGGCGCCATCTCGCGATAATCGATAAAGGTTGTCCGGCCATCCTTGAGGCGAATCATCATGAACCCGCCACCGCCGAGATTGCCCGCGGGTGGATGTGTAACCGCGAGAGCAAACGCGACTGCAATCGCTGCGTCAACAGCGTTGCCGCCGCGTTTCATGATCTCTACACCGACACGGGAAGCGACCTCGTTGGTCGAAGCGACGATGCCGTTTTTGGCGCGCACTGGTTCACGCGCGACCACCATGTTGCAGAGCAACGCGATCGCTAAAAGGATTGGTCCAATCTTGCGAAGTGTGTTCATCGGTACACTCCAAATTTATTTGTCGGGTCTAGTTGCTGTTTCACGCGGTCCATTAAAAAACCGGCGTTGCCACGATCCGACACGGGATTTTTGACCTTATCGTCCAACGTTCTAATTCGTCCGTCTGCTGCGCCAATTTGCCATATCGCCTCAGGGACGTCGATATCTTTGCAAAGGGCGTCGAGTTCGGTTGGAAGCACGCTTGCACACCAGCCTGATGAATATTGTAACGGTGCGGCTGCGATCTGTTGCCAGACCTGTGCGTCCTCGGTAATGACATCGCATCCTTCACTCAACGCGAGGGTACGTTCGATCTGATATTTAACCGCAACTTCATTGCCAGCAAAGCGTACCAACATCACTGGCCTGTTCGTGGCGATGCCAATCAGCGAGGCGAATGCTGGTGAAACGATTTCCGCGGCAACCGGAAACAGTCCAGTGGCGATGATCGATCTTGCTTTCGCGGGCAGTTCGCCGATAGGACCCTCAACGATGACTGTGCGTTCGCATTCCGGTCGCGGCCTTAGTTTGAAATTCAATTCGACGATAATTCCTAACGTGCCATAGCTGCCGGTGAACAACTTGCACAGATCGTAGCCGGCAACGTTCTTCACCACACGCCCGCCCATTTTGATCACACTGCCGTCCGCGAGCACGACTTTCATTCCGATAACCGAACCTCGCGGCTTTCCGTAACCAAACTGTTGCGCACCGCCGAGACCTGTTGCCACGACGCCGCCGAGTGTTGCACGGCCGTCGTCCGGTGGATCGAGTGGCAACCACTGGCCGTTCTCCGAAAGTTTTGCGTTGAAGTCGCTAAGCGTCACCCCAGCCTGCGCAACGGCGATCAGATCCGCGGGTTCATGCTCGATGATTTGATTGAGGCTAGCGGTGCTAACGATCTGATCCGTGGATCTGCGATTCGGGAGCCACGACATGCCTCCTGCCGGCAAAACTTTGGAAGCACTCCTCACTGCCTCTGCCAGTTCTTCAATCGATGGTCTCAATGGAGCTTTACGAGGTGATGCGGCGACTGGCGGTTCCGATGTTTCCGCTACCGCTCTTCCTTCACCACACCCGCGCAGCATGGGCACGATCTTTCCCGGATTACAGATCCCCAACGGATCAAACGCTGCTCGCACGCTCAACATCGCATTCATGTCCGCATCCGAAAACACGAGCGGTAACAACTCGCGCTTGTCCAGCCCGACGCCATGCTCGCCCGTGATCGTCCCACCCGCTGCAACACAAACTTCCATCAATTCGCGTCCCGCTTCTCGCACTCTCAACACCTGGTCTGCGAAGCGTGAATCGAAACAGATGAGCGGGTGCAGGTTACCATCACCGGCGTGAAAGACGTTCGCGATTCGTAATTGATATCGCGCGGCGATTTCGTAAGCAGCTCCGAGCACTTCCGGAAGACGCGAACGCGGCACGACCGCATCCTGGATCATCGAATCAGGCGAGATGCGACCGATCGCGCCGAACGCACCTTTGCGCGCGGCCCAAAGCTGTTTGCGCTCAGCTTCATCACGCGCGTTACGACAACTGCGCGCGCCGTACTCCAAACAGATCGATCTCACGCGCTCGGCTTCCAGGTCGATACCCGCTTCGATACCGTCCAATTCAATCAACAAGGCCGCGCCCGCGTCAGGCGGCAATCCGCAGGCAACGGAACTCCCCTCAACGGCGCGAATGATCTCGCGGTCCATCATCTCCAGTGCGGCAGGCATCACGCCGGCGGCGATGATCGCCGAGACAGCGTGACTCGCGTCGTTGACCTCGCCAAACTCTGCCAGCAGCGTGCGCACCGCCGGTGGAATGCGCGACAACCTGAGCGTTGCTTCAGTCGCGATGCCGAAAGTTCCTTCAGAGCCAACGAACGTTCCGAGCAGATCGTAACCGGGCACTTCAACGCCCGCGCCTCCGAGATCCACGACATCGCCGCCCGCCAGCACCACGCGACAACCAAGAACGTGGTCCGTTGTCGTCCCATACTTCAAACAATGAATGCCACCAGCACTCTCGGCGATGTTTCCGCCAATCGTGCACGAGGGCTGGCTCGATGGATCGGGAACGTAATACAAACCGTGCGCAGCCACTGCCCGCGACACGTGCAAGTTAACAACACCCGGCTGCACGACCGCTAAAAGATTCTCCGCATCGATGCGCAGAATTTTGCGCATGCGCGCCATCTCGATCACGACTCCGGAATCGAGTGCGAGGGCGCCACCGGACAATCCCGTGCCGGCGCCGCGCGGTGTGAACGGCACCATCGCTTTCGCAAGTTCGCGCATCACCGCGGACGTTTCTTCGGTCGAAGAAGGGAACACGACTGCCCGCGGGCGGTGCTTGTGATGCGGCAGACCGTCGCACTCATAGACCATGAGTTCGTCAGGTTTCGAGAGAACGTTCTCGCGGCCTAAGATCGCTGCCAAATTGTCGATTAGTTTATCCACGCCAACAACTTAGCCGACAGTGTACCGCAGGCACGGTGGTAGACTATAGTCATGACCCGATTATGGTGGTGGCCTAATTTTCTCTCTGCGAACCTCTGCGAGGCTCGGCGTCTCTGCGGTTTACGTGTTGCCACTGTAATTTCACCGCCCAGACGCAGAGGAACGCAGAGATTCGCAGAGAATACCTTGAAGTTCGAACATTACCCCCGACTGTTTACTTTCTTTGTCGTAGCCCTGACGCTAATGAATCTACCCATCTCCGCTGAGACCCAGGCGCTTGTCGCAGACACGATCATCGTGAACGCGACCGTGCACACAATGGATCCCGCTCGACCAACCGTTGAAGCGGTCGCGATCCTTGGAAATCGCATCGTCGCGATCGGTTCAAACAAGGAAATCAAGAAGCTTGCCGGATCGCGAACGCGCACGATAGACGCCAACAAGCGTCTGGTACTACCCGGTTTCAACGACGCCCATACGCATTTTCTAAGCGGCGGTTTTCAGCTCGCGAGCGTCGACCTTCGCGACGCCGATACGCCGCAGGAGTTTGCTTCGCGCATTCGCACCTACGCAGCGAGCCTGCCAAAGGGACGCTGGATAACCGGCGGCGACTGGGATCACGAGCGTTGGCCCGATGCGAAGTTGCCGACGAAAGAACTGATCGACAGTTACACAACCGACAGGCCGGTGTTCGTCAGCCGTCTCGACGGTCACATGGCGCTCGCGAATAGTGTGGCACTCAAACTTGCGGGCGTCACACGCCAGACGATGGATCCACCAGGCGGCGTGATTGTTCGCGACACGAACGGAGAACCCACCGGCGTTCTGAAAGACGCGGCGATGAGTTTTGTATGGAAAGTGAAACCGCCCGACAGCTTTGAAGAAAAAATGACTGCCGCGCGCGCCGCTACGCAACATGCCGCGAAACTCGGTGTTACGAGCATTCAGGACATGTCGGCGGGCGTGGACGTTGGCGTTTACCAGGCGCTGCTCGATCGCGGTGAACTCCACACACGAATCTACGCTGTCGCGCCACTACCCGCGTGGGAACGTCTGGCCCAAACAGGCGTCCGCGCGCATTTCGGCAGTGAGATGCTGCGCGTTGGTGGTCTCAAGGGATTTTCCGACGGCAGTTTGGGATCGACGACGGCGCTTTTCTATGAACCGTATCGCGACGAACCGTCTACCAGCGGCATCGCAACCGACGAAATGTATCCCGACGGCTCGATGCTCAAACGCGTGGTCGAAGCGGACCGTGCTGGTCTACAGATCATGATTCACGCGATCGGCGATCGTGCGAACGATCTTATCTTGAGCATCTACGAGCAGGTTGAACGCGAGAACGGCGCGCGCGATCGACGTTTGCGCATCGAACACGCGCAACACCTGCGCGCTCAGGACATCCCTCGCTTCGCTCGCGATCGCGTGATCGCGTCGATGCAACCGTATCACGCGATCGACGATGGCCGCTGGGCCGAAAAACGCATCGGAAAGGATCGCGCAAAGACGACCTATGCTTTTCGTTCGTTGCTCGACGCCGGAGCGACGCTCGCTTTCGGCACTGACTGGACCGTCGCGCCACTCGATCCGATGTTGACGATCTACGCCGCTGTCACTCGTCGCACTCTCGACGGCAAGAATTCAAACGGTTGGGTGCCGGAGCAGAAGATCTCCGTCGAAGAGACTGTGCGCGCCTACACGGTGGGTTCGGCCTATGCGGAGTTTCAGGAGAACGCGAAGGGAAGCATCACACCCGGAAAGCTGGCGGACCTCGTGATTCTCTCGCGCAACATCTTCAAGATCGATCCGAAGGAGATTGAGAAGGTTAAAGTGGTGTTGACGATGGTTGACGGTCGCGTGGTTTACGAACAAAACGGGAATATATCCAGTAAGTGAGGTAGATCAACAATCCTACTGCCGCGGCTTTGGCTGTCGCCTTTGCTTCCGCCAACGTGCTGTGCGCGAGCAGCCACACAATCAGCAACAGCGAGAGAATCGCGATCAACGTTCCGGCAGGCAATCGAAACGCGGCCGGCGGTGTGTCGCGGCGTCTGCGAAAGAGCGGCAGTGCAAGACACGTCGCGCCGTACGTCACGAGTCGCGCCAGAGTGCTGATCGTCAGCGCTTCTAAAAACGAACTCTTCAACGTGAGAAACATCATCAGTCCGGCGGTGATGAGTATCGCGATGTAAGGTGTGAAAAACCGTTTGTGAATACTGCCGACGAGTTGTGGTAACTGGTGTTGTTCGGCCATCGCAAACGGCAACCGCGAGCCGGATAACAAGAGGATGTTCAAGTTACCCGTGATCGATATAACAGCGCCGGCGGAGATGATCGCACCACCCGGTGTTCCTAAAAAGTGCGCGCCGGCATCTGCCAATGGCTTCGTCGACTGGGCCAGGCCCGGCAGCGTGCCGACACAAACGATCTGCACCAGTATGTAGATAGTCGCGACGACGAGGATGGCAATGAGCAGCGCGCGCGGCAGGTTCCGTTGCGGATTGCGTATTTCACCGGCGGGAATCGTCGCCATTTCAAATCCCGTAAACGCATACACCAGTACCAGCACGGATTTTGAAAACGCGTCGGATGCGGGCGCCGGTCCGAGTTCGAAGGCCTGCGGGTTCAAGAAGAACAATCCGGCGGCAATGAAGATGATTAGCGGCACCAGTTTGCCGATCGTGAAGGCGTTGCTGACGATGGCCGCTTGTCTGATTCCGAGCAGGTTGATGATCGCTAAGACAGTTACGACGAAAACGATGATCGATGCGCGCCAAACGGTTGTCGTCGCGCCCGACCAGAAAAAGCTCAGGTAGTTGATCAGTAGATTGCAGTTGGCGGCGAAAGCAGTGACGCGCGCGAGCCAGATCAACCATCCGATCTCGAACGCGACTGCGGGTTGATACGCCTCGCGCGCGTAAAGATATGGCCCACCAGTTTCCTCAAACCGGCTGCTGACTTCTGCGAAGCAAAAGATGATTAGCGCGACGACAAGTGCGCACGCGATGAAGGCGATGATGCTGAAAGTGCCGATTAATGAGTAGACGCGGGAAGGAAGTCCGAAGATTCCCGCGCCGATGATTCCGTTGATTGCAATTGCGACCAGGTCCCAACGCCTGATGCCGCGGACCAGACCCCCATCATCGTCGCCCGGTTTGTTCTGCACGGCCGGTGGTTATAACACATCTTGCGCGTATCCGTTAGATCCGTGTTAATTTGACTACCTATGCAGATCAAAACCCTTCCAGCGCTTTGCGCGTTGATTTTGTTCTCCGTTTCACAGGCCCTCAGTCAGCAAGTGGCCCAACAAAGTTCCTTGCAGGATCTCGTCAACCGGGCCGCTAGGACCACGGTGGATCGCTTCGCGGCGCAGAAGCTCGAGGACAAGCATCTTTCGATCACTTTGATCGATCTTCGTGACCCTGAACGTCCGGTCACCGCGAGCTTTCGCGGCAACGAACGAATCTATCCCGCGAGTGTTTCCAAGCTCTTCTATCTCGCGGCAGCGCATCGCTGGCTCGAAGACAAGAAGATCGAGTTGACACCGGAGCTGACGCGCGCGCTGCGCGACATGGTCGTCGATTCGTCGAATGAAGCAACGCAATACGTTGTCGATGTCATCACTCACACCACTTCCGGATACGAGTTGCCGTCGAAGGAAATGGAAGAGTGGCAATACAAACGCAACGCCGTGAATCGCTACTTTACAGAGCTTGGTTACACGAACATCAACATCAACCAGAAAACGTTTTGCGAAGATGCTTACGGGCGCGAGCGTGTGTCGCGTGGTCCAAACGGCGAAAACCGTAACAAGCTCACGACCGACGCCACGGCGCGTCTGATGATGGAGATCGCTACGGGCAAGGTCGCAAGTCCCGCCCGCACCGCGCAGATGATGGAACTCTTGAAACGCGACTACAACGGCAAAACGGCCGACACCGACGATCAGGGAACCGGCTTCACGGGCATGGCGCTGAAAGGTCGTGACGGCTATCGTATATGGTCCAAAGCTGGCTGGACCAGCACCACGCGTCACGATGTTGCATACATTGAAATGCCCGACGGTGGAAAGTTTGTGCTCGCGACTTTCACGACTGATCACTCGCGCAATCGCGAGATCATTCCCGCGGTGGCGCGCGTCGTGATTGAGGGGCTCAAGGCGGTGAAGTAATACCTTTGCGTCTTTGCGCCTTGGCGGGCAAAAAGTGCGCGCATAAGGCCTCCCGCAAAGGCGCCAAGACGCAAAGGAACGCCAGTATTGAAGAAAAGGCGCGATGAAGAACGAACTGGAAACTAAAGTCGAGGAGATCAAAAAGGACGCGGACGTCCAGCGCGCGCTCAAGCAGGCGACGACGGCGGAGCCGGAGGAAGTGCCGAAGCGGGCACGGCTGCGCGATAAGTTGGTGATCGGGACCCACCTGGTGATGCTTGTAGGGCTCGGCGTGGTCCATCAACTCATCGAGCTTAAGTTTTCCTGGATTTACACTCAGTACCCGCTGATCAGAAAACTCCTCGCCGCCGTAGTGGTCGCCGTCGTTTGCCTGATGATCCTTCGCCTCGTCGAAGTGTATTTCATCGGGCGCGTCGGCAATACGGTCCAACAGTACAATCTGGGCCGCGTCGCGCGACTAGTCGTTTGGCTCGTGATTGCGTTCTTTGCCCTCACGATACTTTTTCAAAACTGGTACACGGCGGTTGTCTCGTTCGGTCTGATCTCGTTGATCCTCGGCTTCGCGTTGCAAACGCCGATCACGAGTTTCATTGGCTGGGTCTACATCCTTTGGCGGGAACCGTACCGCGTCGGCGATCGAATTCGCATCGGCACTGCGACCGGCGACGTGATCGACGTCGGGTATCTCGACACGACGTTGTGGGAGTTTGGCGGTGACTACCTTTCGACCGAGCACCCAAGCGGACGCGTGATCAAGTTTCCCAATTCCAGTGTGTTGAGTAACCCCGTTTACAACTACACGTGGCCGCTGTTTCCCTACGTCTGGAACGAGATCAAATTTCCCATCGCCTACAACTCGGATCTCGACTTTGTGGCCACGACAATGCAGGAGGTCGCGTCGCAGGAAGTGGGCGAAGCGATGATGAAGCACGTGCGCGTGTTTCGCGAGTTGCTGGCCCAGACACCGGTGAACCAACTCGAAGTGCAGGAGCGGCCGGTGGTGATGTTTCGCGTTGCCGAGAACAGTTGGCTCGAAGTGATCGTGCGCTACCTCGTCCCGCCGAAAGAAGCAGGTCGCGTTAAGAACAGGCTGATTAAAAAACTCCTCATCAGGTTGAACGCCGAACCCGATCGCGTGAAGTTTCCGAAAGGCGACGCGCGTTGACATATTAAGCGGGAACCTTTTCGTCGCAGGCGTGTCTAAGTTCGTGATTCGGGAGGAACACCGATGAAACGGATCAAAGACTCAACGCCGCCGCCCTATATCAACGTCACGCCGCTGATCGACGTCCTGCTGGTAATGCTGATCATCTTCATGGTGGCCGTGCCGCTCAACCCGTCGCGCTTCATGGCCCAGATTCCTTCGCCCCGTCCCCCCTGCGATGATCTCAGGAAACTTACTCCCAACCCGCACACTCTTGTCGTCTCCATCGAATCCGATCGCACGCTCAAGCTCAATTACGACACGGATATGGGCACGGTCGATGATCTTTCGAAGCTCACGACTGAACTCGTCTCAGTTTTCGATCAACGAGCTCGGAATGGTGCTTATCGTCCCGACATGATCAACCGCATCGATTTACCCGACGATTTGCGCATTGAGAAGACTGTTTTTATCAAAGCCCCACGCGCTATCTCTTACGGGGAAGTCGCCAAAGTAATGGATGGTTTAAAAGGCGCAGGCGCTTCACCCATTGGCCTCCAGGTCGACGATCTTCAGTAGGAAATCGACAAAATCCCTGCAAGAAAAGGGTGGTTTCGCGTTCCGGTCTTGTGTAACCGGGCAGAATGGGTTGTAATCTGCCGCTGAGGAGATTTGGTAATGAGAAACCCCCTTGTCTGGTTGTTCGGGACGGCTCTGGTCCTGTTTTTAACACTCCCCTTCGGAATCAATACTTTAGCCCAGGATATTACCGGTGGCGGCGTTTTGCGCGATATCACCGGCGGAGCGGCTCTAATCTTTCGCACCCCGCAGAATCCCACGGTCCACATGAGTGGCGGGCAGGGAACGTTGGGGGGCGGCAAGATTAAGCCGAAATCCAAGCCTCCGGTCCGGCAACAAGACAAGATCATCGCGCGTGCAAACGCCGCACGAAGCGCTTTCAAGCCGAATGAGGCTGAAGAGCAATACAAACTTGCAGCGAAGATCGCTCCCGACGATGCGCGCGCGTTCGCGGGGTTGGGCAACGTTTATGTCGATCAAGGCCGCTTCGCCGACGCCGTTACCAATTACCAGCAGGCGATCAAACTAAAGCCCGACTACAGCGCTGCGTATCTGCCGCTTGCGTTTTCTCTCGCGCGACTAAATCGCTACCCGGAGTCGATCGACGTTTATCAACAGACGCTAAAGTTCGATCAGACAAGTCCCGAAGTCTTTAACAACCTCAGCTTTGCCTACAACCATACCAGCCGTTTTAAGGAAGCCATTGACTCGAGCACACGCGCGATTCAACTGCTCGGCGAAACCGGCGAGGCTTTCAAACTCGGATTCCAGGAGCGAAACGAGATTCGTTCATACGCTTACAAGAACCTTGGAAATGCGTACAACGGGATGAAGCGTTACGAGGAGGCCGCCAATGCACTAAAGAAGGCGGCGGAGATCGAGCCAAAGAATGCTTCGGCCCATTTCAATCTGGGACTTACGCTCTACAATGCCCAGCGTTATTCGGAAGCAATCGAGTCTTACAAAGAAGTCATCAAGCTTAGACCCGGCTTGGCCCAGGCGTATTTTAACCTTGGCATAACGTACTACGCTGTCAGTGACAAGAATGGCGCGATGGCCCAATACGAAGCGTTAAAAGGCATCGACGCGAATATGGCCAAGCAGCTGTACGACGCGATCAAGCACTAACACCCCGCATCATTCAAATCCCTATTGGCCCTTTTGCTGGCTGAAATACGCGTTTCAGAAAGAGAGCGGACGGTCAGCAGCTTGAGGGAGGCCAATATGTCTGGGAATCGTGTCTTAATCGCAGCAATCTGGCTAATTTTGTCGACTGGCGCCTTTGCTGCGCCACCGCAAGAGCAGGCGACGCCTGCGAACGACCAAATCGAGCTCGCAAGCAGCTACCTCAAACGGGGGGAGCGGGCGAACGCGCTTGCCGTCATCGAAGCTGCCGTCAAAGCGGATCCAAAGCCTTACGCAATCAGTCGTTACCTTCACGCCGCCATTCAGGCGGGCAACACAGATCATTTTGCAGTGCTGGTTGAAACTGGCGCGCGAGTGGGTAAAGACTATGATGAATTTCTGCTGTACGTGATTAGTCAAAGAGAGACACCGACTGTTGGAATGGTGGCGCTGCTGATCGAAAAAGGCGCGCGCGTTAATCAAAGGACCACCTACAACACGGCTCTCATGCATGCTGCAAGTGGGGAGCACTTAGACATCGCAAAGTTCCTTCTCGCTAAAGGTGCCGAGGTCAACGCTCAGACTGATGAAGGCACCGCTCTGATGAATGCTGTCAACCGCGGCAATCCCGAAATGGTGAAACTCCTGCTCGATCACGGTGCGGACCTCAACGCGAAACACAGGTTGGGCAACACGCCACTCATCATGTCGGCTGATCGGAGTTTCGTGGAGATGAATGCGAAGGCTGGTGGTCCACCTCCGGTTGCATCGTCTGAAATCATGCGATTGTTGTTGGCAAAGGGTGCGAATCCAAACGAGATCGGACAGTACGGACGCACGGCTTTAATGGAGGCGAGTTCGACGACCAAGGTCACGCTGTTGTTGGCGCGGGGAGCGCAGCTGAACACGAAAGACGAACAAGGAGAGACGGCGTTGACGCGTGCCGTTGACCGTGGTGATTTGGCGGTTGTGGAAGCGCTGTTGAAAGCGGGAGCGGAAGGGTTAAATGCGCAGAACGCAGATGGTGAAACGTTGTTGATGCGGGCGGTGCGGGAAGACCGAACGGATCTTGCCAAATCACTTCTCACTCACGGTGCAGACCCGAACCTCGTCGATGTCCTTGGAGACACGGTTTTGGTAATCGCCTATGAGAAAGGTCTGAGTGAGATTAAGGCGTTGTCGCGGAGCGTGGATCCCGCGAAGATCACTCCCGTTGAGCGAAACGCGTGGTTGCGTGCGGCCATTGCGAAAAAAGACGAGTTGAAGGTTAAAGAACTTCTGGCAGCGGGTGCCGACGCAAACCATAAGTACGCTATTGGATACCGTCATCCGAACGTTAAGGGTACCGTCCTGATCGACGGCGTGAACGTGGGCCACACCGGGATCGTGCAGTTACTGCTCGCACGCGGCGCCGATCCATCGGTGAAGGGATTGCTTCACGGGAGTGAACGTGGGTTGGTGTATGGAACCGCGCTGGATGCCGCTGAGTTATCAAAGAATGCGGAGATCATTGCGTTATTGCGAAACGCGGTTACGGCGCGAAAGTAAGAAAACAGTTTCGCGCAAAGGCGCTAAGAAAAAAGTTCTATTTTTTGCGTCTTTGCGGGCGTCTTATATTTCGTCCAGCGAGTGAATGATCGGAAAACGATCGGGGTTAGGCTGAGGTTGATTCCCGGGTCGGATCGATAATCTTGTTTTCATTCCAGCCTCGTTTGCGGCTTCAAGTTCTGTCACCACATCTGAAATGAAGAGGATTTCCTCGGGCTGGAGATTCATCTTACTCGCGATGCGACGATAACTTTCAGCGTCGCCTTTCGCGCCGACGTTCGTGTCGAAGTAATCGTTGATGAACGCTGTGAGATCGCCGACCTCCGTGTGGGCGAACAGAAGTTGTTGAGCCAAAGCGCTGCCGGAAGAAAAGATGCTGATGCGCAACCCGGCCTCGTGCCAACGTTCGAACGCCGGACGCACGTCGTCGAAAACCTCCGCTTTCAGAGTTCCGTTTGTGTAACCTTCGCGCCAGATTTTTCCTTGAAGTGACTTCAAACCTTTCGACTTGCGATCGCGATCGATGAGCCAGCGGACGTAGCTTGCGATTGAAGCGGGGTCGTCTGTGAGTACTGGCGGTTGCGCTCCACTGCTGGTGTCGCGCGTGTGTTCGTCGCGAAGTAGTGCGATGTCGTCAGTTAGCGTGTTTGAATGTTGGACCAGGTAGTCTTGTACGTGTTGTCGCGCGTACGTAAACAGCACGTCGTGAACGAAGGCGATCGGCGTTGTCGTGCCTTCGATATCCAACAGGACACCGCGAATGCCGCTGCTTGAGAGACTCTCTGTCACGATTCAAACGGATGTCGATTTGGAATGTGCGTAACGCCGAAGCAGAGCGGCATGAAGCCTTCGTCGACGTGACTCTCGGTGTAATGTGGCGTCCAACCGGCGGTGTCCTGGAACAGACGGATCGCGCGAATGCGGCGATCGGCACAGAGATTGAACCAGTGAAGGGTTCCCCTCGGTACGCGAATTAGATCGCCTGCTGAGACTTCGATTGATAGGACGTTGCCAGTCTTCGTGTGAATGTGGAAGAGGCCACGGCCGGCGATGATGAAGCGGACCTCGTCTTCGTCGTGCCAGTGTTCCCGATTGAATTTCGCGAGCATGTCGTCGAGGCCGGGTGTTGTAGGGCCAACGTCGATTACGTCGGCGGTCACGTACCCGCCGCGCGCTTTTAGTTGTTCGATCTCGTTTGCGTAAGCGCGCAGGACCTCTTCGGCAGGAGCGTCGTCAGGCACCGGATGCGCCGGTTGCCAACGTTCGTAGTCGATGCCGTGCTGGGCCAGACCCGAAGTTATCTCTTCCGGTGTTCTAAGGGTTCGTTGTTCGTCGACGATTGTCACTAAAGCCATCGTTTATCCCCGCTTTATCATCGCTGTTCGTCCCATAGTTTCCAAAAGGAATTCAAGAATTTCAACGTGACGTTTTGCTTCGGTAAGGTTGTCGCCCCAGGCATAGAGTCCATGACGTCTGATTAGAAAACCATGCACAGACTTGTCTTGGTTTAGGGTCTTGCTGATCGCGTTCGCGAGCGCTGCCATGTCCTGGGAGTTTTCTACGATCGGCAACCACTCGGAATGATCGTGTGTGCGCACACCGGCGAGACCTTTCAACATTTCGTAACCTTCGATTCGTACACCGCCCTGCTCAACGTGAAGGTCGGAGAAGATCGTATTCCAAATCGAGTGCGTGTGAAGCACCGCTCCCGCACCGCGCTCCTTTACGATGCGCACGTGCAAAAGACTCTCATCTGACGGTTTCTTCGTCGACGCCGATTTACTCTTTGAATTTGGTTTACTCGTAAAGCCGGGTCGACTCCTCATGCCACTCAACACTTGCACGTTCTCATCAACGATCAGCACTTGCTCAGGCTTCAACTCACCCTTATCAACACCACTCGCAGTGATCGCCAACCGCAACGGCTCACGCTCCACGACCGCACTAAGATTCCCGCTCGTCCCCATCAACCACCCGCGCGCATAAAACCCCCGCGCCACCGAAACCAACCCCCCAACGATCTGCCTCACGTTCTCAGACATGAATATCAATCTATTAGAAAACAGTCTGCGGTGCTACTTACGGCGGGAGGAGCGGTGGCGGAGGCCGTGGTAGTTGACGTTGCCCGGGAGTTTGGCGGGGAGGTCCAGGTCGTCGCTCACGATGTCTTCGAGATGTACGCCGGCGACATGTGCGTAGGAAAGCAAAGTCATCAACGTCGGTTCGCGTTCATCGTTCTCATATTGAGAGATGCGCCCGTAGTGCATCGAGTCAGCGAGGCCAAGACGCGCCAGCATCTGGCTTTGCGAAAGGCCCAGCCCTTCTCGAATCGCGAGTAGCTTGCTCGCCATGCGTTGCGGTCGCGGGCGCGGGTTTCCCATCAGGAGTTACCTCCTGACGGCGAGCAACCAACGAGTAAAACTTTTCGCTTGCGTAAACTCCCAGATGGGAGTAGCATGCTTTCGCTTTTGATGTCCGCCGCGAGTTTCAGTCTTAACTGCTCGCCGGCGATGCTCATCACTCGTTGCTGTGGGAGCTTGAGCTGCGCATGGCTCGTAGCTGAATTGTCAAAGACGAGTGCATCGTAAAGCGTTATTGCAAAATCGTAAATAGAAAAACTCACTCGGTGGCCTGGTAGGGGGGCCAGGTTGGGTCCGCGGAAGATCCGAGGCGCTTCTGCGGACTCGGGGGGTGGTTTTCGTGATGAACCTCCACGAACTGATCGAACGCGATCCGAAGCAAGCGGGCGGCGTAGCAGTGTTTGCCGGAACACTGATTCCGGTGGCGTTTCTGTTCGAGTTTCTGAACGACGATCAGACGATGGAGACGTTCCTGGACCAGTTTCCCGCGGTCAGCCGCGATCAGGCGCGTGGCGTTCTGGGCACCTCACGCGATCTGTTGCTGATTTTGCAGAAGAATTTGAAGTCTTGACGTGGCCTTGGGTGAGGGGGCCACACTGAGTCCGCGGGAGCAGGCGGGCGCGCCCAGATAGCTCTCGCGGACTCGCTTTTGAAATATCCGTGGTTTTGCTTCTTTCCTAAATTACGTAACAAGGTAGTAGTTGGGATCGTTTCCGGCGGAAACATTGCGCCTGAGCGTTTCGCGCGCTTATACAGTCATAACATTTGATTTTGGAGTTGACTTGCTACCTCACGTGGCGTAAAAGAAAGGCCTCTCGAGTCGCCGGTCGCTAACTAAGCAGGACAACCCCAAACATTGATCCGCGATAGTTGGAGACGATTCAGCCCAGTAACGTAATAAAAGGAGATCGAAAACAGTGAGAGTTCGAACCTGTCTTATTGTCCTTACTGTCTTGGGGGTTGTGATTGCTGGTTCTCTGGCGCCCAGTCTTGCTGATAATGGCCCGAATCACCGAGTTCGCAACCTGCGTTTTGGCGTGTCCGGAGGGAATGTCAACGACCGTACGAGCCGATTCTGCTGTAGCGGCACGCTTGGAGCGCTCGTCACCGACGGTACAGCGAATTACATTCTCAGCAATAACCATGTTCTGGGACGTAGCGACCAGGCCGTCGCGGGTGAAGATGTTTCGCAACCCGGGTTGATTGATAGCAATTGCAACGTCGCAACCGTCGTTGCCGATTTCACCGCCCTTTCACCGTTCGGCTCGAACGTTGATGCGGCGATTGCGCAATTGAGACCTGGAACTATGGATGGAACCGGAGCGATCGAAGACATTGGTGTTATTAGTAGGACTGTCGTAGCGCCAACTGTTGGCATGTCAGTCGCCAAGAGTGGACGCACCACCGGCTTCACTACCGGCACCATCTCTTCGATAAACACGAGCGTGAACGTTCAGTATCAGCGAAACTGCGGTAGCGGCAGGAAGTTTACGGTGGGTTACACGAACCAGATCGTAATTGGTCCCGGTTCTTTCAGCGCTGGCGGCGATTCGGGATCGCTCATCGTTACTAACAACTCGGCTCACAACCCTGTGGGCTTGTTGTACGCGGGCAGCAGCAGCGCAACCATCGCGAACCGGGCCGGCGAGGTGTTGACGAGACTGAGCACGGTCATCGGCCGCTCGCTGAGCTTCGTCGGTTCAGGCAGTGCGAGTCCAACGATTCTGTCAGCGCAAGAGAGCGACGTGACACCTTTCATTCGTGGACGAGGACAGATGCGACAACTACCTGAACAAGCTGCTGATCGCGCGACGGCAGTGCTCGAACTGCACCGTGCTAACCTGATGGCAACACCGGGTGTGATCGGTGCCGGCGTTGGCGCAACGGCTGACGATGAAACTGAGCCTGCGATCGTTATCTATGTCGATCGAACAGCGCCGGGACGTCCGCAGTTCGCGCAATCAATGGATGGCATCGCGGTCAGGGTCGTGTTGACCGATCCGTTTGTTGCTTTCTAACCCAACCCGAACCTCGAGATCCGTGTTTCTTAATAAAGGGGCACGGATCTCATTGTCTTCGGGGGAGGTAACTGCGGTGTATCCAGGCGCCGCCGTAACCGGCGTCGCGACTCTCGAGAAACAAAGCGTCCTCTGTCTCGCGTCTCACTGACTCCGTTCGAACACGAACCGCGCTTATGGCTGCAAGACCAGGTTGGTGTCCGCCTACAGTCACCACTGTCTCCGTTCCCAACTCGCTATTCACCAGAAACGCGCCGACGGTGTCGATCGGCAACGCGTTTGGCGCGCGCTTGATTCCTGGCGTCGCGATGGCTTCAATTGACGCCGCTTTCAGCAGCCTGGGCCAAAGTCGTTTGAACATCTCGTTTGACGAGTAGACGTCGGCGCCTATGATTTTGTCGTTAATCGCAAAAGCAACGCCGATCACGTCGTTCCAGCGATGCGGCACGGATGAGAGGTTGTTGATGTAAGGCGCTGTCGATTCCTTCACGGCTTCGTTTTCGAGAGCTAACGGCAAGCTGGTCGGCGAGTCTTCGGACCGAACGCTCCCTGCCACGCCTGCACCGATGTTCTCGCTCGCAGATTTAACCTCGTCCCACACGCCGGTCTGGGTCGCGACGTCTTTGATTACTTGTTTCAACGAGTAATTCGCCACCATTTCCGTCATGGTGAAGTGGTCTGCCGATTCACCACCACGTGCCTGCCAGCGCGATTGTTCCACGCAAAACGCGGAGATCGGAACCGGTCCTGATTTCGCAGGCAGGATAAGGTCAACTGACAACACGCGATCCTGTCTTCCGCCCTTCACGATGTCGCCCGCCTGCACGAAGACTTCCTCGGTCGCTGACACATTTTCAATCGACAGCTCATTAACGTAGCCCGTCTCGTGCACGATCACGATCTGGCGCGCCATTGCATCTTGTAATGGCGTGTACAGACGTCTGTCAGGCGAGTCTGGGCCATGAATGAGAAAGATAGAGAGATCTTCGAATTCATATGGTCCGGACAAGCGGTAATTATTTAGTTGTACGTCTTTGATAACAACAGGTGGCGGAGTTTTGAACAGATTTGGTAGCGATAGTTTTGCTAGCACCACGCCGACGGTGAAGGTGATTACGGCGGCAAGAAGCGCGAAAGTGCGTTTATTCATGACAACCTCCCGAGCATGAAAATTAGACGCGCCATTGCGTCAAAAGTTCCGGGACTTCGTTGGGTTGTCTCCTAATGGCATCGCCTTTTGGCATGAATGCGTGGTTGCGAATAAGATGGACAACGTGCAGCTTCCCGTTAATCCACCAGTTTTGCCGATGCTGGCAAAGCGCGTCGCCGAACTGCCTGCGGCAGGTAATTGGATTTTTGAACCGAAGTGGGATGGCTTTCGCGCGCTGATCTTCCGCGACGGTAAAGAGGTGTTTATTCAGAGTCGCGATGGAAAACCGTTGAATCGCTACTTTCCGGAATTGATCGATCCTTTGCTGAAGTACTTACCGGTGCGTTGTGTGCTCGACGGCGAAATCGTGATTGCTCAGGACGGCGCGCTTGATTTCGACGCGTTGCAACTTCGTCTTCATCCGGCGGCGTCGAGGGCAAAAATGCTCTCCGAAAAGATTCCGTCATCCGTCGTCTTTTTCGATCTGCTCGCGCATGGCGCGCGAGACATGCGAAATGTTCCTTTTGAACAGCGCCGGCTGAAGTTGCAGTCGATACTCGCGAAGGCGAAACCCCCGATTCATCTAACGCCCGCGACAACCGATTTCGCGACCGCTTCAGACTGGTTTCGCCGTTTTGAAGGTGCCGGACTTGATGGAGTTGTGGCGAAACCAACGTCGGGAGTTTATGAATCGAACAAGCGGGTGATGCTCAAGATCAAACACGAGCGCGATTGCGACTGCGTTGTGGCTGGTTTTCGCTGGCATAAGAAAGGAGAGCGCACGAGGCTGGGATCACTGCTGCTTGGGCTCTTTGACGAGAGCGGAAGACTGCAGCACGTCGGCGTCTGTGCGAGTTTCACCGATCAGAAGCGACTGGAGTTAGTAAAGTTTCTCGCGCCGTATCGCAAGAACGCTTTGCAGAATCATCCGTGGAAAGAGTGGGCCGCAGGCCCGGATGCAGGTCGCATGCCCGGCGGGCATAGCCGTTGGAGTCAGGGCAAGGATTTGTCGTGGGAACCGTTGCGTCCTGAACTGGTGGTCGAGGTTGCTTACGAGCACATGCAAGGCGGTCGCTTTCGACACATGTCCCAATTCCGCCGCTGGCGCACCGACAAGAAACCTGCAGACTGCACCTTCGAGCAGCTCGAAGTCGTCCCACCCCATGAACTGGAAACAATCTTCGCCACCGGGCGTTAATCGGGGGGCACAGCCCCAATTTTCTTGGGCGGCCTGACGGCGGGGCAAAGCCCCGCCGCACATCGGGCGGCAAAGCCGTGATGAAACAATCCTTAGACTCGTCTGAGTCGGTACGGCAGGGGTTTGCTATGCCCCTGGTTCGGGCTTCGCCCTGCGATATTCGCGCCACTCGCGGGTGGGGTCGTCGTCGGGGTCGGGGGGTTCGGCGGGTGGGCGGAGGTCTTCGGGGACGTGGCGGAGGTTTACGCGGATTCGTGTCCAGGTCGATGAGCGACCGCGCATGGAGTCGACTAAGACATCCTCAATTTTGATAAGTTTGGCGATCTTTCGGTGCTTCTTTTTCCAGCGTTCCAGACCAGCTAATGCAGCTTCCTTATCCGGCGAGTTAGCGACGACGATCAGTGGCATCTTGATGCGCGGTTTTTTCGCCGGCTTCTTCACGGATTTCGTCGATCCAGCAGATCGCGCACGCGAAGGCGCTACCCGCGTCGCCTCACCCGCCATCTTGCGGAAGTGCGGCGGCCAGGGCGCATCACCCAGTCCAGACTCCTGATCACGATCTGCAAGCTCAAGCAACTTCTCCAGCGAACCAGCCGCCTGGTCCATCTCCGCATGCGGATCGCCAATCTCCGCGCACCGCTGCGGCGCCGTCAGGATCGTGAAATCTGCCGGGTCACACTCCATCACCTCATCCCAATTCAACGGCATCGACACACGCGCATCGGGCAGCGGCCGCACCGAATACGCCGAGCACGTCGTACGGTCCTTCGCGTTCTGGTTGTAATCGAGAAACACCCCGTGCCGTTCCTCTTTCCACCACTTCGAACTCGCAAGCTTCGGTACTCGTCGCTCGATCTCCCGCGACAACGCGACGGCCGCACGTCGCACTTCGCTAAACGTCCAGCGCGGATGGATCCTGACGTTGACGTGCATACCACGCGAACCACTGGTTTTGGGCCAACCGCGCAAGCCCATCTCCTCGAGCAGCGCTTTCACTTCCATCGACACGCGGCGAACAGCGTCCCACTTAACACCCGGACCAGGATCAAGATCGACGCGCAACTCGTCCGGGTGGTCCAGATCGCCGGAGCGAACCGGATGCGGATGCAGCTCGATGCAACCAAGATTGACGATCCACGCGAGTCCCGCAGCATCGTCAACCACGACTTCTTCAGCTTCGCGTCCGGAAGGAAAAAAGAGTGTGACTGTGCGCAACCACTCCGGCCTGTTCTCCGGCGCGCGCTTCTGATAAAACGCCTGACCCTCCGCGCCGTCAACAAACCGCTTCAGCACGATCGGCCGATCGCGAATGCCGTTGAGCGCGCCTGGGGCGATCGCCAGGTAGTAACGAACGAGATCGAGCTTTGTAACTTTGACTTGCTTAGTGAAGTACGGCTTGTCCGGGTGAGTTATGCGGACGTCGCGTCCTTCGATCGAGAGCGTCTCGGTTGTATCGTCCTTCTTCGGGGCCACTGATTCACCACTCCAGCTTCATAGCGCTTTCGCCATCGTGATGAAATGACACGGCAGCTTCGTTTGCACGTCAGGCGGGAAGGGACGCGTTCCGGTCTCCACATAGCCACGTCGTTGATAGAACGGCGTGAGCTCCGTCCGCAGATTCACGATCCAGATATCCATAACGCGACACCCCATCTCGCGACAGTGTTTTTCAGCCGCCATCATCAGCAACGAACCAAGCCCGCCTTGCTGCTGTGAAGGATCGACTGAAAGCAGTCCCAGGTACGACCGATCGCCATCTTTAAGCTCGACGTAAACGCATCCGACTAGTACTCTGTCACCGCGCGCGCGCGCCTCGGCAACCAGAAACGTGCCGGTAGTGAAGAGTCGTTCGACCTCTTCCAGCGTGATCCGATCCTCAAAACAGAAAAAGTCCTCCGCCACCTTAAAGGCGGAGTTGATAACGGCCATTATCTGCCTTGCATCCGCGGCTTCGGCAATCCTGATGTGCACAGGTTGGCTCATGAGTTTATCAACACAAACAGAGGCGAATCATATATGACGACACCCCTGGTAGTCGAAACCGTCGCTTCGGAATCGCGATCGCCAGAAGCACGTTCCGGACTCGATCCGTGGCGCATCGACGAGTTACCACCAGCGCCAACTCCTCGTGGACTCGGTTGGTTCAGCGCGATTGGACCAGGCGTGATCGCACTCGGAGTTTCGATCGGCAGTGGTGAATTTCTACTTGGTCCGGCGGCGTTCGTTAAGTATGGACTCTCGCTACTGTGGATCGTCGGTGTCGCGGCGCTTCTGCAAACACTACTGAACGTCGAAGTGATGCGTTACACGTTAGCGACGGGCGAACCTGTTTTCACCGGGTTCATGCGCACCCGTCCACATTCGACTTTCTGGGCGTGGTTCTATTCGATTCTGTTCTTCCTGCAAATGGGCTGGCCGGGTTGGGCAGGCGCGGCGGCGGGCGCAGTCTTCTTTCTTTGGGCGCAACGTCTTCCGGGCGCGGCCGAAACAGGAACGGTTTACCTGATTGGCGTCGGGCTCTTCCTGATGTGTGCGGCAGTGTTGATGGTTGGTCGTCGCATTGAACGCACGCTCGAATACTTAAACTGGATCATGGTCGCAGCGATTATCGGCGGACTTGGTTTGCTTGCCGTAATGTTTGTTCCAGGACATAACTGGGCCGCTGGCGTTGCTGGCTTTGCGGGCTTCGATCTGAATACTGGCAACTTTCAATTCGTCCCTGCCGGAGCCGATTTCTTTCTGCTCGGCGCTTTCGCTGCCTACGCAGGTGGCGGCGGTGTTGCCAATCTAACCTTGAGCAACTGGGCACGCGACAAAGGCTATGGCATGAGTAGTATCGTCGGCTTTATTCCCGCCGCCGTCGGGGGAAAGAAGGTCTCGCTGGCACACTCGGGCAGCACGTTCAAGCCGGATCGCGCTGCGCTGGAACGCTGGAAGGGTTGGTGGCGGCTCGTGCGTGTAGATCAGTGGGGCGTCTACTTCACAGGCGCGATACTCGGCATGGCGTTGCCCGCATTACTCTACGTAACGTTCGTACCTGCCGGCAGCGAAATTCGCGGACTCGGGATCGCCGCTGCGCTGGCTCAGGCGGTCGGTGCTCAGAAAGGCGCCTTTTTTGGTT
>DASRPN010000042.1:0-18973 GCA_035646355.1 Pyrinomonadaceae bacterium | reverse complement strand
AACGCCCCACCGGGACAAAAGTCGTTTTGCACATCGACAACGATTAACGCTTGTTTCGATTGTGTTGACATGATGAATTTGGCCCCTTGTTTCCTGAGACGATGTTACACTGCTTACTCCCACTCTAAAAGCAGGACTTCGGCATCATGAAGCGCTTGGAATTCCATCTCGGACCACTCGCGGACCAATTGAACAGCGCGATTCGCGACGCTGAACAAGAGTCCGTCGTCGAACGCCTATGGCGGAAAGACGCTTCGCTCTGGAAAACAGACGAAGGCAGTAAAAAGCAGATCGGAAATTCGCTCGGCTGGTTGACTGTTGCTGATGAAATGATCGGCGTGGCCGGCGAGTTGATCGAGTTTGCGGGGATGGTTCGCGCGCGTGGATTTCGACACGTGATGGTGTGTGGCATGGGCGGTTCGTCGTTGTGTCCTGAAGTTCTGACGCGAACATTTGGTCCACAGTGGGGATTTCCGGAATTACTCGTACTCGATTCCACTGACCCTGACGTTATCGCTCGTCTCCGCGATCAGATCGACGTCGAGCATTGCCTATTCATCATTGCTTCAAAATCAGGAACGACTACAGAGCCAACTGTCTTTTACAAATACTGGTACGACGAAGTCGGTAAACGACGCGAGAACCCAGGGGAAAACTTCGTCGTCATCACCGACCCCCGTTCACCACTGGTCGACACCGCCGCCGAACTCGGTTTTCAACGAACATTTCTCAATCAGTCAGACATTGGCGGACGTTACTCGGCGCTTTCGTATTTCGGTATGGTGCCTGCGGCGTTGATGGGAATCGACATACGAAAGTTTCTCGAACGCGCGAAGGAAACAAATGACGCGCTGAAGCTGGGAACGATCATTGGGGAGTGCGCGAATGCCGGACGCGATAAGCTCACGCTCCTAATCGATCAGCAGATCGAGACGCTCGGGTTGTGGATCGAACAACTCATCGCCGAGAGCACCGGCAAGGAAGGAAAAGGAATACTGCCCGTCAGCGGCGAACCGCTCGGTGAACCCTCGGTCTACGGTGACGATCGCGTGTTCGTATCAATATCAATTGGTGAAACTAGCGCAAGCACGCAGGTTTCGCTGCGTGCGTTAGCTGCGGCAGGCCATCCCGTCATTCAACGCGAACTGCGTGATGTTTACGATCTCGGCGCGGAGTTTTTCATTTGGGAGTTTGCGACAGCCTGCGCCGGTTGGCGACTCGGCATCAACCCGTTCGATCAGCCAAACGTGCAGGAAGCAAAAGATGCGACGCGCGAACTTCTGAGCGAGTTTTCAAAGTCCGGCAATCTGCCTGACGATCAAAAACTCGCGGACGACGACGCGATACGCGCGCAGTTGAAGTCGATCGCTCCTGGCGACTACGTCGCGTTCCTCAACTACATCGAAGAGCTCCCGGAAATCGATCACAAGCTTCAGGAGATCAGAACGGCGGTACGGGACCGTACAAAGTGCGCGACGACGATCGGCTATGGACCACGTTTCCTGCACTCCACCGGACAGCTTCACAAAGGTGGACCAAACACCGGCGTCTTTTTCCAGATCGAAGCCACGGATAAGACCGACTTCCCCGTCCCTGGCGAGCCTTACAGCTTCAGCATCCTGAAACAGGCCCAGGCACTCGGTGATTTCCGTGCTCTCGTGAGCCGCGACCGCCGCGTCCTTCGAATAAACCTCGGCGACGACCTGCTCAAAAGCGTACACCACCTCCGTCACGTCATCCTGAATGCTTTGAAGTAATACGTTTCGACCAGCCTCCGCACATTTGTAGTACGACCCTGGAAACAACGGTGTAATAACTATTTGTTAGATCCAAAGGACATTCCCCCAGGTGCATTTACACTTTCGTTGAGGCATACGACTTGCCGTTCGGAAGCTAAATTACTCGCTTCCAAGGACCCGCCATTATTGGGGGAGGAGCCGTTCGCCATGAAGTTCATCGAGAAGTTTTTTAGAAGCGGACTCGCTATAGACCTGGGGACCGTCAACACCCTCATCTATCACCCGAGCCGCGGCTTACTCGTCAATCAGCCATCTGTGGTAGCAATCGATCGCTACGACGGCGAGGTTGTTTCAGTGGGCCACAAGGCGGCACGACTCCTGGGCCGTGAGCCGCGCGGGATCGAGGTCCATCGACCGATCCGCTGCGGCACGATCTTCAATTTCGAAGTCACGCAGAAGATGCTTCGCTCGTTCGTAGGGAGCGTCACCGAGGGTTATCGACGCAGCCATTACGTTGTGGGGATTCCTGGTTCGGCAACTGCGGTCGAGCAGCGTTCGGTCCGTGATGCAGCTCGCGATGCCGGCGGCAGTCGCATTGACCTGGTCGACGAGGGATTGGCTGCGGGACTTGGCGCCGGTCTTTCGTTAGACGACGAACGCGCGCACCTCGTGGTTGATATTGGCGGCGGCACGACGAATATCGCGATCATCGCGTCGGGTGGAGTTGTTTCGTCCGTGAGTTTAACGGCCGCGGGAAACGCGATGGACGAAAGCATCCGCGACTACGTTCGTTCAAATTATTGCTTACAAATCGGCGAGTACACTGCGGAAGCGCTCAAGAAAGAACTCGGCGCGTTGAGCAACGACGAGATTCGCGGTGATCAACAAAAAGTGCAGGTCGTCGGCAAGCAATTGAGCGACGGTTCGGCCTGCGCCATTGACATCACTGCCGACGAAGTACGCGAAGCGTTGGAGCCTGTGCTTGCTGAGATCGTGGCGGGTATCAGAAGAGTGCTTGAAGACGCGCAACCGGAAGCTGTTGCGGACATCTACTACTCCGGGTTGATTCTCACCGGCGGCGGATCGTTGTTAAAGGGAATCAGAGAGCGGCTGCAAAGCGAACTGAAACTGCGCGTGACAATGACTGCAGATCCGATCACAACGGTGGTGATGGGCGCCGGTCTGTTGTTGACCGAATCCGATCACCTGTATCGCTGTGCAATTCGTCAAAACCTTCCTGTCTGGCAGGAAGCGGAAGAGCTTGTTGTTAGCTGGTAAATCTCCTTCACGGTTGAACGACAATATCACCGCTATCGAGAAGAAGTATGGTCAGCGGGGAGACAGCACAGTCGTTCTCGAAACCCGGAAAAATAGAAGTACCAAAGATGGGCGTAATCCGGTCGGCGAATGGAACTGGTATCTGGCTTCCATCGATCGCGGCAAAAACCACCCTCATGTGCTTCGGAAAACCGGGATCGTCGCTATGCTGGACTCTTCCTGACATAACCGCCTCAGCCTGAGATAACGTTACGCAATCGAGCTTTACTTCTATCTCCGTTTGAGTCGTGAGATTGTTGAATTGTGCGTGGCCCCTGCCCTTGCCGTTTTTGTTTACGGTGGCGTCAAAAGAGAATTCAAAGTGCTCCGTCCGCATTGCAATCAGATTCAGAAATGTGAACGTGCCTTCTCCGAAAATTGAAGGACCGGTATCTGGCTTTGTTGCCGACGAAGGTTGAGAACTAGTAAATACCGCAATCAGCAAAGAGATAACGAGGAAAGTGAGAACACGCTTGAGGTTCATGGAATACCTCCTGGTGAAGGTCGAGGAAAGCCCCCGGCGAGAATTTTTAGAGTTGCGCTGGACTGTAACGCGTCGGGATCAGGAGCCAGCGTGTGAGTTGGCGTGACGCAAGCGCACACTATTCGAAACGGACGCTTGCGTCAAGACGAATTGGGTCAATTAACAGACCGACGGCTCAGCAATTCACGTAGCCGAGTAACCAGAAGACGAGAATGAAAATCAGGATGGTGGAGATACATCCGCCGCCAAACTTCCACGCCGCGGCGCCTGCAAGTATTCCTCTAAGTGGTCCTTCCATGTAAAAACCCTCCGTTGCTCGATATCAGAACATCAAAACTCGTTCACAATGGTTTCGGCAATATGAGTGCCAATCCGTCTTCATCCGCGTTTGAGAAAGCGAAGCAGTGCGCGTTCGGCTTTGTGCAAGCCATAGCCGCGAAAGGCAACGAGACTTTCCAGGCTGCCCGAACAGTGATTGATCATTTGTCCCTTTTCGTACGAAAGAATGATCTCGGGACAGACGTACGAACTGCGACATACGGCCGGTGTGTTGCCGAGTACTTCCGCGGTCTCCTTGATTGCGGCGACAATCTTCTTCTTCACGGCAGTAGCGCTTGCCGGCGTCTCCTGCCCGTTACGCGCTAGTGCGCACGCACAAACCAGTGTTCCAGCCCACGTGCGAAAGTCCTTCGCGCTGAAACTCTCGCCCATCACTTCCTTGATGTAATCGTTAATGTGCTGGCGCGTCACCGCAACCGGCTGACCGTTTCCATTCTCAAACTTGAAAACATTGAGACCCGGAAGCTTCAAAGTCGCGCGAATTACTCGCGCCACTTGCCGGTCGCGCAGTTGTCGTTGTTGCCGCACACCCGACTTGCCTGGAAAGTCAAACTCGATGAGATCGCCCTTTACGGTCACATGTTTACGACGCAGGGTCGCGATGCCGTAACTGCCGTGCTCACTCGCGTAGACCTCGCTGCCAGGTCGCATGTAGCAAGTTGAGAGAACTCGCAGCACAGCCGCGAGGACTCGTTCGCGCCCGAGACCCGGTTGCCGCAAGTGACGTCTGATCGTGGCGCGCATCTTTGGCAGGGCCAAAGCAAACTTCGTTATGCGCTTGAACTTTCGTAGGTCTTGAACGCGTGTGTGATCTTCGTGATACAGGTACTGCCAACGGCCGGCCGCATCGCGACCGACTGCCTGCATTCTTCCTTTTGCGGCCGGGTTGATCGCCACATCGACCCAGGCTGGGGGGATTTTTAGTTTCTCGATTCTTTCGAAGTCTGCTTTTGTGAGACGGCCGTTCTGCGATTCGTAACGGAAGCCGCGCTTCGGGCTACCGAGTCGTCGTATGCCGATGCTTTGCAAACGTTCGAGTTTTGTCATGTGAAAAGTCGAGTTCGTCAATCACGGAACGAGATTTGTCTATGCATTGTGTTGTGTGTGGATTCTGGCCAGTAAGGAACGGTCGGGAAGATTATGTTGAGTAATAGAAATAATCGGTTGGACAAAACGCGATTCAATCGCAACGTCGTTTGCTCGTGGTGCGGCGCAATCATCAGATCCAACGCCGAGGAAAACGAAGAGCAGATGTGTTTGATTTGTCATGCGCGAATGCTCAACGACTATTTTCAAAAGATAAAAAGAGTGAGCGACGAGAGGCGTGCCCCCCGCCGCTTCTGACCATTCCAACAACTTTCCCCTCATTTCGTGTCGCCGCGATCACCTTGTCCGGGTGGCACCTTCGTCTTCGCATGTTGCTTGGTGTCGTTTGCTATCGAGCGCCCGACGTCGACGACTTTCTCGAATTCACCCTTCTCGTCGCGTCTAACAAAACGTTTGTCATTGCCGGTATCAATTAGTTCACGATGACTCTTTGTCGCCTTTTTAGGCATTGCCGTATTCCTCCTAAAGTGTAGGTTTCCTATACAGCGAACTGCCTCGGATTGTTTAGTTCCGACGCATCCGCACCGCTGTAGCCAACACGTTTGGACTTAAGCGCAAGCGTGATGCCACCGCTAATTGCTAGTGAGAATTGCCTTTGATCTGTGTCGGACCGATGGCCCAATCGTTGTGGGACGCAATTTGCTCATTAGGAGCGGCATCAAGGAGGGTCGAATAATGCCAAGGGGAGATAAGTCGAGTTATACCGACAAACAGAAACGCAAGGCTGAACACATCGAAGAAGGATACGAAGACAAAGGCGTCTCAAAGAAGGAAGCCGAGAGACGCGCGTGGGCGACGGTAAACAAGGAATCCGGCGGCGGGAAGAAAAGCGGCAGCGGTCGCGGCAAGAAAGAGAATCGCAGCGCGTCGCGCAAAGGTGGAAAGAAGGGCGGCAGCAAGAAACGATAGCCCATCAGGGAGCAATAATGGCCGAACCAGGGAAGCTCAAACAGCCGATGTCTCCGATGCCGCCGCAACATCAGCCCAAGCCGGGCGTTGAAGCGGAGCTGGAGCCGCGGCCGAATTATCTCGCGCCACACTACAAAGGCGCGGAAAAACTAAAAGAGAAAGTCGCACTAATCACAGGTGGCGATTCCGGTATCGGACGCGCAGTTGCGGTGTTGTTTGCACGGGAGGGAGCCGACGTCGCGTTCACGTATCTCAAGCAGGAGAAGCGTGATGCGGACGAGACGAAGCGCGCCGTTGAAGCAGAAGGACAGCGCGCGATCGCAGTGGAAGCTGATTTAACCGATCCTGAAGTCTGTAAGAAAGTCGTTGAACAGACGGTTGAAGAGTTTGGCAAGTTGGACATTCTTGTCAACAACGCCGCCTATCAACAGCACCAGGAAGGTCTTGAAGACGTAACTGACGAGCAATGGGACCATACGTTCAAGACTAACATCTACGCCTACTTCTACATGGCGAAAGCAGCTTTGCCGCACATGCGAGAGGGCAGTGCGATCGTCAACACCGGATCGATCACCGGACTTGAAGGCAGCAAAGAACTACTCGATTACTCCGCGACCAAAGGAGCGATAAACGCATTCACGAAATCGTTGGCCCAGAACCTGGTCAAGAAGGGAATTCGAGTGAACTGTGTTGCGCCTGGACCAGTCTGGACGCCGCTGAATCCTTCGGACAAGGACGCTGAAGACGTCGCGAAGTTTGGCGCCGACACGCCGATGAAGCGTCCGGC
The DNA here is from genome assembly GCA_035646355.1 of Pyrinomonadaceae bacterium. Taxonomy (GTDB): domain Bacteria; phylum Acidobacteriota; class Blastocatellia; order Pyrinomonadales; family Pyrinomonadaceae; genus PSRF01. Next base: position 12,291 of record DASRPN010000042.1, on the reverse strand, counting down.
GCAGCCCGAAGAGATCGCGCCGGCGTTTGTCTATTTCGCTTCCGAGATCGACTCGAGTTACGTGACCGGAGAAGTTTTGACTTTGCTCGGCGGTGAAACGACAGCCGGGTAACGCTTTTTTGAATTCAATATTTAAACAAACTGGAGGAAAAAAACATGGCAGACAATGGTAGTGGAAGCACGGGAGTGGTTGCAGTACTTGTGATTTTCGTAATCATCGTCGTCGCTGCGTTGTTCGTCTTCGGCGGCCGGTGGTTTGGCGGTAAGAAGGAAGTGGACGTCAACATTTCAGCTCCTGCGGCACCATCTAAGTAGTCTTTACATGGTTCGCATGAAAGACGATTCGCAAGCAAATAACTCACTCTGGATGGCGACGGCAGACACGCCGTCGCAGTCTCGATTACAGGAAAACATTCGCACCGACGTGTGCATCATCGGCGCCGGGATCGCTGGGCTGACGACTGCGTATTTGCTTGCGCAGGAAGGCCGATCGGTTGTGGTTCTCGACGATGGTCCGATCGGTGGCGGCATGACCGGTCGCACCACGGCGCATCTGACAAATGCGTTCGACGATCGCTTTTTCGAAATCGAGAAACTGCATGGCGAGGAAGGCGCACGGCTAACAGCCGAGAGTCACACTGCGGCGATCGACAAAGTCGAGGAAATTGTTCGGAAAGAGCAGATCGACTGCGATTTTGCGCGCGTCGATGGCTTTCTGTTTGCGCCGCCACCCGACGATGAGGGACTGCTTGACAAAGAGTTGAAGGCAACACATCGAGCGGGATTGGTAGACGTTGAAAAGGTCGCGCGAGCACCGATTGAGTCGTTCGACACTGGCGCGGCGCTTCGCTTTCCGCGGCAGGCTCAGTTTCATCCGCTTACTTATCTGAGCGGACTAACGCGTGCGATCCGCCGTGACGGCGGGCGTTTGTTCAACGAAACACATGCCAAGACAATCGAAGGCGGTAAGAACGCGTACGTCGAAAGTAGCCATGGTCCGGTTGTTACTTGCGACGTGATCGTCGTCGCGACGAACACGCCCGTAAACGATCGTGTCGCGATTCACACGAAACAAGCGCCGTACGTCACGTACGTAATCGGCGCAAAAGTCGCCAAAGGATCGATCGCGCACGCTTTGTACTGGGACACACTCGATCCGTATCACTACCTCCGGCTTCAGAGCCTTAAGGACCACGACGTGCTGATCGTCGGCGGTGAAGACCACAAGACCGGCCAGGCCGACGACTGCGCCGATCGTTACGCGCGGCTCGAGCAATGGACACGCGAACGTTTTCCGCAGGCTGGCGCGATTGAGTTTCGCTGGTCCGGTCAGGTAATGGAACCGGCCGACTATCTCGCCTTCATCGGTCGCAATCCGCTGGATTCCGATAACGTCTTCATCGCCACTGGTGATTCCGGGCAGGGCATCACGCATGGGACCATCGCCGGCATTCTTCTTACCGACCTGATCCAGGGACGAAAGAACCCCTGGGAAGAGATTTACAATCCATCACGCGTTACGCTACGCGCCGCGAAAGAGTACGCCGGCGAGAACATCAACGTCGCGGGGCAGTTTGCGGACTACGTCACTGCCGGCGATATAAAGTCAGTGGAAGAGTTGAAGCCGGGGCAGGGCGCAATAATGCGCGAAGGTCTCTCGAAGATCGCGGTGTATCGAGACGATCGCGGATCGATTCACAGCCGTTCAGCCGTCTGCCCTCACCTTGGTTGCGTTGTTTCGTGGAACGCATGTGAACGGACGTGGGATTGTCCGTGTCACGGTTCGAAATTTACGGCTGAGGGCCGGGTCTATAACGGCCCGGCCAACTCAGATCTTGCCGAAGTAGATTGATCGTTGGACTTAAACTGCTCTGCGGCCGGTAACCAGGTTAATAATCAGCACCACCACCGCAACAACCAAAAGCAGGTGAATCAGGCTGCCGCCGACATTCGAGAGCAAGCCGATAAGCCACAAAACCAAAAGGATTACTAAAATTGTCCACAGCATGGTCGGAATCTCCTTCTTTGTTTTCTCTTATACAGGGGAGCAACGTTCATGCCAGCACACAAAACGGCAAAATGGCCACGGCGGGTGCATCACAACAATCCGATTTTGGGAGTCGGCCCTAAGGAATGTTTGAATTCAAGGCACAGACGAACTCATGCCCTTGAAAGCTTGTCCAGATTGCGGCAACTGATTATCATCTTTGGCGAGTATTCGATCCTGTCTTTCCGGTAACCCACGCAGGCAAAACATATGAGTCGTGAAGTCGAACAACCCTCTCTCGAGCCGGTGCCCGAGGGCAAGTATGTCTACTGCATCATCGAAACCGATGAACCGCGTTCATTCGGCCCGATGGGTATTGGTGGGCGCGGCGACGATATTTACACAGTGCGTCACAAGGGTCTTGCCGCCGTCGTCTCAAACACGCCCCTCGTTGTTTACGACCCCACTCGTGAGAACGTTTTCGCGCACGAGCAGGTGAACGAGACGGTGATGCGCGAGTTCACCGTGTTGCCGATGGCGTTCGGCGCATTGTTCAAGACGGAAGACGACATCGTCGAGCTGATTCGTGGAACTTACGACGCGCTCCGCGATGTGCTGGCCAAGATGGAAGGCAAGGTTGAGTTCGGACTGAAGGTGAACTGGGACCGCGACAAAGTCACAGCGGAGCTGGAAAATAAAGACGACGAGATCCGTCACCTCAAAGAACAGATCACCACGCGCACGACAGGTTCGACCTATTTCGCACGCATGCAGCTGGGCCGCTTGATCGAAACGGCGTTGACGGACCAGGCAGATTCGTACATTCGCGAGATCTATTCGCACCTGCGCGATGTGGCCGTCGCCTCCCGGGCCAATAAACCGATTGGCGATCGCATGATCATGAACGCGGCGTTTCTGATCGAGCGCGATCGTGAAACTGAGTTCGACCAGAGGGTGAAAGAGATCGCCTCGAAATACGAAGGCAAGCTGTCGTTCAAGTACAGCGGTCCGTGGCCACCTTACAACTTCGTCCACATTCGTTTGAAACTGGAGCGCGGCGAAGGCACCACCGAAGCAGTAGCGAGCTAAAGGAAATGTTTCTGATCGACGATCTACTGCTCGCGCCGGTCAACGGCTTTAAGTTCATCCTGGGCCAGATTCAAAAGATGGCCGATCAGGAGCTGAACGACGATACCGTGATCAAGGAGCAGTTGCTCGAGCTGCAAATGCGCAAGGAGCTCGACGAGATCTCCGACGAGGATTTTGCGGAGCAGGAGGCGGAACTGTTTGCTCGGCTGCGTGCGATCAAGATGCGACAGCTCGACCTGATGCACGAGGTGGTCCATACGAAAGACTCGTCGAGCCTGGTTATTGAAGTCGGTGGCGACTATCAAGGTGACGAGCGGCACGAGCGAGGGTGAACGAGCCATGAGTCTGTCCCGCAAAGGCGCAAAGACGCAAAGTAAAAATTCCGGGTCCGTTCTACTTCTTTGCGTCTTTGCGCCTTTGCGCGAGAAACTTCTTGAATCACGTGACCGAGGGTGAACGCGCGTTACCTTTTCTTCGGCGGTAAAGGTGGGGTCGGAAAGACCACCGCCGCCTCAGCAACCGCACTCTTCCTCCTTCATAACTCAAAACGCAACGATTCCATCCTCCTCTTTTCAACCGATCCCGCACATTCGTTATCGGACAGTCTCGACGTGAAAGTCGGCAATCGTCTCGTTGAGGTGAAACAACTTCGAGGGCGTGGGAAGTTGTTTGCTTACGAGATGGACGCGAGTCTCGCGCTCGAGCGGTTTCGAGCTGCGCATGGCGAAGTGCTCGCTGAGATTGCGGAACGCGGAACCTTGCTGGACGAGGATGATATCAACCAGTTGCTGAATCTTTCTTTGCCGGGGTTGGACGAAGTGATGTCGTTGTTTGAATTGAGTGAAGTCGATCGCGCGGGGAAGTACACGCACATCGTCGTCGATACGGCGCCTTCCGGACATACGTCTCGGCTGTTGCGTTTGCCGGAGGTGTTTGAGCGTATTGCGCGGACGCTGGATTTGATGGGTGAGAAGCATCGTTACATGATCGAGCAGTTTGCGCGGCGCCGGGCGCCACTCGATAAGGTTGAGTTGTTCCTGCGCGATCTGAAGGAGCGGATCGCGTCCGTGCGCAAGTTACTTTACGACACTGATCAGACCAGTTTTTCACTCGTCACGATTCCGGAGGCGATGAGTGTTCGCGAAACCGAGCGCTATCTCGGGTTGCTGAAGGAGCAGGGCGTGCCCGTGCGCGATCTGATCGTAAATCGTGTCGAGCAGGAACATGGTGATTGTGAATACTGTCAGGCGCGTGTTTCGGGTCAAAAGAAGTGGTTGAAGGAGATCTCGAGGGCATTTCGCGGGTTGGAGTTTCACTACGTCCCGTTGCAGGCACAGGAAGTTCGAGGGTTCGAGGCGTTGAATAAGGTCGGAAAGGTTATATGGAATTCCCATTAACTCTAAAGCCGATTGTGATTTTTGGCGGGAAGGGCGGTGTCGGAAAGACCACTGCCGCGGCCGCCTACGCACTGTCGCTCGCACACGCCGAACCAGGAAAGAAACTGCTGATCTTTTCAACTGACCCGGCGCATTCGCTGTCTGACAGTTTTGGTGAGGAGATTGGTCGCGAAAAGAAAAGCGTCGCGGGCAATGCGAACCTCGATGGGATGGAGATCGATCCGGGAGAATGGTTTGAAGAACTCAAGACACGTTATCGAACGTGGACCGACGAGTTGTTTGCTTCGCTGACTGGCGCCTCGCGAATGGAGATCAAGTTTGATCGAGAAGCGATGCGTGAACTGGTTGAACTCACGCCGCCAGGCATTGACGAAATTGCCGCGCTGGGCGTGATCAGCGATCTGCTCGACGAGAATCGATATCACTCAATCATTCTCGACACAGCGCCGACGGGCCATTTGATCCGTTTTTTGGAGTTACCGCAGGTAGCGCTCTCATGGATACGAACGTTCATGAAGCTGCTGTTAAAGTATCAGAACGTCGTGAAGGCGACGCAGGTCGCCGAAGAGTTGGTGGCGTTGTCGAAGAGTATCAAGGGAGTTCTCGCTTTGCTTACTGACGCGAAGCGTTGTGAGTTCGTTGGCGTGGCCATTCCCGAGCGGATGAGTTTGGAGGAGACCGTCGACCTTGCGAAGGCGCTCGACAAGCTCCAAGTGCCGATGGAGAAGCTTTTGATCAATGGGATGGTCCCCAAGAACGGATGTAATTTCTGTAAATCGAGACGGAAGATGCAGGACGAGGTAGTTGTGAACTTTCGGAAGCGGTTTCGTTCGGTCCAATTGTTTACCGCGCCCCAACAACCGCACGAAATCACGGGAGCCAAGGATTTACTGAAGCATTTTCAGAGTTGGCGAGGATTGAGAGTGGAAGTTTCCCGCAAAGCCGCAAAGGCGCAAAGAGACAGTTCCGGCGACGGGGCTTAATCTCCTTTGCGTCTTTGCGCCTTTGCGGGAAACTGTAATGAGTGTAAAAACACTCTGTGACAAACAGATGAACCTGGCTTTCTACGTTTACTGTATTGCTGAGCGTGCGGCAGCCGCCGAGCTTGCGGCGGGTTCGCTGCCGCCGGCGATTGAAGAAGATTCGAAACTTGAATGGCTCTCGAGCGGCGATCTGGCGGCACTGATTAGCGAGGTGCCTTTAGCCAGTTATAGTGAAGAAAGCCTCGCTGAACACCTGTCCGATCCGAGTTGGACGGCGGTACGCGCGATGCGCCACGAAACGATCGCAGAATATGTTGCCAAACGAGCCGCGGTGGTGCCGCTCCGTTTTGGAACTATCTACCTCGAGCGTGCCGGAATCGAACGGATGCTGTCGGAAAAGGGAAGAGAGCTACGCGAGATCCTTGAACGCCTGCGCGGGCGTGAAGAGTGGGGCGTGAATGTTTTTTGCGATCAATCGGTGTTGATGTCGAGCATCACTTCAGTCAGTCCGGTGTTGCGTGACTTAACGGAGCGCGCGGCCCAGGCGTCGCCGGGCCAGTCGTACCTGATGCAAAAGAAGATCGAAACCTTGAAGGTCGACGAAGCGCGTGCTGCTCTGAATCGAAACGTCGAACAAGTTGAACAGACACTCGGCGAGCAGAGCGTTGATGCAAAACGTCTGCGCGTACTGAAGGTCGAGGCGACCGAACACGGTGAACTTAAAGCGAAGTTTGCTTTTCTTGTGACGAAGTCGGAGTTTGACGCTTTTCGCGATGCTGCTGAACGGTTGGCGCAGGAACATCAGAGCGCCGGTGTACGTCTGGAACTTACGGGACCCTGGCCCGCGTATAATTTCACCCGGATTGAATAAATGAGTGAGCAATTGGAACAGATTGATATTCTCGAGCAGTCTGATGTCTCGTTGCTCGAAACTCTCGATCACGTGCTCAACCGCGGCCTCGTGATCGCCGGCGAAATCACGATCTCGGTCGCCGACATCGATCTAATCTTTATCGGCTTGAACGTTCTCGTCAGTTCGGTCGAGACTGCCAACGAAGTCGTACGCAAACGTGGATGAAGTTATATGTCTACTGCCTCGCCGAGAAGCCAGCCGTGCAGTTCGCCGCGCTGGCAGCGCCAGTCGTCGGCATTTCAGGTGCGAATGTCGAGGTCATCGAGCGCGAAGGTCTCTCCTTGCTGGTGAGTCGATTTGAAGGCGAATCGGCGCTGGTCACTCGTGAAAATGTACTTACGCACGATAGTGTTGTCCGCAGTGTGCTCAGTGAAACAACGCCGCTGCCATTTCGGTTCGGATCTGTGGTAACGGAACAACAGCTCGCCAGTTATATACGCACTCACCGAGAGAAGTTAGAAATGAAGCTGGCGCAGGTACGCGGGTGTCTCGAGATGAGCGTAAAGATTATCTGGGACACGGATGAGACCAAATCAGGATCAGCGAGGGATGATCTGGGCCCGGGAGCAGCATTTCTTCACCAAAAACAGCGCGAAATCACGGGCGGGGAACATCGAGCTGAGAAAGCAAAGCAAGTGTCCTTATGGCTCAGCGAACAGGTTGAGGGGCTGGTGAAGCAGGAAGAAGTTAGCCTTTGCCCAACAGAAAAGCTGATAGTGGCTGCATCCCATTTGGTTGGCCGCCCGGAAGTCGCTAAATACCGCGGCCGGGTCGCAGAAGCCCTTAAAACACAGCCGGAACTCCACTTTCTGGTAAGCGGACCCTGGCCGCCGTATACTTTTTCCAACATAGAGCTTGAAGTCAAAACGCGGTTCGGAGTAAGCTGATGGAGTTTTCCCCCGAAAAATCCCCTACGGCTGAGCCGGAGATCGAAACCTCGCACGTCGAGGAGTTCGTTGAGCAACTGAGTTGTGTCACAAACTCTTTGCCGTCGCGAATTAATATTGACGCGCAAAGCGTCGAACAGGGTCTCGCGAAGCTGGTTCTGACGTTGATCGAGTTCATCCGTCGTCTGCTTGAAAAGCAGGCGGTCCGCCGCATGGAAGGCGGGGATCTCTCACCTGAACAAATCGAAGAACTAGGGTTGGCGCTTATGAGGTTAGAAGCAAAGCTTCAGGAGCTGAAAGAACAATTTGGTTTAACGGATGAAGAACTCAATCTCGATCTCGGTCCTGTGGGCCGTCTGATTTAGCTGAAGTAAGTCTTTCCCCGGCATTGCATACGACGGTGGCGGCCACCTGAGCTTTTTGAGTAAAGCCGCCTCCTGAGAGTGGAGGACGAAAGTGTCCAGTGAGCGGTCTACCCTTATAACGGCCCGTCCCCCGGGCTTAGTTGATGTTCTCGATCGCATTCTTGACAAGGGGTTGGTCATAGCCGGCGACATTAAAGTGTCGCTCGCGAACGTAGAACTACTCACCTTGCAGATTCGACTACTCGTGTGCTCGATCGACAAGGCAGAGCAGATTGGCCTGAACTGGTGGCGCTACGACACGAACCTGACGACCCGCGCCGAGCGCGCCGAGGCGGAAAATCTCGAGTTGCGTGAGCGGCTTTCTGAACTTGAGCTGGAGATCCGAAAGCTCGGAGCGACCGGCACTACCAGAACCGAGGTCACGCGAACAGAGATCAAAAAGAATACTAAGAGCAAAGGGCGGCGTCGCTAAATGCTGTGCTAATGCTGGTTTTTACAACTTTGGATAAAGGAACCTAAGCAAATGGCTGTCGAAAGAGCACCAGGCGGAACTAGTCTAATAGACGTCCTTGATCGCGTACTCGACAAGGGTATCGTCATCGACGCCTGGGTCCGTATCTCACTGGTGGGAATAGACCTGATCACTATCGAAGCTCGTGTGGTTGTTGCTTCAATTGACACTTACCTCAAGTACGCTGAAGCCGTAGGTCTGACGCCGGCTGTTTCCCGCCCGGCTTTGACCCCCGGAGCAGAAACTGTAGAGACTGAAACTCGTCGTCGAGTCACAGTTGAAGAGAAAAAGTAACACACGGTGTAATCCGTGTTTTGATGTGTGCGGCAAAAACAAATTTTTTAGAACATGGGTGAAGTCCCCACAGAGTTAGCTTTTGCCACGGTTCCGCCGATCTCAGATAACGAACGGATCGGCTCCTACCTGCGCCAGTATGACGTGTTCGTTGAGACCACGACGCAGATGCTGGCGACACCGCGGGTGAATGAACGACTCCTGCTCGCGCTGGAAGGCATTTCCAACATCTTCGGACACCGGCAGGCCGCCGTTGCCATCATCAACGAAAGAGATGCGGAGTTGCGCATCCGCGCGGCAGTCGGGTTTGATGGTGAGCAGCCCGCACGAGCGGAGATGCCGCTGGATTCCAGCGCCGCGTGTGTCCGGGTAATTCACGACGCGGTTCCGTTGTGGATCTCGATGAAGGAAGACGTGGCTTCACGAACTCTCTTTGACAAGATGCACTGGGAGCACGAGGTCATCGCGCTTCCGTTGTTTGGAATCTCCGAGATCTCTCCAACTAGAGGCCGTGATTCACGAAGCGGTTCGAGACTTCCCGGCCACTTTTGGACTTTCGATCCGGGCTCGCGACTCGGCGTTCTTTACGTCGGCGCTGATCGAGAGACAGTGGATCCGCTTTCGCTGAATCTGTTGAAACGCTTTGCGGATCGAGTTGGCATCATCGCGTCGCTTGCGATTCACCAGGAAAAGCTCGTCAGTACCGTTACGAAACTACAGCGGGAACGGCAGTGGATCGAGTCGATCATGAAGTCGGTCGCCGATCCCATCGTTCTCACCGACCTCGACAACGAAATCCTGCTGCAAAACCGTCGCGCCGAGGAACTGTTCAGCGGATCGGCAAACGCCGGCGAAGGCAAACGCCGCGCGCTCAAGATGAACGACCTCCTGTTCTCGGCGTATCTCTCGAGCGCGACTGTTTCGTCCTCGGATTTAGTCCAGCGAGACATCACGCTCGTTGATCCACTTGAAGGTTCGGATATCCACTTCGAAGTCATTTCCACTCCGGCCGCAAACTCGCGTGGCGAACCGCTCGGACTCGTCTCAATCTTCCGCGACGTCACGGATCTGCGCGAAGCGAACGAAGAACTCGCCCGCAACTTCGTCAAGTTGCAACAAGCCGAAGCCGATTCGACTCGTGAACGTGACCGCCTCGACCTGATCATCGAAAACGTGGGCCATCCAATCGTCGTCTGCGATTCGGCGGGCAACTTCATTCTGTTCAATCGGCGCGCGGAGTTGTTGTTCGAAGAGAAGTCGTCGTCTCGGGCAGGAGCGGCTGCCGCTGTTCGCACTAACGCCGTGAAGCTTACGTCGTTCATCTCAGGTCTTGCGTCGGCATCGGAAACAGGCAGGCAGGCGGAGATCGAGCTGATCGATCCTGAAAACGGCCGGTTCTTGCCGATGGAGATCACGGCGCGCGAAGTGCTCGATCCGACGGGACAAGTCACAGCGGTAGTTTCCATTCTTCACGACCTGACTGAGATTCGCGAGCTCGAACGACGACGCGTCGAGCAGCAATTGTTTGAATCAGAGAAACTCGCCGCGGTCGGCCGTCTCGCAGCGTCCATCGCTCACGAAGTCAATAATCCCCTGGAAGCGATCAAGAACGCGCTTTATCTGATGGAGTCCGGATCCGAAGGAGACAAGAATTTCCGCTTCCTGGAAATCGCGCGCAAGGAAACGGAACGCGTTTCACACATTATCCGGCAGATGCTTGGTTTCGCTCGTCGCTCAGGCGAAGTGGATTGGGTCGACGTCAACCAGTTGATTGAAGAGACGCTGGTGCTGCTCGAGAAGAAGATGCGCCAGTTGCGCATTCGAGTGAATCGGAATCTTGATGAGACGCTGCCGAAGATTCGCGCGCGCGCCGACCAGTTGCGCCAGGTAATTCTGAATCTGATCATCAACGCGCAACAAGCCATACAAGGCGGCGGTGAAATCACCATCCGTACTTCTCATTACGAACAGGCATTGCAGCCGTCGATCCTGATCCAAATCGGTGACAGCGGCGTCGGTATCAACGAAGACGATCTGAACCACATCTTCGAGCCGTTTTTCTCAAGCGGCAAGAAAGGCACTGGCCTTGGACTATGGGTGACCCAGGACATCGTCAGGCAGCACGGCGGGCGCATCGAGGTGACAAGTGAATTAGGTCGTGGAACTGTTTTCACGATCATCCTCCAGGTTGAATCCCCAATTTTCGAAGCTCAAGAAACTGAACGGTTAACGACGAAATGAGCCACAAATTGGATGAAGGAAACGGCATTCCATCGCTTATACGTGATGGACGATTGCTTGTAGTCGATGACGAAGAGAGTCTGCGCATCACAACCGCAGCTATTCTTGAAAGAGAGGGTTATTTGGTTGACACCGCATCCAGCGGTGACGAAGCCATCGCCCTGCTCGAGCAGAAAGACTACGACCTGGTACTCACCGACTTGCACATGGAAGGAGGCGACGGTCTTTCGGTACTAAACCAGATTCGCCGTCACTCACCGTTGACGATCTCGGTAGTGCTCACTGGCTTTGCGTCGGTTGAATCGGCGATCGCGGCGTTGCAGGAAGGCGCTTACGACTACCTCGTCAAACCGTGTGACATCGACAGCATGAAGCACACGATTCGGCGCGGTGTCGAACACCGTCGCCTGATGCTTGCCGAACAGAAGGCGCGCACCGATCTGGAGCAACTCAACCTAGATCTCGAACGCAGAATCATCGAGCGCACCGCCGAACTGACGCGCCTAAACGCCGAGCTGGCCGAAGCAAACCGCGCGAAAGACGTTTTCCTCGCGACGCTTTCGCACGAGCTGCGCACCCCGCTTACGCCCGTTGTGGGCTGGATCAAACTATTGCGCACCGCGAATCTGGACGAGAAGAGCGTCGCGCAGGCGTTGGATGCGATCGAACGAAACGCCTGGCTGCAATCGAAACTGATCGACGACCTGCTTGACACGTCGCGTATTGCGACCGGAAAGCTTCATTTCGAACCGAAGCCCACTGATCTCAACATGATCACGAAGGCGGCCATTGACACGGTCCTCGAGTCTGCCGGCGCGCGAAATATCGAACTGTCAGTAAACCTGTGGCCGTCGACGCTTGTCGTAATGGGTGAGCCGGTGCGACTCCAGCAGATCGCGTGGAATTTGATCTCGAACGCGATCAAGTTTACAGAGCCCGGAGGGAAGGTAACGGTGTCGACCCAGAACGAGGGTCCGCAAGCGCGCCTTGTTGTTGTTGATACGGGAATCGGCATCGATCCGGAATTTCTGCCTCACGTGTTCGATCGGTTCAAGCAGGCAGACGGCTCGACCTCGCGGCGTCATGGGGGATTAGGACTCGGCCTTGCCATCGCCGATGCGCTCACAAAAATGCACGGCGGAAAGATTCTCGCGGAGTCGGGCGGCGCTGGGAAGGGCTCATGTTTCACGTTGAATATGGCACTGGCGACGGCGGGAAGTGTAGTTCCCGAAGAACCGCCTGAAAAAACCCACTCTTTGGTTGGCCTGGACGTGTTGATAGTCGAAGACTCGCTCGACACTCTGATGCTCTTGAGCGCGGTGTTCAGTCGCGAAGGCGCAAACGTTACGACCGCTGCTTCTGCCGCCGAAGCGTTGGAGCAAGCCGTTAACAAACGTCCGGCGGTAATTATTTCGGACATCGGCATGCCCGACGTCGATGGTTATCAGCTCCTCGAACAACTTAAAGTTCTTCCCGGAATGGACGACGTTCCCGCAATCGCCATCTCTGGTTACGCGAGTGACGAGGATCGTGAGCGCGCTCTTGGCACGGGCTACCACGCCCTCGTGCCGAAACCGATCGACGTCGAAGTCCTGTTCGAGCTCATTCACAACCTCAATCTCCC
>DASRPN010000041.1:0-18880 GCA_035646355.1 Pyrinomonadaceae bacterium | reverse complement strand
ACTTTTGCGGCGCGGCCGAGTTCCAGTCGCTGCGTGGCGATGATGTCGCCATTAATCGTGCCATGAATCACGGCGACGGCGACTTCGATGTTGGCATCGACTTTACCATTCGCGCCGACGATCAACGTGCCGCTGGTTGAGCTGATGCGGCCCGACAGGTGGCCGTCGACCCTCATCATCGCTTTAAAGTTGGCCTCTCCGGTCATTACTGTTCCACCACCGACGAAACCACTGAGCGTGCCTTCCTTAATGTCGCGCGCGAGAGTTTCGCTCTCGGTCATCGCGCCACGGGGGGCCGAGGGGGTTTCGATAGCCGGTTTTGCTTCAACACCTGTTCCCTGATAGGAGGGGTAGTTTTTGGCAGTGGAGTAGTCAGGAACCTCCGGCTTGCGGCTGGAGGAGTCGTTATCTTCCTGATCCTTGGGATTCTTTCCTATCCTGAGCATTAGTTACCTCCGTAATATGGGGGCGCGGATGTTTAGTCACCGGCTGTCGGAACCTTGAAGCAACGAAACGACGCGCTTGCCTTTTGTCGTGGATTATTCGCTAGCTTTGGGTGCCAGCGACGAATGATTGACCGCCAAAAGCGGGCTGTTAATGATAGACAAACATTCCCGTCAGTGTCTAGTCTAAATTTCCCCGACTATCAGGCCCGTCTCGTTATATTTCAGTTACAAACGCTATACTCTTGTGGATTTCTAAAATGCGAACTGAAGATAAAACTCAGATCAGATTACTGCGCCGAATGGGCGAAGCCATCGCCGACTTCGGCATGATTGACGACGGCGACCGGATTATGGTCTGTCTTTCCGGCGGAAAAGACAGTCACACCATGTTGGATCTGCTACTCGACATGCAACGACGCGCGCCAGTGCGTTTTGAGATACTGGCGGTCAACCTGGATCAAAAACAACCCGGCTTTCCGGCTGGCGTCCTGCCAGAATATCTCCGCGGATTGGGCGTATCGTTTCGCATCGTCGAGGAAGACACTTACTCGATCGTCAAACGCCTGGTTCCGGAGGGTAAAACGTACTGTTCCGTCTGCTCGCGTCTGCGCCGCGGCATTCTCTACAACATCGCCGTTGAAGAAGGTTGCAACAAGATCGCGCTCGGACATCATGCCGACGACATCATCTCGACGCTCTTGCTGAATCTCTTTTACGTAGGCACGCTCAAGGCGATGCCGCCGAAGCTCCGTTCGAACGACGGTCGCAATACAGTGATTCGTCCGATGGCCTATTGCTCTGAACGTGACATCGCCGAGTATGCGGAGTTGAGACAGTTTCCGATCATTCCGTGCGACCTCTGCGGCTCGCAAACCAATCTGAAGCGTGTGCAGATCAAGAACCTAATCGCTGGGCTCGAAAAAGATATTCCGCACATTCGCGCGTCGATGCTCAACGCGCTCGGAAACACCGTGCCGTCGCATTTGTTGGACCATCAGTTGTTCGACTTCAAGAACCTTCTTCATGCTGAGTTTGGCGATATCGAAGCTGAACTGGAATTGGTTTAAGTTGCATGGCGAAACCCGTCGTTCCCGACTTCAGTGAATTTCCTCCGGGAACAGTTACGGAGTACACGACGCTCGTCTGCCTCGCTTGCATCTTCGACATCTTCACTAAACAGATCGGGCTCGCGCCGCGATCGGCGTACTCCGAGATCAAACGTTACAGTCCAACTGTAGAAGAATTGACATCGCGGAAGGCGGTGCGTCCGTTTTTCGATAGCGAAGAGAAACATCCGCGATGTCCCTACTGCGATGCCGCCAAGCGCTGGCATGCGAGGCTCGACACACATTGCATCGAAGGTGGCAAGACTACCGACGCGCCTCGGCGCAAGCTCGTGAAGAGTATCGAAAAGAAAGGCGATCAGTTTGCGGTAACGGAGGTGAAGTCTGATCGCCGGCGCGCGTTCTTCGACTGGCTCGACACGTTGCGAATCACGCTCGATCTTAGTGAGCCTGAGTGGTTGCTGGGCGCGACGAAGGCGTTTCTCGAACGAAAAGAACCGAAGCAGGATTGGGACCAGATCTTCGACGATGTGCGATCAATTCGCCCGTCGGCACGGCTTGAAGATGGTTGGGAATGTGAGGGATCGAGGCTGTTTTTATCGCCGGCGCTTTATAACGAGAGTCTATTGGTCCAATACCTCGTTAGCCGTTCGCATGAGCATGGGGGACGGACTTTAGCGGGGCGGTTGACTCTGATGGAGTTGATCCGACGCATGCGCCGCGGTGGGTATCTAGAGACGCATCAGATTTTAGACACGGATCAGTTTGAAATCTTTGAAAAGCTGATTGATGAAGTTGCGGGATCCGGCAACGTGAAGCTCTATTTCATCGTCGATCGACGCGAGTTTCTCGATAAAGTGAAATCCGTGTACACAGCTTACGCGTGAGTCAGCGCTTGTATTTGTGGATGAGTTGCTGCAAACCTTTGGTGGATTGGTTGTTGCGATACTTGTAGTAGGTCGTCAGGTCGGGAATTACTTGCTGCATCAGTTGCACGTACTCCTGACGTCCCAACGCGAGCCCAGCGGCATGTGCGTAGGCATCGATGATCGGATCCAGTAGCGCGTCCAGTTTCTTCAGCGTTTCCTGTTTTTGTTTCCCTTCAGGTAACCCTTCGTACGCTTCCATCTGCGTCACATAATCAGCATGCATGACTCGCCCGAGCAACGCGTAGTTCGACGGATCGTCCGGCCGCAGCGTTGTTGCTTTGCTGAGTCGTGCTTTCGCTTCGTCGGTGTTTCCCTTGCCGAGGTAGAGGATCGCCGTTTGTTGATACAGCGAACCTAATTCGGAAGCGTAGTCGAGCGAAGAACTATTCGATAAATCACCGGCCACTCTCGGCACTTTCGGTCTTGCTTCGATCAACGCGATCGCTTTCAGCCCGTACTGCAACGCGACCTCAACATGCTCGCGATTTCGTTTGCGGACTTCTTCAGCTCCGGCGCTAGTCATCTGGATCAACACATACAGATCGTCCGGGTTCTTCGCGAGGATCTCAGCCGCTAACTTGAATGCGTCCTTCGAGCGATTACCGGTTGCGTACGCTTCCAGCGCAACGGGCTTCAGTATTTCGCGCTCTTTGTCGGTGGTGAAGATCGTGTGTGCGCGTTGAACGAGTGCGATCGCAACGGTGCCGTTTTGCACTTTGAGGATTTCGGCGGCGACGAGTTCAGCGGCTTTAATGCGTGAGTTACTGTTCGGAAACCGGTTTATGAACTCCTCCGCTGCCGCAAGTTTTGTTGACGGGTTAGTGGCAAGCTCGATCGCTGAGAATGCTTGTGCTTCGGTCAGTTGACCCGTCTGCGCGAAAAGCAGTTCCGCAGCGAGGACCACCGTGCATAACAATTTGAGCAACAGCCGCCACATAAACTGAAATTGGTCACAACAAGGATCGCGCGTGCTTCAACACATTGTCTACGTTGAATCCGAGGTTCTTCAACGCCACGTCACCCGGCGCCGACGCGCCAAAACGATCCAGACAAACCACATCACCAGCATCACCGACGTACCGATCCCAACCCTGCCGCACGCCAGCTTCAACCGACAGCCGCGCTTTGATCGACGGTGGCAAAACTTCGTCGCGATACTCTTTCGACTCCGCGTCAAACAATTCCCAGCACGGCATTGAAACGACGCGTGTTGGCACGCCTTCAGCCTGTAACTTCTCACGCGCTTCAAGCGTCAGCGAAACTTCCGATCCGGTTCCGATCAGAATCAGTTTCGGCGTCGTTGCTGCGCCTTCAGCGGTTGCGGCCTCGGCGAGAATGTACGCCCCGCGTCGCAATCCATCAGCCGCTGCAAATTTTTTGCGATCGATCACGGAAACTTTCTGCCGCGTCAACGCTAGCGCCGTCGGCGCTTTCCTTCGCAGGATCGCGATCCGCCACGCTTCGCTGACCTCCGCCGGATCGGCTGGACGAATCAAAAACAGGTGCGGAATCGCACGCAATGCCGCAAGATGTTCGATCGGTTGATGTGTTGGACCATCCTCACCAAGACCAACCGAATCGTGCGTAAAAACATAAATCACCTGCACTTCGGAGAGCGCCGCGAGCCTGATCGCCGGCCGCATGTAATCCGAGAAAGTCATGAACGTTCCGCCGAACGGAATCAAGCCTCCGTTCAACGAAATGCCTGTCAACGTCGAACCCATCGCGTGTTCGCGCACGCCGAAATGAATTATGCGTCCATCGTACGCACCGGCCGCGAAACTGTGACTGCTCTTGATGTCGGTGTTGTTCGAAACGCCGAGATCCGCTGAACCCCCGATGAGCATCGGCATCACCGGCGCGAGTGCGTTGATGACTTCACCACTGGCGACGCGCGTTGCCACCGCCTTCGCATCTTCAAACTTCGGCAAGTGTTCTTCCCATCCCTCGGGTAGCTCACCGCTGATCGTCTGCTGAAATAGTTTGCCATCGTCGGTGTGCTTTTCGTCGTAGCGCTTCACCAGTTCGCGCCATTCGTTTTCCAACTGCTCGCCACGTTCCACCGCTTCACGGAAGTGGCGAAGCGCCTCGTCAGGAATGTAAAACTGCTGGTCTTCGGGCCAACCAAGATGTCGCTTCGTTTCGCGCACGGCGTCTTCACCCGGCGCGTCGCTGTGCGCTTTGCGCGTGCCCTGCGTCGGCATGCCGTAGCCGATGACGGTCTTGATTGAAATCAAGCTTGGTTTATTAGTCACCGTCTGCGCTTCACGAATGGCAGCTTCGATATCGCCGAGATTGTTACCATCGAGAACTGTCAGCGTGTGCCATCCATACGCTTCAAATCGCTTTGGCACGTCTTCGCTGTACGCGAGATTGGTGAACCCTTCGATCGTGACGTTGTTGTCGTCATAGAGATAGATCAGTTTGCCGAGTTGCAGGTGACCCGCCAGCGACGCTGCTTCAGCAGCGACACCTTCCATCAGATCGCCGTCGGAAACGATGGCGTAAACGTAATGATCGATGAGGGGAAACTCTGGTTTGTTGAACTTTGCGCCGAGGTGCGCGGCGCCCATTGCCATGCCGACGCCGTTGGCGAACCCCTGGCCGAGTGGACCAGTCGTGATCTCCACGCCTGGCGCTAGCCCGTACTCAGGATGGCCTGGCGTTTTGGAATCCCACTGGCGAAAGTTCTTCAACTCGTCGAGCGAAAGATCGTAGCCGGTGAGGTGAAGCAACGAGTAAAGCAACATCGATCCGTGTCCGGCTGACAACAGAAACCGATCTCGATTTTCCCATTTCGGATTTGTCGGATTGTGGCGCAGAAAGCGCGTCCAAAGCACGTACGCCATCGGAGCGGCGCCGAGCGGCAGACCCGGGTGTCCGGAGTTAGCTTTCTGGACGGCGTCGATCGATAAGGCGCGAATTGTGTTGATGCAAAGTTGATCGAGTTCGGGATTGATGTTTGAGTTTTCCTTCTGCACAGGCGCGCTCATTAGGCTCCTCTGTTGTACTCCCACAAAGGCGCAAAGACGCAAAGAAAGACACCTTTTCTTTGCGCCTTGGCGTCTTTGCGGGAGAAACTGTTTTCAAGTCTTTCGACCGAATAATAGAGCGTAAAGTTCTTCTTGTCGTGCAAGGCCTTCGCGATACCGGGCATGCCGCACCATGTCCGGTTGAAAGACGTCAGGTTCAAAAACCTCGGCCGACGAAACTGAAACGTCTTCGATAGTTGCTATTTTGCCCACCGCTTCCAGCGCAAGCAAGGCAGCGCCGCGAGTCGACGCTTCCCGCACGTTTCCAAGGGTAACTGGACGGCCTAAAACATCGGCGATGATTTGAATCCAAACCGGCGAGTAACGCAGTGCGTTGCCGCTCGCGACGATGCTTGCGTTTGGCGCGACAGCATCGAGAGCACGCGCGATCAAGGCAAAGCGATACGCGATCGCTTCAAGCGCGGCGCGAACAATCTCGACCGGTTGCGTTTCCTGTTTGAGTCCAAGGATGACGCCGCGAGCATCAGGCGACCATCCGGTGCTCCTTTCGCCAGACCAGAACGGCATGATCGTCAATCCATGCGAATCAGGTTCAAGCGCACTGAGTTCGGATTCAAGATCCGCCGTCTCGAGGTTCAACGATTCGCGCAACCAGCGAACCAACCCACCGCCGTCAGAGAGCGCGCCGCCAACCGCCACGCGCGTGCGACTGGCGCGATAACTCCACAACGCCGGAGGTAGCTCGTCAGGTGGGCCACCTGCAAATACAACTCGCATCGCGCCCGATGTGCCTACCATTAAAGCGACCTTGTCTTTCGTAGTGCAGCCAGCGCCAATGTTGTTTGTTGCGCCATCGCCAACGATCACCGCGAGTTTTGCTCCTGCCAGTGCGGGCCAACGACGCGCAAAAGGTTCCGTTAATCGGGGCCGATCTTCATCGTCGATTCGCGGTAGTGTGTCGGGCGAGATGTCGAGCGCGCGAACGAAATCCCAGTCCCAATCGCATGCTTGTTGATTGAACAGGCCCGTTGCGGAAGCTAGCGAAATACTCCCCCCGGTGCCACCAAACAAACGTAAGCAAAGATACTCGCCGAAACCAAGCCATTGATGTGTCGCGGCGAAGCTCTCGGGCCACTCGTTTCTGATCCAACGGAGCTTCGCGGGCCAGTAACTCGGGTGAAATCTACAACCCGTTCGCAAGTGGATCTCGCTTTCGTTAAACGAAGCGCGAAGGTTGTTAGCGATGCGGGCGGCGCGCGTATCGGCCCAACTCAGCAACGGTGTTGTCGGCACGCCCGTCGCGTCTACGCCGACGAGACTGTGCCAGAAAGTCGATAGGGCAATGAATTGGATCTCGTTTGTGTATGACGAAGAGGCAAGCAGCTCATCGATGGTGGAGATGACCTCTTCTACGAGCGCATCAGGATCAAACTCACCGAGATCTGAAACTACGCTGGGTCGCGTGCCTGGGTGCAAGATCCTTTCTGCGCCCGCGTCATCGAACAAAGAGGCACGCACACCTGACGTGCCGACGTCAATGCTCAACAGGAACGCGGGCCTACTGCCTGCCATCACTGAAAGAATACCGGGCGCCGGCTCAACTCCGTCAACAACCTCATCGAGGACGCTGCTCATTTGTTTGTTGGTGCGGGCCAAGAATCGCACATGCGTTGCAATCTGTGCAATCTGTGGTTTAATCCCCCCGCCTTGAGATCATATCCCCTGCGCTGGTTGCTTCTCGCGGGCGTCCTTCATGTGGCGCTAACCACCACCATTTTCGTCATCGGTCATTTCCAACTGCTGCCGTCTGCTTTCGATCCGAATGGCATTGGCCTTACTTTCGCGATCGACGGCGCTACTTACCGCCGGCTCGCAAGCGAGATGGCGACGCACTGGCAAACGTATGGAATCTCTCCCTGGCTCGACATCAAATCGCCGCTCCATGCCAGACTCTACTCGATACCGTTTGCGATCCTCGGACGGCTTTTGGGCCATAACATTCTCGCCGCCGAGCCACTGAACCTCTTCTACTATCTCGCCACGCTGATAGTGATCTATTTTCTGGGTCGCGAGCTCTTCAACGCTCGGGCAGCGCTCCTCGCAGCGGCGATTGTCGGGCTGTGGCCGTCGTTTCTGCTGCACTCGACGCAACTGATCCGCGATCCGCTGGCGATAACTTGTTTGCTTAGTCTGTTGCTGATCCTCGTGCTGTTGTTGAATCGCGTCTTCGCATGGCGTCAGGTGCTGGCGTTGGGTGTTGGTGGTGCGCTGCTGGTCACGGTGTTCTGGGTGGTTCGCGGAAACATGTGGAATGCGGTCGTAGTCGCGGTCGGTCTAACTCTGATCTTGTTTTCGTTTCGCATGATTCGGGAACGAAAATTTATGACCGGCAATGCGGTTGTGCTGGCTTCGATTATCCTCGTGATGTTGTTCGTTCCTTCGCGACTCGAAAGCACAACGCTCGTTGGACACCGCCCCCCTGCGACGCCGCTCGCGATCCCTTCGGCGTCACAACCTGCGCCGCGTGAAGGAGTCTTTACCAGGGCGATAAACCAGATCCGGGATCGTCGCGCTGGGTTTCGCTTCTACGACGCCCGGGAATCCGATATCCGCGGGGACGTTCAGTTCGCAAATGCCTCCGACATTGTACGGTTCGTGCCCGAAGCGGTGGTGGTTGGATTTATGGCGCCGTTTCCGCGCCAGTGGATCGAAGTGGGACGCTATGGCGCCGCAGGTCGCCTGCTCAGCGGCGTGGAAATGCTAGTGCTGTACTTGCTCTACGTGGCGGTGGGGATCTGTTTGTGGCGAGAACGTCGCCGCATAGCGATGTGGTTGATTTTTCTGACTGCTACAGCAGGGTTGATCGGCCTGGGATTGGTGGTCGTAAACGCCGGCGCGCTTTATCGACTTCGTTACGTGTTTTGGATCATGCTGATCATCATTGCCGCGCAGGGAATTTACCTGACGACTCGCCGGACCACCTCGATGAAGTCGTGAATATCATCTTCCGTCGTGTCGAACGAGCACATCAGTCTCACTTCCGAAATTGCTTCGTTCCAAACATAAAAGAAGTACTTCTTCTGCAACTCTGGGATGAACTGCTTCGGCACGGTTGCAAACACGCCATTCGCCTCGACCGCTTGCGTCAGCGATATTTTGCCGCCCGGTACCTTTTCCAACTCGCTCGCGAGTAGTCGCGCCATGCGGTTCGCATGCGCGGCACTGCGACGCCATAAATCTCCCGACAACAGCGCCTCGAATTGCGCGGAGATGAAACGCATCTTCGAAGGCAGGTGCATTCCCTGTTTGCGGATGAACTTGAAATCCTGGGCCATCTTCGGATCGAAGAAGATAACGGCCTCGCCGTAGATCATCCCGTTCTTCGTTCCACCAAACGAAAGGACGTCAACACCGCAGTCCACGGTGATCGACTTCAAGCTTGAGTCGAGAGTCGCGGCAGCGTTTGCGAGTCGTGCGCCGTCGACGTGGAGCAGCATGTTGTTCGCGTGCGCAAAGTTCGCTATCGCTTTCAACTCCTGCTTTGTATAAACGGTGCCCATCTCGGTCGCCTGCGAGATTGAGACGACGCGGGGTTGCACGTGATGCTCGTTACCAAACACAAGAACCAACGGTTCAAGTTGTTCGACGTGCAGTTTGCCGTCGGGGGTTTGCAGTGCAATGAGTTTGCAACCGGTGAACTTCTCCGGAGCGCCACACTCGTCCACGTTAATGTGCGCGGTCTCTGCACAAATCACCGCGTTATACGGTTTGGTGATCGCTTTGAGCCCGAGTGTGTTTGCGCCTGTGCCGCCGAACACGAAGAAAACTTCGACGTCTTTGCCGAAATGTTTTTTGAACAGCTTGACCACGCGTGCCGTCACGTCGTCGTCGCCGTACGCAACAACGTGACCCTCGTTAACCGCGCGGATCGCTTCGACGATTTCCGGATGAACTCCGGCGTTGTTGTCACTCGCGAAACTTCGGCGTGCGCGTATCGTTTTCGTCATAAGGTTTCCCGCAAAGACGCAAAGGCGCTAAGAAAGATTTCTTATTCTTTGCCGGTGTCCATTAACTCTTCTCTCCCGCTCCCGTCCCTTTGCGTCTTTGCGCCTTTGCGGGAACTTTCATTCTTCTCTCACAACTCACAGTTTTCCCGCTTTGAAGTCACGCGCAATCTCACGGGCGGCGTTTGCCCCGGGCAGGCCGGTGAGACCGCCGCCGGGATGCGTACCCGCCCCGCACAGGTACAATCGTTTTAGCGGCGTGCGATATTGCGCCCAGCCAATCAGCGGACGAAACGTGAAAAACTGATCGATTGTCTGTTCGCCGTGATGAATGTGACCACCGCTAAGGCCGTAGGTCTGTTCGAGATCGAGAGGCGTGATCACATGTCGCGCAACAATCAAATCCTTTAAGTTCGGTGCGTACTGCGATATCCGATCGACCACAACATCCGCTAACTCCTCGCGCCGCGTATTCCAATCCCCTTCTTTCAATTTGTATGGCGCAAACTGTGCGTGGATCGACATCACGTCAGGGGACGGAATCGCGATGTCGAGATATGGCTCGCGCGAGAATTCACCATACTTCGACGCATCGAATGCGCGCTCGAGGTAGTCGATCTCCGGTCCGATATGAATTCGCCCGCTTAGCTTCGCTTCGTCGTCGACACCTTTAAAACTCAGCGATCCCGACAGTGTCAGATTGATCTTCGCCACGGCCCCAGGCGCGCGATAGTTGCGCATCTTCAACAGGAAATTCGGATCCAGCTCAACCGGATCGACAAGCTTCAAAAACGTCGTGCGTGGATCAGCGTTTGAAACTACGGCACGCGCCTCGATTTCTTCGCCGCCGCGAAGAACCACTTTTCCGTCCTCAATCCGTGCGACTTCCGCGACGGTGCGTATTTCAGCTCCAGCACTCTTGGCCGCATCGCCAAGTGCCTGCGCGAGTGCACTCATACCGCCCTTTACAAACGTGGATGACCCAATCGCGCTGCCGTCCATCGCGGCCTGCCATAACAACCCAAGACTTGTTCCCGCCGACCATGGACCAGCGAACGCGCCGTGAATTCCGCGAGCCGCCACCGTTGCTCGCAACAACTCAGTCTCGAACCACTCGGCGACAAGATCCGCCACCGCCATCGGTCCCCAACGCAGTAGCCGGTACTCGTCCTTCTTGCCCAGCTTGCGAAACGACAGTCCGACTTTTCCAAGCTGCCACACGTCAGCTTTCGAAGGTTGATCGATCGAGGGCGGCGTCATCGATAGCAACGGCGCGAGCACGCGACCGATTCGCGCAAAGCTCTCAACGAACTCCGGATAACTCTTCGCATCCTTCGCCGAGAACTTTTCAATCTCTTTGACCGTCGCTCCTACATCATCGTTGTAGATGCAAAGCGACCTCCCATCGTCTGACAACGCGAGCACTCGCACTTTCGGAGTGATCAATTCAACACGCAGATTAAGATCCGTGATGATCTGCGGTGAAAACGGACCCGTGGCATGGTCCAACTCGGCCCCGCCGCCAACAACGTCACGCCGCTCCAGGACAAGCGTCTTCAACCCGCCCTTCGCGAGATAACATGCGGCCACTAACCCGTTGTGGCCACCACCGATGATGACGACGTCGTACCTCACACGAATCTTTTCCAGTCTCTCAACAACTGCAACGCTCCGTTTCGTCCGGGCGCACCCATGATGCCGCCGCCCGGATGCGTCGCGGAGCCACACATGTAAAGGCCCTTGATCGGCGTGCGATATTGCGCCCAGCCCGGCGCGGGTCGCAGAAAGAAGAGTTGCTCGAGCGTCAGTTCGCCCTGGAAGATGTTTCCCTCGGACAGACCAAAATCACGTTCGAGATCCAGCGGCGTCAACACCTGTCGATCGCGAATCAACTCACGGATGTTCGGCGCATGCTCCGCGATCGTATCGACCACGGTGTCACCAAACTCATCGCGCTTCTGGTCCCAGTTCCCTTCTTTTAAGTTGTACGGAGCGTACTGCACGAAACACGACATCACGTGCTTGCCCGGCGGCGCGACGGAAGGATCGGTAAGACTCGGAATCACCATGTCGATGTACGGCCGTCGCGAGAAGCGCCCGTACTTCGCTTCGTCATACGCGCGTTCCATATACTCAACGCTCGGCGAAATCGAAACCGCACCGCGCAAATGCGCGCCTGGACCAGGCATCGCTTTGAAGTCCGGCAAACCGTCGAGCGCGAGATTCACTTTGCCTGACGACCCGCGATACTTGTAACGCTTCAGGTCTGCACAAAAGTCATCCGGAAGATGTTGCTCGCCGATCATCTTCATGAACGTCAATCGCGGATCGACGCTCGAGGACACAACGTCGGCACGAATCTCATCGCCGTTCTCTAACACCACCCCGACAGCACGACCATTCTTCAACATGATCGAAGCAATGGGCGCTTCGGTGCGAATCTCAACACCCGCTTCACGCGCCGCGTCTCCGATCGCATTCGAGATCGCACCAGTGCCTCCGCGCGCAAATCCCCACGAACGAAACGCGCCGTCGATCTCGCCCATGTAGTGATGCAGCAACACGTACGCAGTGCCCGGCGACCGGACGCCAAGGAAAGTGCCGATGATGCCCGATGCCGACATCGTCGCTTTGAGCACGTCTGTCTCGAACCATTGATCGAGAAAGTCGACCGCGCTCATCGTCATCAACTGGACCTGGTTGTATTTATCGTCGTCGGAAAGTTTCTGAAAACGCCGGCCCAGGAACGCGAGGTTCTTCCAACCCTTTGGATCGAGTGTTGTAGGGTCGGGAGGCGTCATACTCATGATCGGCTTCACGAAGTGGGCCATCTCGATCATGGCTTTGCCATACTCGTCGTAAGCTTCGGCGTCGAGTCGGGAATGGCGCGCGATCTCGCGTCGCGTCCGCGCGTGATCGTTGACGCGCCAGAGATAGTCGCCGTTCGGCATCGGAGTGAACGTGCCGTCGAGCGGAAGTATTTCCAACCCGTGACGCGGCAGGTCTAGTTCGCGAATAATCTCCGGCCTGAGCAGCGAGACGACGTAAGAACAGACAGAAAATTTAAAGCCGGGAAAGACTTCTTCCGTCACTGCGGCGCCGCCGAGCACGTGACGGCGCTCCAGCACCAATACTTTCTTACCCGCGCGCGCGAGATAAGCAGCGTTCACCAGACCGTTGTGTCCGCCGCCGATCACGACGACGTCGTACTTTTGCGTCATGTTGTTTGGGTAATGCAGCTTGCTGAAGAATCGTTAGCATACTTATAATCGCTCGCCCTGACAAACGCTGCTTAGGTCTTTGTGCTTTGTACTTTGTGCTTTGTCGAGTCGGTTTGCAAAGTACAAAGAACAAAGAACAAAGCTCCAACAAAACATGCCGATCGGAACCGCATTTCACGAACGAACGTTTCCACTATGCGAAAGTCTTAGCTATCGCGAGTGGTCCGGATACTACGCCGTCAGTTCTTACGAACCGCATCACGAACATGAGTACAACGCGATTCGCAATGCCGCGGCGTTGATCGACATTTCGCCGCTGTTTAAGTACCGGCTCACTGGCAAGGACGCGACGCGGCTCGTCGACCGCGTGATCACACGCGACATGCGGAAGGTCTCGGTGGGCCAGGTTGTTTATACGCCGTGGTGTGACGAGCGCGGCAAAGTGATCGACGACGGTACGGTGTCGCGTCTTGAAGAGAATGTTTATCGTTGGACCGCCGCTGATCCAAGCTTGCGCTGGTTTACGCAGAATGCGGCGGGCATGGATGTACACATCGAAGACATTTCGGAAAGCGTTTCCGCCCTCGCGTTGCAAGGTCCCACGTCGGGAAGACTTTTGAAGAGTCTCGTCACCGACGCTGATATCGCGGGCTTGAAATACTTTCGTGTCACGCGCGCGACGATCGCCGGCATTCCGGTCGAAATTTCGCGTACGGGTTACACTGGCGACCTCGGTTACGAGATCTGGATCGCTTCGGAGCACGCGTTAAAAGTTTGGGATGCGCTGTTTGAAGCCGGCAAGGCATTTGATATTCACGCCGCAGGAATGCTGGCGCTCGACGTCGCGCGCGTTGAGGCGGGCTTGTTGCTCATCGACGTTGATTTCAACAGTAGTAAGAAAGCCCTCGTCGACGAACAACGCTACACGCCTTATGAAATGGGTCTCGGAAGGCTCGTCAATCTCGACAAGAACCGCTTCGTGGGCCAGGCAGCGTTGATCGCGGAACACGAACGCGGACCAGCGCGCGAGATCGTCGGTCTGGAGATCGATTGGCCGCAGGTCGAGAGTATTTACGAAAATGTTGGGTTGCCGCCCTCGATTTCGCCGATGGCTTCGCGTGTGGCGGTGCCGATCTACAAGGAAGGTATTCAGGTCGGGAAAGCAACGACGAGCACCTGGTCGCCGACGTTGAAGAAGATGATCGCGCTCGCAACGATCAATCGTGGTTACACGCGCCCAGGCACGAAACTGCAATTCGAGATCACGGTCGAAGCGGTAAGACATCACGTGCGCGCGACGGTGGTGAAGACGCCGTTCTTCAATCCCAAACGCAAGACAGCAACACCGGTCGTTTAGATCATGAGAATCGTCGACGAGTACGATCCCGATCTCCCACTGGACCATGCGTTGACCATCCCTGCCTCATGGTATGTAGATAAAGACCTCTACAATCTGGAACTCAAATCTGTGTTTTCAAATACCTGGCAACTGGCAGCTCGTGTGGACCAGGTGTTGCAGCCAGGCGAGTACGTCGCCACTGACGTAGCTGGAGAACCCATCGTCATTGTCCGCGGGAACGATGGTGTTTTGCGCGGATTTTTCAACGTGTGCCGCCATCACGCCGCGGCAGTGATGACCGAACCGCACGGAAAAACAGCACACCTTCGGTGCCCTTATCACGGCTGGACCTACTCGCTTGAAGGTGAGTTGAAAGGCACGCCAGACTTTTCGGGCGTCTGCGATTTTGATCGCGCGCAGAATGGCCTTGTACCAGTGGATTTGATTGAGTGGGAGAACTGGATTTTCGTCAAACTCAATAGCGGACAGGTTTCGTTTACCACAGATCTAACGGATCAAATAAGAGCGTTAGAATTAAACAAACTGCATTGGTTCGAGCGCCGTCATTACCACTTCGACTGCAACTGGAAAGTGTTTGTCGACAACTATCTCGACGGCGGTTATCACGTCCCCTATCTGCACAAAGGCCTCGACAGCGTGCTCGACTACACTGCGTACATGATCGAGAACGGCAAGCGTCATTGTTTGCAGTGGAGCCCGATCGTCAGCGACGGCGCCGAAGCCGAGACCGGCGCTGTGCGACAGGGCGATCGCGCGCTCTATTACTGGATTTATCCAAACTTCATGATCAATTGGTACGACGGCGTGATGGATACGAACTTCGTCGTTCCTCGTGGTGTGGACCAGACCGAGGTAATTTTCGATTTTTACTTTCCTGATGTAGTCAGCGAAGACGCGCGGCAGCGCAATCTCGCGAGTGTTGCGGTGGGCCAACGCATCCAGGATGAAGACGTCGCGATCTGCAAGTCGGTCCAGCGCGGTTTGAGCTCTCGCGCTTACAATGCCGGGCGTCTGTCTGTAAGACGCGAAGCCGGGGAGCATCTCTTTCACCGGCTACTGCATGCTGATCTGAGCAGCCACAAATAACACCACATTGCAAACAACAACCCCCGATTCGCCTTCGTTAAGCACGCAACGCGGTCAGTTGTGGCGTGTGCTTGGCGTCGGATTTGGTCTCGCGGTGATCATCGGCAATACGATCGGCGCGGGAATCTTCCGCGCGCCGGGAACGATCGCGGGAGAGTTGCCGAATGTGTGGCTGTTCC
Organism: Pyrinomonadaceae bacterium; assembly: GCA_035646355.1. GTDB lineage: Bacteria > Acidobacteriota > Blastocatellia > Pyrinomonadales > Pyrinomonadaceae > PSRF01. The sequence goes on along the minus strand of DASRPN010000041.1, from coordinate 3,598 downwards.
TTGGCGTGTGGGTGGTCGGTGGACTCTACGCGTTGCTCGGCGCGATCTCGCTGGCCGAACTTGGCACGATGATTCCGCGATCCGGCGGCCAGTATGTCTACTCGCGCTACGCGTTGGGTGAGTACGCGGGGTTCGTTGTTGGTTGGAGCGACTGGATCTCGTCGTGTGGTTCTACGGCAACTGTCGCGCTGCTAATCGGGCAGTTTTCCGGAGCTCTCGTGCCGGCGTTGGCAGGTAAAGGTCCGGGAGTGGCGGCTGCGGTCGTGATCGTGTTTGCGGCCTTGCAGTGGCGCGGCATTGTTTGGGGAAGCAACATTCAAAACCTCACGAGCCTGATGAAAGCACTCGCTTTTCTGGCACTGATCGGGGCTGCGTTCATGATTGGCAGCGGTGGTTCTTTCACGACTTCCGAAACCCATTCATCGCCCATCGGTATGGCGCTGATCTTCGCCGTTGTGCTTTCACTTCGAGAAGTGATCTACACGTTCGACGGCTGGAGCGGTGTCATCTACTTCTCCGAAGAAGTGAAGAACCCGGAACGTGACATTCCGCGGTCGCTGTTTGGTGGTGTCTTGACGATCACCGCGATCTATTTGCTGGTTAACGTCGCGCTGCTTTACGTGTTGCCGATTTCGGGAATTGCCGGCAAGGAGTTTGCGGCTGGTGAGGCGGCAACTGTGATTTTCGGCAACTACGGCGACACGATCTTTCGCTGTCTTACGATCGTCTCGATGCTGAGCGGGATCAATGCGCTGCACCTGATGGCAACGCGCGTGATTTTTGGCATGAGTCGCGACGGACTGTTTACAACCCGAGCAGCTGTCGTTAACGACGGCGGCACGCCGAGTGTGTCGCTGTGGCTGAGCGCTCTCGTGGCGCTCCTGTTCGTCGTCTTCGGACAGACGGCCGGCTGGGTGATTACGATCGTCTCCTTTTTCTTTGTCGCCAATTACATCCTTTCCTTCGTTTCGCTTTTCGTATTACGGCGGCGTGAATCGCACAAGTTGCGTCCGTACCGCGCGTGGGGTTATCCGTGGACCACTGGCCTGGCGTTGATTGGATCGGTGTTGTTTCTTACGGGTGCGGTTGCGAGTGATCCGTGGAACAGTGGTTATGCGTTGGCGTTGCTGGCGGCGAGTTATCCGGTGTTCCGTTTGATCATGTGGGCGCGCTAAATTACGCGGTATCCTTCATTATCTACGTCCAAAACCCTTACGGTTGATTGAATCTTGTGCGCGCGAAAGCAGCTCGCGATTTTGCTGCCGATCTGTTTTTCGTTCGCGTCAACGAGCGCGACGATGCTCGGTCCGGCACCACTTAAAGCAACGCCTAATAATCCGGGCATTTGCGGAAGCGCGAGCGCTTCCGCAAGACCGGGAACGAGTGACTCCCGACGTGGTTGATGTAATCGATCTCGCATTGCTTCCCAGAACAGATCGTAGCGCCGCTGGGCGAGCGCGGCAATGAAAACCGCCGTGCGTTGCAGATTGTGTACAGCGTCAGCGCGACTGATGCTTCTCGGCAGCGCAGCACGAGCGACGTGCGTGGGTAACTGCGATCGCGGTGACACGACAACCACACGAATGTGTTTGGGCCAATCAAAGCGTGTGGTTACGACGCTACCGTCCTTCTTGACGCAACTGGCAACAAAGCCGCCGAGCAAGGTGGCTGTGACGTTGTCAGGATGTCCTTCAAACTCGGTGGCGTAATTTTGAATTGTTTGATCGTCGATTTCGCGGCCGCCAAGTAAGCCGCCTAACTTAATGCCGGCGACGATCGCGGCGGCACTGCTACCGAGTCCACTCGCCAGCGGAATCTCGTTGTGAACGATCATGTCGACGGGCGGAAGTTCGATCGATTCGCGCCCCGCGGCAAACACCATCGCGCGGTAGACGAGATTCGAAGCATTGCGCGGGAGAGCTCGATTCTCTTTCGCTCCTGTCGTGCGGACTCGACACGCCGCAGCACCTTTTCGCGCGACGGAGCAGCGCACTGTCAAGTAGACCTTCAACGCCAGACCAAAGCAATCAAACCCTGGTCCAAGATTCGACGTCGACGCCGGTAAGCAAACTTCAAATGCTTTTGATTCGCGCGCCATCCGGAGCGACCAGCTTCCCTTCGTGATACTTGATCACGTAATCCGTGTCTTTTAATAAGTGTCCTGTCAGAACTGCCACAACAGCTTCGTCCTTCTTGATTACATTTTCATTAACGAGTTTGCGAATACCAGCGACCGTCGTCGCCGACGCTGGTTCGCAACCAATGCCGTCGCGACCAATCACGGCTTTCGCGTCGGCGATCTCTTGTTCGCTAACGGTTAGCACGCATCCGGCGGTGTCCCGTACTGCGCTCCACGCCTTTTTCCACGACACAGGAGCACCGATCTTGATCGCCGATGCCAGCGTTTGCGGATGCTCTTCGTCAACGATCTCGGCCGCACGCTCGCGAAAGAACCGAGCGAATGGCGCCGCACCTTCAGCTTGCACAACAGTGATCGGCGGCTGTCGATCGAGCAACCCCGCGTCGACCAGTTCACGAAACCCTTTGCCAAACGCAGAACTGTTGCCGAGATTTCCTCCCGGCACGACGAGGTGGTCCGGCGCTCGCCATTCGAGTTGTTCGGCCAGTTCGAACGCGACTGTCTTCTGGCCTTCTATGCGAAACGGATTGATCGAGTTGACGAGATACGCCGATCCGTCTTCGACAAGCTCGCGAATCGCGCGCATGCATGTGTCAAAGTTGCCTTCAATCTCCTGCACCTTTGCGCCGTAGTCCAACGCCTGGGCCAACTTCGCAGCACTCACCTGACCGGAAGGAGCGAGGATCATGCACTCCATCGTCGCCCGCGCGGCGTAAGCAGCCAAACTCGCAGCCGTGTTTCCCGTACTCGCGCAAACAACACGCTGCATGCCGAGTTTCCTGGCTTGCGTAACCGCCACCGTCATGCCCGCGTCTTTGAACGAGCCCGTCGGATTGTTCCCCTGGTGCTTCAACTTAAGCGCCTCGACGCCGCAATACTGCGCACAACGCGGCGCGTCATAAAGTTGCGTATTCCCCTCACCCAGCGAAACCACTTCAACGTCATCGTCAAACGGCAGAAACTCACGAAATCGCCATACGCCACTCCGATTTCGACCATCTAAAGACATCCGGCGCTCTCGCCAGATCTCACGCAACGCCCCGGGGTTAAAAACGCCCGCCGCAGTTCGCTCAATCTCCAGCAAGTCTCCACACCTCGCGCACACATACACCGCTTCGTCAATACCAAACACGGTTCGACAATCGCCGTTAATGCACCGCTGCACAAACTCACTCATAACAATTGCAACATTTCTACTGCACCTGGCTAAGTTCAATCGTTAGTTAAACGCGCCGGCACAGCGGCATGTGGTTTGCCCAAAGCCCGGTTGGACCATTGAACAAATGGTTCAATCCTAAAATGAAATGAGCCTGCCTATCATGACACATCGCGTCGCTTATCTGCTGGTTCTCATGGTCGCCGTAAGTGTGAATGCTTATGCCCAAACGACGGAACAAAACGTTAACGTGACCATCAAACCTTCGCAAACCGTCGAAGAACGCGTCGCTGACTCTATCA
>DASRPN010000040.1:0-26839 GCA_035646355.1 Pyrinomonadaceae bacterium | reverse complement strand
ATACGCGTCGTGCTCGATGGCCGCAAGGTACTGGGGCAGGAAGGAATCGTGAAGGAGTACGGACGAATCCGCGACGTCGCTGAAGGTCCGGACGGAGCTATCTACTTTTCGACATCGAACCGAGATGGCAGAGGCAAGCCGGCGAGCGACGACGACCGGATCATGAGATTGGTTTTAGTCCCGAAGTAAGCGTCGATCCGATCAGACCTTCTGCGCGAGGATGGCCGTTTTGCTCCAACCAATCACGTGATGCGGCTTGAACCGGTATTGATGCACGATGCGGAAGTGATGCTCGGTTCGACCAATGACTTCTTTCGGAGGATGGCTTTTGAAGCGGAAAAGAATTTCGAGAAACTTGCCTGCGATTCCTGGATGCACGGGCAAATGAAGTAAATGACCACCAGGGACGATCACTCGCGCGAGTTCTGACAATCCATCTGCGAGCGGGACATACTCCAGCGCGCCTGAAGTCACCACCAGATCCAGCGACTCATCCGCAAAAGGCAGACACAACATATTTCCCTGGGTAAAGCAGACGTCGCGTTTGCGGCCGTCACTGTAATAGAGCGACTTGCGCGCCGCTGCGATTGAAGTCGAGGAAAGATCGAGCGCTGTGATCGAGACAGGGAAGCGAATCGAGCGCAAAAGCGCCATCGTCAACAGTCCAGTCCCGCAGCCGGCATCCAGAATGCGCTGTCCGCGATAGACCGGCAGGGGATGCCTCCGGAAATACTCATCCAAGGAGCGGCCGTAACCATTGATTTTGAAGGTCAACTCGTAAAACCGGGCGATCCGATCGTAATAGGATCCCGCGCGTGCCTCGGTTTTGGTTGCGGTCAGAGCATACTCCATCAGTTTCTCCTAAGCCCTCTGAACTCAGCGGGGAAGCGACTACGGCGATTGTCAGTTTATTTCATCCCGGATTGGCGGGCAATTGTAGCCTTTCCCACAAGGTTTACTCAACCGCAAATATGTCCCGGTATTGTGAGAAACCTCTTACGAATCTGACGGTTGCGCAAGAATACGCCGGAAAACCGTTCCACACTTGTAGGAGGAGCCGATGAGTAAAATCCGCTGGTTTGTCTTGCCGTTTTTATTCCTGCTGTTGTTTAGTCTGGCACCCTTAACTGCCCAGGAATCAAAGGTTACCCGCCCGATTGGGCCGCGCTTTGAAGTCGACGTGTTGGTGAACGGACGACCCCTCCCGGAGATCCAAGCGCGCGGTCGGACTTACGTCGAGGCGCTGCGAGGTGAGGAGTACGAGATTCGTCTGAGAAACCGGTCGAGTGAATGGGTGGCGGTGGCGCTTACGGTAGACGGGCTCAACACCATCGATGCGAGCCGCACGTCGGCGTGGAATGGGAGCAAGTGGGTGATTGAACCGCACCAAGCGATCACTGTCAGTGGCTGGCAAATGGATTCAGATTATGCGCGGCGTTTTTACTTCACTACAGAGCGCGATTCGTACGCCGCAAAACTCGGGGTAAGAACAAATCTCGGCGTCATCTCGGCGGTGTTTTATCGCGAACGCAGACGCCCGATACCAATCACGCCGCCTCGGCCGCTTCCTCATCCCATCTATCGCGACGAGGCGCAGTCGTCGTCGGCAGAGGCTGCGGCAACGGGTGCTGCCAAATCGCGATCGGGGGCAAACGACGCAGCGACGGGCGTCGGACGATCCGTCCGGCACGATGTGCGTTACATCGATATGGATCTTGATTCGCGGCCCGCAGGAGAAGTGACGATCTGTTACGACTTCGGTCGGTCTATTTCCGAATCAAATCCGAAGTATAAAGTTCGCGGTAAACGCGATAATTAGCCATGACCTTTTGGACGTAGCCTTTCGTCTCGTCGAACCCGACCTCGGAAGTAAAAACTCCGGGGTCGAGGTGTTTTGAGCGCTTTAGCCAACGGGCCACGTTATCTTCACCGCCGTTGTACGACGCCGCGACGGGCTCGAGCATCTCCGGAAACATGTCTTTGAGATTTTCGAGGTACTCAGCACCGACAGTGATTGAAGTTTCTGGTTGGTAAAGCTGGTTCTCGTTGATGGATCGAAATCCAGCGGCTGGTCCAAACTTAACCGCGGCGTCCATCGTGAGCTGCAACAGTCCTCGCGCGCCCGCGGGTGATTTCGCAGTCGGCTTGAAAACACTTTCCTGTTTTATCAAGGCAAGAATGAAACGCGGATCGAGTTTGCGTGCTTTTGCAGCGCTAAGTATCGAATGACGATACGGCGCCGGATATGAACTCGCGACGCGCGCGATGGCCGTCTTCACAGCGCTCTCGCGCTGGGCCACGATTTCACGGTTACGGCCGACGATCTCACTCAAGCGACCGGTCGCGAGCCAGCCGTAGTACGATTCGAGGCCATCACCAATTGCGGCATAAGCCGCGACGGCTTCTTCTTGTCGGCCGGCTCTATCGAGGCTGAAGGCATACAGGTAAGCGACTTCGGATCTTGACGTGTCAACGGCTTTCGAGAACGAGCGTTTTGACAACTCTTCGGCGGTGCGGATCGCGTCTTTCCAGTTGCCTTCGGAGATGTGCAGCCGCAACGCAGCGAAGATTGCATTCGTCTCGACAGCAGTACCCGCGAAACGCTGTCTGGTTAGATTGACCCAGCGAAGTGCTTCTGCCGAACGATTCGCTTCGCGCAACGTGTCAATGACATTCAGGTGAGCAGTGTCGGCCCGTTCGCCAGTCGGGAATCGTTCGACGTATTCAATGTAACGTGCGGCCGACTCGTTGAAGCGGCTCATCCGCAGCAACGAGGCAGCGCTGTAGTTCAACGCCTCGCGTCCTTCTTTAGTCGAAATGTACTTCGCGGCCAGATCATTAAAGACCGTGTAACCGTCTTCGTAGATCTTGCCGAGGAAATAAGAACGGCCGATGCCGAGCATGGCTTCCGGCACGCGTGGATCGTCGGGATAATTTTCGATCAACGTCTGCCAGTGATCGCGGGCCTCGGCGAAAGCACGCACGCTTAGATACACCGCTGCCCGGCGCATGTGCTCGGGCGGCGCCAATTTTTGTAGCTTGCCTCTGGCATCACGACTTGAAGCGTCACTACGACGTACCGAAGCAAGCGTCGATTCGCTTGCTGACTGGCCGGTTGCCGGTGAATGGGAGAGAAAAAGTACGAAAACAAAAAGGGCGGTAATTCTGATGAACACTAATTTACTTCTCCCGTTGTCGGGTCTGGTGTGTCTTCGATGATCTCGAAGCTGGTTTGGATTTCCACGCCGGGTCTTAACGTTGCCGCAACACTGCAATACTTTGTATCTGAAAGTTCGATGGCCTGCGCGACAGCATTCTGCGCGAGAGCGCGTCCGGTCAAAATGTGATGCACTTTGATCGATGTGTACTTGCGCGGATAGTCCTCGCGCCTCACGCCTGACACTTCGATGACGTAACGCGTTAGCTTCTGCCGCTTTTTCTTGAGAATGCTCGCGACATCTGTCGCCGTGCACGCTCCTGCCGCAAGCAGAAGCAGTTCGGTGGGTGATGGTGCGATCGAACGGTTACTGTCAGTGTCGAGCGTTATCGAATGACCTGATGGAGTAATGCCGACGAACAAGTCGTCACTCACGAACCGCACGATTGCTGTTACTTCGTTTGCTGCCATCGCTGAAAAAGAATAACACAGGAGCATTTTCCATTTTCCATTTGGCATTTTCCATTTCTCATTTTGAAGAGGTTACAGCACTGTTTGCTCTTTACGCGTAACGCAAATGAAAAATGCCAAATGGAAAATGGAAAATGTTATGATTTATCGCGCCCTCACAAGCGGCAAAGTTCAAAGGTCAAGTCTCGAATTCATCCCCGGCCCAGGGAGACGCCTTTGGTGAGTAACGTGGGAGGACCATCATGGCTGAGATCCTGGTCGTTGACGATGACGACGTCATCCGAGAAACACTCTGCGAATTGCTGTCACAGGACCACACGTGTCAGGCGGCAGACACCGCTGAGGAAGCGCTTGCGAAACTCGAGTCGCAGCCCTTCGACGTTGTGTTGACAGACGTTTCGATGCCCGGTTTGAGCGGGCTCGACTTAATGAACAGAGTAGTGCAGCTTTATCCCGGCACACCCGTAATCATTATTTCCGGACTAAGTGATGAAGAACAGGCGCAGAGCCTTATCGGGCGGGGAGCGTTTGATTACCTGCTGAAACCGTTTCGTTTGGAAATGGTGGAGGATAGCGTCAAGCGCGCACTCGATCGTCGTCACCATTCGAATCCAACGCCCGTTCGTTAAAGCTTGCTAGGCTGTCGCATCCTTGCTTCGCGCCTTTGCGCCTTTGCGCGAGAGTTGTTTCACAAAAGAAATTGATCCCGCCAAGGCGCAAAGGCGCAAAGAAAGGTCTAGCAAGCGTTGGAGATGCTATTCATCACGCGGCGACAATGGACAGCGATTGCGCTCTTGCAGATTCGCGGTGACGAAGAATGTCGCGTACTAGTTCGGCAATGCGATCGGCGGTGAATGGCTTGGCGATAACCCAGTTAACACCGGCGGCTTTTTGCTCATTCGATCCGACAGCCTCGCCCCAACCAGTAATCACTGCGATCGGAATCTGCTGGTTCAAGTTGCGAATTTCCCGCGCCAGCTCCCAACCGCTCATGCCCGGCATGCCAACGTCGGTACATACTGCGTCAAACTGAAACTCCTGAAACATCTCGAGCGCTTCACCACCACTCGCCGCAAGCTGAACATCACAGTCTTCGCCTTCCAGAATCTCCTGCAGCAGATCGCGCACGAAGTCTTCGTCGTCGACGATAAGTAATCGAGGCTGCGTGTGTTTGTCGCCCAACGACAACTGATCGATCGTCATCGGCGGTGGTTCCGTCTTTGAGAATTCGACTGCGATTCCGCCTTCAACAATTCTCGCGACCGGAAGCGTGATGCGAAACTCCGTTCCGCTGCCGTACTGTGAATCGACTTCGACGTTGCCGCCATGTCGACGAATGATGCCAAAGCTCACCGCCAGGCCCAGACCAAGTCCCGCTTTACCCTTCGTCGTAAAGAACGGATCGAAAATACGTGACCGCACTTCGGGATACATACCGACGCCGGTGTCGATGACTTTGATGACTACCGACTGGTCCACGGTCGTAGTGGACAGCGTCAGCTTTCCGCCTTCAGGCATTGCATCAATCGCGTTGAAAACCATGTTGACTAGTACTTCGCGCAGCTCCGAGTCGTCTCCCATGACCATCGCGTTCGATCCGATCTGAAGATCGAGACCGATGTGAATGTTTGAAGCTTCGGCGCAATTCTTCCAGCGCGGACGAGTGATTTCACTGGCATCGAGCAGAATCTGGTCCACTGAAACAAGCTCGAAATCATGATCGCGACGCTGGCGCGCAAAATCCTGAATGCGCTTGACCGTTTTAGCGCCGTCTTCCGCGGTCTTGATGATGATGTCGAGTCCGCGCTTGATCTTTTCCGGATCGCTGGTTCGTTGCAGCAGTTGGGCTCGACCGAGAATACCGGCGAGGGTGTTGTTGAAGTCGTGCGCTACTCCGGAAGCGAGTTCGCCGAGCGCGGAAAGTTTTTCCATCTGCGAGAACTGTTCGCGGATTCGTTCCTGCTCGGCGATGTAATGCGAGAGTTCCTTGACGTGTTTCTCCGCCTGCGCAGCCTGCGCTGCGGAGGTTTCCACATTCTTCAAATAAGTGCGATACGTCAGAAACACGAAAGCGATCATCGGGAGCGTGATGACAAACGCGTATGCGCCGATGAAGTAGACCAGCCCGGCGATCACACCCGCGGAGATCGCGCCGGTGAAGTAAGTGATCGAGGTCCACAGGTAGTGTTTGCGCCACGTTTGCCAGATCGGTTGGTCTGTCTTGAAGGCAGCGCAAATACCGACGATACCCGAGTTGCAAAGATAGTGCGTGAGCGCCATCGTGCAGATCGCAGCGAGAAACGTGGCCGTCATCGGCGCGGTGCGCAAGGCGATGATGTCGCCAAACGCGAGTTGCAGAACAGTGCTGGTGATGAAAATGGAAACGGCGGAGCTGCCGAAGTTGAAGACTACGATTCGAGGCTTTTTAGCAAAGCGAAGCGATGAGAGGAACGCTTCAATCGCGCCAACAGTGACCGCGGCAGCACCGCCGTAAAGTAAAAGGAGCAAAAAGACGAAAGTATCAGAAACCGAAATCTGTGAGCTGAATCGCGGAATAGGGACCGAGATCTGCGACGACAACACCAGTGTCATTGCCACCAGTATCACGAAGCCGGAATCAAGTTGGTGGAAGTTGAGCCGCGAAGCGGAATAGAGAAATGCCAGGCTACCAGCCCCAGTTACTACCCAGAGGAATGGCCCGAAGAGTTTGTGTCTTAAGGTGCCAAGGGTATCTGACATGTAAAAGTATCAACATCAAGGTGAGGCAACGGTGCCATCAATCAGAGCGGATCGGGGCGCGAGGCTTCATCAATTACGGGGGAACTCCTTCCGTGGGAGGAAGATGGTTTCGTAAGTAGCGCGGAAGCGGAAGCCGCACTTCCGATAAAAACTTTGAGCGCGCTTGTTGTCTTCGTTCACGAGGAGACAAATCGATTTGCTGTTTGTGAGCAGCTTGTGCGTAAGCTCGGTCATGACGCGTACGCCGTCGCCGTTGCTTCGCCGTTCATCGCGAACCCAAATACCTTCAACGTAAACAACAGCCGACGTTTCAGAGATAACATCAGCCTTGAAGATCAGCTGATCGTCTTCGACAACCACCCAGGTGCGTTCCTGTTCGATTCGTCGCAAACAGCGGCCGCGGAAGCCTTTCGGATCTACAACCATCGGGTTGATCCCGCTTTCCGCATGTGCGAGCTCAGCCTGAATCGGCATCACCAGTTCCAACTCGTTGGCCGTCGCCGGTCGCAGACCGGAAACCGGACCGAGCGGTGCAGTCGGCCAATTCAATTCAAACAGCCATTCCCGACAGGTGAGACGTTGCCGTCGACCAGCACTCGCATAATGCGACCAGAAGTCGTCGACTCGCTCTTTCTCGCCCATGATCATGTGCGTGTTCGGACATTGCTGCGCGACTGCCGCGAGCAGCGCCAGCGCACGGTCCGACACGGTTTCCATCAACGTTGCATGGCCCACCAGCGCGACGCCTTCGAGCTGTCCGTTCGTGTCGCGACAGCCATAGAACGTACCGCGGTTCAAGGGGTGATCGAGGCCGTTGTCTTGAATCAAACTTATCATCGAAACCGTATGAAGCGCGCGCTGGGATAGAAACTGTAGAACTTCCGATTCCTCGTTCTTGGCCAGGGGCTTCACATAGACCGGCGACGATTGCGGCGCTCGTTCCTGTAATATCGATGTGGTACTCGCTATCATGCGTCTATCCTCTTTAAGCAGTCGGGGGACGTTTATCGGATCTAATACTGCTTAGTAACCCAGGTAGTCGGTGGAGTCGTCGAGAATACTCAACATCGACGTGCCCGGGTCGCCGTAGGACAAGGCGGTGTATGCCTGGATAATGGCATCGCCGATGAGCACGCCGTCGCCGATGAGTACGCCATCGCCGATGAGCACACCGTCGCCGATGAGTACGCCATCACCAATCAGCACGCCATCGCCAATCAGAACGCCGATGGAGAGGAAGATAGTGCCTTCGCCAAGAGAAAAACCATTGCTGGTCATGATGTTGTTGGCCCAATTAATGCCACTCGAAAATTTCGTCGAGTCACCAATCAGGACGCCGATCGCATCGCCAATCAACACGCCATCGCCAATCAGGACACCGGCAGCGTCGCCAATGAGCACGCCGTCGCCGAGTAACACGCCATCACCCAGCAATACGCCTTTGGCATAAACCTTTTGATACTGGGTAATGAGCGGGAGACCCGTTGCGTAGGTCTGACCAACGACTGCGCCTTTGGACCATGAGAAGGTGTAGGTTGCGCCGGAGCTGATTGCGATCGTCGTCTGCGGGTTCGGTGCTGAGGTCGTCAGCAGCGAAGCGCCGAGACCAGTCGAGCTGTTGATGGTGGTTCGTACAAGTTTCGCCAGGCGGACAGCGCCGTCGACGTTGAGTTCACCGGCGCCCTGCTCGAGCAGGTTGAAATTCGGAAGCTGCTGAGCGGTGTACATCATCAACACTTTGATCAGGTTCGGGGTAAGAGTCGGATTGGCCTCAAACATGAGCGCGGCGGTTCCGGCAACCAATGGGGCGGCCATCGAGGTACCGCTGAGTCTCATCTGGTTACGCGTTACGCTGCCGCTCACGCCCGCGTTAAGCGAAGGGTTTTGCGATACGAGATAGTTGTTCGGAGATTGAGCAAAGACAGTCTTGTTACCAGGAGCGGAGATTTCCGGTTTGATCTGATTGTCGTAATGATTGACGCCTGAATCGTCGGTCCAATAGCTGCGCGTCGGACCACGCGAACTGTAAGACGCGATTGCGTCGTCGGCTCTCGTGTTGGTGCCGCGAGTGTCAACTGCGCCAACGGTAATCGCCGCTGGTGAATTGCCGGGCGAATGTACCTGACCATAAACCTTTTGACCCGCGCTGTTTTTGCCGTTGTTGCCGGCAGCCGCGACGACGACCATTCCCTGATCGACGAGCGTGCGCACCGCAATGCAAAGCGGATCGTTCACGTAAGAATTGATGGCCGGCATACCGAGACTGAGGTTCGCGACGCGAACGTTGTAATTCGCACCGTTCGCCATCAACCAGTTAAGGGCAGAGAGTACGTTTGAAACTTTACCGGTACCTGTCGCATTCAGTACGCGCAGGTTGAGCAACTTGGCGCGCGGCGCAATGCCGATGTATTCGCCACGCGAAACGATACCGTTACCAGCGGCTGCGGCAGCGACGTGCGTGCCGTGTCCGTAGGGATCATCAGTGCGGCCTTCGCCTGTAAAGTCGAGATTCACAACGACGCGCGACTGGCCGGTTTGAGTGTCGGTGAATGCGGTATGCGCACCGTAAATTCCTGAATCGAGAATTGCGATTCCGATTCCACTGCCGTCGAGCGCGCCATCAGTGCTCATCGGGCGAACGTTGTCGGCGCCGGAGGTGCGAGCCACGTGGCCACCGAATGAACGGACTTCACTGTCGATTGAGATAAAGGAAACTTCGGGAAAAGATGCGAGCGGTTCGACCACTGAGACCGGCAGTTCGAGGGCAAACGAGTTGAGCTTATCGAAATGCTTTCGGATCTTGACGCCGTTGGAAGCGAGGAGTGCATTCAGTTGGCCGCTTGGTTTTCCGTCGAGCTGAAGGATGACGCTAACATTGCTTGAGTCCTGGAGTTGTTCACGAAGGTCGGATCCCAGTTTGTCGTGCTTGCGGCTCTTATTATTGAGCGAGCCAGGGCCTTTGGCGTGAGCAACGCCGGCAAGGAGATTGCCGCCAAGGACCGATGGTCCGAGCATGAGGCTCAGCAGCAATGTGAGCGCTAATAAACGTCGTTTTAGGTTAGTGGGCTTCAACTCTCGTTACTCCGTGACTCAGGATTCGACCAAGCTCCAGTCAAAGAAACTGGCGAAACCCCTTTTGCAGAGACTGTGCCAAACGGTTTAAAACACGTAAATTATTGAGAGGTAGCGGCTTACACGAAAGATCGCTTGCACAAGGAATGGACTTAGTCTGACCGAACTGCTCAGATTGACCGTTTTTGTAAATCACTTTGATAGAATCGCGCCCGCATGCTGCCTGAGGAGATTGAGGTTTACCGTGATCGCATGTGGCGCCGCGATCCGGAATGTCGTGTTGAGGACGTCCACTCGGCGGAACGCTTTATAGAGGATGTGGGTTTTTGTGAGGCCCTCACGGATTCACGACGGCCCGGTCCGTCGTTGTACGTAGCAGTTTGCGGCCGGCGCGACGCGCACATGCCGCGCAACGTGCAGAAGGATCCGGAAAGCAGGCTGGCGTGGACGATCAAGGACGACGTGATGCGGCGCGGCCGCTGTTTTTACGGCAAAGTCTTGCGCGGGCGATCCACCTTCATCGCGTCCCGCTTGCTGCCTTTTTTCAATTCCTTGTGGGGCGTCCCGCGCAAGAATGAGAAAAACTACTTATCAAGTGATTCTCAATTAATTCTCAAAATCATGCGCAGTGAGTGGGAGATGGGAACCCGCGATTTGCGCGAGGCCAGTGGGATCAAGGAACGCGCTCGTTTCGATAAAGCGTTGACTGAGTTACAGAAAACCCTGAAGGTCATACCCAGCGACGTCCTCTACGAGCCCATGTTCACTTACATCTGGTCGATTCCAGAGGCCCGGTTCGCGGATCAACTTAGGGTTATTGTTGACAGGGAAGTGGCGGTCAAGGAGATCGCGAGGGCGTACCTGGCGGCTGCGGGCATGACAGTGCGAGGCGAGTTGGCCCGCGTGACCGGACTCAGATCGCCTGAGGCCGGATTGGGTAACTGGGCGCTGGTCGATGAAGGATTTGCGCAACGGCTGGGGCCGGGTGTTTACAAACTGGCGAAACTCGAATTGGCGAGATCAGCTGCCGGTACCTAAGGCTTTGTCGCCGTGAGTGCTGCCTTCGCGGAGGATTTGCTGCTCGAGTTGAGCGATTTCCAGAACGAGGGGCAACTGGTCCTGCGCGCTTCCCAATCGTCGCATCATCTGGTCGGTCTCACCCTGGCTCAACTTCCTGATGGCTGTCGTTTCGATCACCTGCAGTCGCGTTTTGGCCTGATTCAGGTGTTCGGTGGCCTGTGAGTACACATTCTTCAGGCGTTCATGGTCCTCGGCGAGGTCCTTTAATAATGCGGCCGACTCCGCTGTGCGCAATGTGCGCGCCCGGTTTATGTGGCGCTCGGTTTTGAGCATTTCTTTTCGAGACCGCGCCATAATGCGCGACGCCGTTAGCCGGCTTGCCAGGGTTTCAAGGTACGCGTCAGCCAAAAGCGGATTGCTCTCCTTTATTTCCGCCAGCGATTTTCGCTCCGCCGAGGTGAGTTCGGAACTGAACCAGACAACCTCAGTTGCCGTGATTCCATCCGATGCTAATCGGTCGCGCAATTTAGAAAGCCATTTCTTGCGGTAAATGAGGAGAATAACCGCGATAACCAGCCCGAGCGCGAACCCAACGGTTAAAGAAAGGCCAGCTAACAGCAAGGAAATCGCCGCTGACTCCGTGGCTGTCGTCATGAAGAAGAGCACGAGGAACACCAGCGGGACCGGTATCGAGGTGAGCAAGACGGCGATCCACGGAGCATGCTTGAGCAAAGAGGCCGTTTTAGCATCCTTCTTGGAAAGTTTGCCGTTTTGACTCGTCTGAAGTTGCATCTCAAGCCTTGTGGCCGCGATCTTAGCTTATGAGAACGGCGTCGGCCAGCCAGAGGTTCGGCCAAAGCGATTTCAACAGCGTGACTGTATAATGTCGCCATAGTACAGGGAAAGAAGCGCAAATGAAGACTCTCGAACGACTCCACCCGATCCTTTGCCTTGTTGGTTTACTACTAGTAATGACCGGAGCGGTCTATGGCCAGCCGCCGACCCAGAACGTCGACGGCGGCACTCCGTCTCGCGGACCGGGTAAACCCGTCACGATACCGCTGACGATCCGCATGAGCTCCGAAGGGACGACGCCCGAACTGACAAACATCGACCTGACCGTAAGCGAGGATGGTGAGCCGGCACAGATCATCTCGATTCGTGCGATCCCAAACTCGCCGATCACTCTCGCGGTGTTAATCCAGGACGATTTGGTGCCTTCAGTTTCCAACGAGATCAAGGCGCTGGCCGAGTTCATTCGCAATCTGCCAAAAGGCTCGCGCGTGATGATCGGATATCTGCGTACGGGCAGTTTGCAAGTCAGACAAAAATTCACGAGCGATCTCGAGAAGGCTGCGAAGTCGTTACGAGCGCCAAGCGGCTCTGCGTTTGTCGGTCCGTACAATCCTTACGTCGAGGTAGTTGAAGCCCTCAAGAAATTCGAAGCACAGCCGTTGGGCCGGCGTGCGATCCTATTGGTTTCGGATGGTTTGGATATCTCACGTGGTGTGGATTCGTCAGCGCCGTCGCAGAGTGTGGATCTTCAGCGTGCTGTAAATGAGTCGCAGCGTCGCGGAGTGGCGATTTATGGTTTCTATTCGCCGACGTTTGCTTCCGCAGCTAATCGCACTCTCGCGGGCAATGCGCAAAGTTCGCTATTGCGACTTTCAAACGAAACTGGCGGGATGGCGTTCTTTCAGGGAACGGGAGCGCCGGTGAGTTTTGAGCCGTTCATCCGCGAGTTAGACGTGTCACTTCAGAAACAGGCAGCGTTGACGTTCCTGTCGACGCACCTGAATAAAGGTTTTCACAAGATCGAAGTGAAGTCAGTCACACCCGGAGTGCGGATCGCGTTCCCGTCGGGCTACGTCAGATAGCGCTATTGAACTGTAGCTGCGAGTAGGGAACCGCGCGGATCGCTGGCGATGGCCCAACCGTCAGCCACCTGGCCAATCATTCCGTGAAAATGGATCTCACTGCCGCTTAGCACAACGAGTACATCGCCGGCGTGATAACGCGGATCTTCGAGTCGAAAACGAATGACAGTCGCCTGCCCGTTCTGCTGCTCCAACGTCTCAAACTGAAACTCCTCAGCACTCGCAACATAAGTTTGAGAGTTGTTCGCTACTCTTTGGTCTTCAGGCATCGGCCCATCATTCTCCCTCTAGAGTCACGCTTCTTCGATTTAGTAAGGGATACTACCATTAATCGTGCACGAAGTCAGAGTATGTCGGTTATCGCAATACTAGCGTATTGAGGGACGTTGCGAGCTCAACCCGCGTGAGGCTGCGCGACGGGCGGAACGCGTTGCCGTCGAGGGAAACAAAGCCTCGCTGCAGAGCGACGGCGACGTAGCCTCGCCACGCAAGGGGTATCGACGAGGCGTCGGAGACTGTCAGAGGAAGCGAAGCGGAGGCGGCCTGAGAACTGAGGCCAGCTGCTTTAGCGAACGCGATCGCCGCCACGAGTTTCGTGGCCCCGTTGTAAGGATAAAAATTCCTGCCGGGAGTCGCATCATAAAACAGTGAACCGGACGGGAACGCCTGGGTGCTCTCGACCGCGTTTCGCGAATACGCGTCGCGAACATCGGTGAACATCGCAGCTGACGCCATGTACTGCGGAACCAGGCCCGCTCGGATTAGTGCCTCAGCAAGTTCAAGGCGGCTGACGGCCGCGTCCGGACGGAATTTTCGGCCTTCCGGAAGCATTAGATTTGCAAGCAGGCTCTGCTCGACCTGTGCGACCTCGTCAGGCGAGAGGGTCGATTGATCGAGCATGACCGGATACTCAACCTGGGTTACCTCGACCGCACCGAAGACCTGCTGGCTCGTCCCCATATAACCTGAATGCGAGATCGACGCGCGCAGCGTTTGGCTCACTGGATTGCGGAGGACCACTTTCTCACGGCGTCCGGTGAAGCCAGGCAGGTTGAGATAGTTCGCTTCACCCAGTAACGAGTTCGACTGATCATAAACCTTCAGTCCAAAATCGTTTGCGCTTAGGTCCCAATAGATATTCACGCCGACCTGAACTGTGTTCGGCGGTATCGCGACGTTCGCTGAGCCTGCAAGGTGCGGAAACACGGTCTGCTCAAACGTCTGCGCTGTGCGCGTGACGAACCGGATGGCGTTGCGCGAGAGGGTCGAGCGAAATCCGCCCATGTGGCGTTCCGGAAACGCGGCCTCAAGCACTGCGGCGTACGTGTTGAGCATCCCGGCGCCGGCTTCGTGGAAAAAGTATCGAGGCAGCGGCGTTGCCGTGCGGCTTAAGATGTCCTTGACCTCGGCCGGAGTCAGGTTCGGATTCACTTCGAGCATCAAGGCGACGGCTCCTGCAACTTGTGGAGCCGAGAACGATGTGCCTGTAGCCGTCGTGTAGTACGGCATTTCCGTTGCCGAGAGACGCTGAGCGTCCGCACCGGCGATCCCTGAGACTCCTGTAATCGTCGGTGCACTCCGAAGGCTGATGATATTTGTTCCAGGAGCGACGAGCGACGGATGCTGCAAAGTGTCGCCGAAGTTGCCGCGTGACGAATATCCCGCGAGCTTGCCTGCTGCATCGGTCGCGCCGACGCCGACCACCCACGGCGCTATCGCATACGGGTTCATCGTTCCGTTCCCAGAACCGCTATTGCCGGCTGAGAATACAACGTTAATGCCTGCGTCGGTCAGAATCTTGGTCGCCACGTTTACCGGATCGTTGAGATCGAAGACCGTGTTCGCCGAGAAGCTGCAGTTCACTACCCGGACGTTGTACTGGACTCGTTTCTCGAGAAGATAATCGAATCCCGAAAGGACGTGCATCAGGTTTAGATCGCCGGCGCTAAGCCCCAGAAGCCGCGAGCCCGGAGCAACACCAGCGAATCGTCCCGACGAGCTCACTCCGCTTGCGGCGATCACGCCGCCGACGAAAGTTCCGTGGCCGCTCACCACATCCGTGTTTGTGAGATTCTCGAGCGGAGCCGGATAAGCGAACGAGCCGGGAAGGCTTTGCGTGTCGGCTAATCGAACGTTCTGAACTACTTTGCCGGCAAGATCGGCGTGCCGACTGTTGATGCCCGTGTCGAGGACCGCGACCGTCACATTGCGGCCGGTTACGGGCATAGCGCCGTTCTCCTGACGAAGCTCTTCGTCGGGCGCAACACGTTGTACGCCGGTGGTGTTGAAATAGGGATCGGAGTTGAGCGTCAGCGTGCGGTTACCGTAGAGCGAGCGGACTCTCGGCAACTGTGAAACCGCGAGGAGCTGCGCTTTGGTTGCAGTGACGTAAACCACCGGTAGTATACGCAAACGCGTTCCGCCCATGATGCCGAGCTGCTGAAGCTGGGCGATGTCAGCGTCGGTCACCGATACGTGATAGACGATCACTGCGTTTATGTTGCTGTCGTCCGTTGCGTTATTAAGAGCAACGGCGAGTTCAGGATCTACGCTCTGAAGTCCGGTGTTGTCATCGGCTCCTGTGAGAGTAATTCCGTCGGCTCCCGTAAGCGTAATGCCGTCGGCCCCGGTAAGCGTAATGCCGTCGGCTCCTGTGAGCGTAATTCCGTCCGCTCCAGTGAGCGTAATGCCAGTTGGATTTGTGTGGTCGAAAACAACACCTGTCGTGCCAAAGCCCGTGGCCGAATCGGCGCCGGTTAGAGTGATCCCGTCAGCACCCGTCAGCGTAATTCCGTCGGCTCCGGTTAACGCGATCCCGTCCGCTCCCGTGAGTGTAATGCCGTTTACGCCGACACGCGGCGCACCATCGGCTCCCGTCAAAGTGATGCCGTCGGCTCCTGTGAGAGTAATGCCGTCAGCCCCGGTCAAAGTTATTCCGTTTGGTCGACGAATGATGATTGAGTCAGCTGTGTATTGCTGACCATCGGCGCCAGTCAACGTTATGCCATCAGCTCCTGTCAGCGTGATGCCATCAGCTCCGGTGAGGGTAATTCCGTCGGCTCCGGTCAACGTGATCCCGTTGGGTCCCGTATACGTGGCGCCGTTGACACCTGTTGACGTGACGCCGTCGGCTCCCGTTAGCGTGATACCGTCTGCGCCGGTGAGTGCGATGCCGTTCGAACTGTAATTAAAGATCCCGTCTGCTCCGGTTAGCGTAATGCCGTTGATACCAACATAACTGATGCCGTCCGCGCCGGTTAGCGTGATGCCGCTTGACTTGACGACAGAGAGGCCGGCCCAGACAGGTTTCACCACCAGCAGCAATAGTAATAAGAGTGCTAAGAACCTATTCATCTGATCCAGTTGCGGATCCGGGCGTCCGCACACAATTCAGACATATAAGACCAAAACCAAAACTCTGCGGGGGTTTGTATCGAATCAATACAGGCAGCAAGGCGGCCCATAGTATATCGTCCCCGCGTGGATATCAAGTTACATACTCCTTGTATTTGCGTCGCGCGCCGCGATCTCTATCTTGTTAACCAGAAGTCTTAAGTTAGAGCGATCCTATATAAGGTCGGTTGAGAAAAACTTGAGTGGGGTTCAAGTTTTTCTCAAGGATAGAGTCGTATGCTCCGACCGATGACTATGAGCTTCCTCCTTCAAGACCATTTCGATTCGACGGAAAGTTATTCGCCGCCGATCAAGACCACCGCAGCAAAGCCCTCGAAAGGTGAACGCGACGGCGTGCATATATTGAATGAGAAGCTTGAGATTCCGTACTGTGCAGGGCTCGTCGAACGCCCAAGACTCATTGAAAAACTTGAAAGATCGCTTAGCCACTTCGCCACGACACTCGTTTCCGGTCGTGCGGGGACCGGTAAAACGTCGATTGCTGCGGCATATGCGCAGACGCGAGAGAGCGCCGCGTGGTTTACCGTGGAATCGTCAGATATCCATTGGAATGTTTTCGCAAGTTACCTGGCAGCGAGCGTGCTTCGAGCGGTCGGAAGCAAAAAGGCTGTCGGTAACGTGCTGCCCCCCGTTAACAATTCTTCGCCCGCCGCGATGGCGACGTTTCTCCACAACATAGTTGCCGAGGTGGAAACCGCCGTAAACGATCATCGGCCATTGCTTGTGCTTGACGGCATACACCATTTGTTCGACGCCGATTGGTTCGGTGGGTTCTTCAATGTTCTACAGCCGTCGCTTTCCGAAACTGCGGACCTGCTTCTTCTGTGCCGGAGTAAGCCGCCGAACCCGTTATGGCGTTTGCGTTCAAAACAGCAGCTTGACGTTATCGATGAGAAAACGCTTGCCTTTGACCGAGATGAGACGATAGTGCTCCTCAAGCGGGCTGGGCGTTCGCAGGCTGAAGCCGCGCGCATTCACACGGAAACGTTCGGGCGGGTTTCAAAACTCCTGCCGTTCATCAGCAGCGGGAAACCAAACTCCTGAACGAGTTTCAAACGTGGTCCAAGTATTCGGTTTCTAATTCATTCTTATCTGAGGATACATTCAACTGCGGAGAGGAAATCTACTGAGAAAGCAACTTCAAGGCCAGAATCAACCGCTCCGGCACGCGCAGCTAGTCTTCCAGAAGCTTGTCTTGCTCCTGTTCGCGTTCGGGCTCATGTTACCCGCTTGCTCCCGCCAGGTTGGGTCACAATCCAACTCCAATGCCGCTCAGTCCCTGCCGCCCACCGTGGCGAAAGTTGAAGGCCAGTTGATTTCGACAAAGCTGTATACGATGTATTTGAAGAATGGTCGGCAGGCAATGGAGTTGGATGAGAACACTGAAGAGGGCCGTCGCAAACTCGATCAACTGCGCGAGGGAATTGTATCTGAGCTAATTGATCGCACGCTGATCGCGCAGGAGTCAAAGCGTCGTGGTTTGCACATCGCGGCTGAGAAACTTAAAGAGGCCGAGCAGCGCGCCATCGCAGAGTTGGGAGGCCCTCAGCGATACGAATCATATCTGGCCGAACATGGCTTAAATCGCGATGAATACCGCGAGGTGATCACCCAGCAGCTCTATGGCGATTTGATAAGAACGGAACTCACTCGAGATCTGACCGTTTCAGAAGCTGAGATTAAGAGCTACTACGATGCTCATCGTCAGGATTCCAATTTCCAACTGCCGGAACTTGTCACGGCCGCACACATCCTGATTGCCGGCCGTCCGAATGTGGTTGAAAAACAACTAGAACAGGAGAAGCGTTTGACGGGTGAGGCTCTAATGGCGGCCCTGCGCGAAGAAATGAGACGGCGCCGTCAGCTTGCCGAAGAGTTGAGACAAAAGGCAATTAAAGGGACTGATTTTTCCGCTTTAGCTCGACAGTGGTCTGACGATCCAGGCACGCGTGAACGCGGCGGCGATCTCGGAAGCTTCCCTCGCAATTCGCACTCTGCCGCTTTTGATGAAGCCGCTTTCGCATTGAAACCTGGTCGTATTAGCCCGGTGGTGCAAACCGAGTACGGCTTTCACGTGATCAAGGTTTCAACTCGTCAGGCTGCTCGCACCCAAACTCTTAATGAGGCTGCACCAGAAATTCGGAAACGATTACTTGCAGAAAGAGAAGCGAAGAGACTTTCGGAATGGCTTAAGGAAACGCGGCGAAAAGCTTCGATTCGAATCAGCGAGCCTTTCCGCTTTGGAGCACTGAAGAATGAATTTCCGGCACTGTGATTTCTAACCTCTAATTCTCAAAACACACCTAGGCGTACTCGGAATCCTAAACCGTTTTAACTCCTCAAGTTTTCCTCAACTTTTCCTAAGTTCTTGAATTGTGTTGCCTTGCAGCACTGTGCGGGTGACCCGGATCCGACCCTAGTGTCCTCAATTTTTTCTCAAGTGTCATGAATAAGATTTCAGACCAAGCTGACAACGGACAGTGTGCAACGGCGAAATCAGGCGGGGTCGATACGACTCGCGCCATGTCCAACAAAGTGAACGGTGAGGAGCTCAACAAATGAACAAAAAATTTCTTCATACAGTAATCGGCGCGATGTTCTTCTGTGTTTTGTTCTTTTCATCGAGCTCGGCCGCCACTCTGAGTTCGACGCTCCAGTCGAAACTCTCATCGCTGAGCGATGCCGAAAATGCTGGGGTCGTGATCGTAGTCTTCCAAACCAACCACGGCCTCAACGCGACCCATCTCGATCTGTTGCGTTCCGTTGGCATCAACGGTGGCAAGACTCTCAACCAGCTCGGTATGGTTGCAACCGCAGCCACCGTGGGCCAGGTCAGAGCACTGTCCGCCAATGCCAATGTTCGCTCGATCTGGTCCAACGAAAGGCTGGACTATTTTATCGACCAGGCTCGGATGCTGACCGGTATCGATCGGATCCGAACAGACGCCGCTTTCACCCTGTCAAATGGCGGGTTGCCGGTTGGAGGCCAGGGAAACTTTTCCGTGGTCATCAATGATTCGGGCATTGATGCAACTCATAATGATCTTCGGTTTGGACCAAAGGTAATTGAGAACGTTCTGATTGTCACCGATACTGAGACTGACAATCAGCATAGTGCTCAACCAGGTGAATCGACCCAATTCACTTCGCTGGTTGCGGTAACGGGAATTCCCAATACCGATACTCACGTGGGTCACGGGACGCATTGTGCGGGAATCGCGGGCGGCTCCGGTCAGCAATCAGGCGGTCGTTATGCCGGAGTAGCGCCCGGCGTGAAACTGATCGGGACGGGTTCGGGAGCAGGCCTTTTCATTTTGAACGCCCTGGGCGGCTTTGAGTGGTCGTTAGCGAATCAGTTTCTGCACAACATCCGGGTGATTTCAAACTCGTGGGGCTCTTCCGGATCATTCAATCCGGACAACCCGATCAATATCGCTACCTTCATCGCCTATCAACACAACATCGTGTCGGTTTTTGCGGCGGGAAATTCGGGGCCCGGTTGGGACACGCATAATCCCTATGCCAAGGCCCCGTGGGTAATTTCGGTTGCGGCCGGAACCAAAGAAGGCGGCTTAGTTAACTTCTCGTCAAGAGGAACGCCGAAAGAGGATCGGCTCGCCAACAGCGATCCTAATGACGATCACGATGCACCGACAATAGTTGCACCGGGCACCGGGCGTGAATTCGCGGCTAACTCGGGCAGGTTCACATCTGACATCGTCTCTACACGCTC
Source organism: Pyrinomonadaceae bacterium (assembly GCA_035646355.1). Classification (GTDB taxonomy): domain Bacteria; phylum Acidobacteriota; class Blastocatellia; order Pyrinomonadales; family Pyrinomonadaceae; genus PSRF01. Next base: position 7,356 of record DASRPN010000040.1, on the reverse strand, counting down.
GTCAACCAACGTCGTATCAAACGGCGCCGACGCGGATTTGGAAATCCCAACCGCTTTCCTGCCTTTCTACACACAGATCAGCGGCACCTCGATGGCCTGTCCACATATTGCAGGTGTGATTGCGTTGATGCTTGACGCTGATCCACTGCTGAATCCCGACGAGATAAAACAGATTCTGCGGCAGACAGCTACTCGAATGCCGAATTTCGAAGAGTTTCAGGTGGGCTCAGGATACGTCAATGCTCACGCAGCGGTAGATAAAGCGTTCAATCGTGGGAAGGCATACGGATCGTTTGTCGACCCATCTTTCAACACTGACCTCACTACCGTTTGGTCAGGCGCGACCAACTTCACAATCTTTTACGTTCCTCAGCCGCCAGGTCCACAGAGCACGAACACGAACACTCATCGCTTCACGGTCGACTCCGGCAAAGGCATGCTGAATATGATCATCAACTTTGGACGCAGTCCGGTGACCGATGAAGCGGGCAACTCGATGGGCCTCCTGCTTTATCCGCCAGGATGTCAGACACCTCAAACCGATCCAACTGCTGCTGCTCCGGCATGTGCATTCAGCAGTGGCCTGGCACTGCCGGCGCTCAACTCCCCGATTCGACAAGTCGTAGTCAAGAACCCCGTACCAGGCGAATGGGTGGCGGAGATTCGAGGTCTCCGCGGCCTCGCAGCCGTGCCGCAGGTAGGCTCGCCCGTGGGCATCGCGATACCTGAGGAGGTGGCGGGTTTTTATAAGACCGCTGTGATCGCGGTTGAAGAGCCTTCTGACATTCAGGGTCATCCTGCCGAGCAGGCAATCCGGACAGCTCTGGGAAACCGGAGGATGGACACGTTTGCCAACAACACGTTTGCCCCGGACGCACCGGTCACGCGGGAAGACTTAGCACGGACACTCGCTCTAAACGCGCCGGTTCGGCAGTCACTAGCGGCCACACCAAAGTTCACCGATGTCTCATCCGATTTTCGCCCATTCGCCGAAGCCGTCACCGCCAGAGGATCAACGCTGCGCGACTGGGACTTCACGCCGCATGGCTTGATTAGCTCCAGTGGTTCGTCATTCAACCCAACTGCACCAGTGAACCGGCTGGCTCTCGCGGTTGCGCTCGTTCGCGCGCTGGGACAGGACGCGCCAGCCCGAGCGCTGGCGAATAGTACGGTGACCTCGGGCGGTCAACCATTGATTGACAACGCTCAGATACCTGGCGACCTACGTGGCTACGTTCAGATTGCGCTCGATAAAGGTCTGCTCGAGGCATTTCCCGCTGAAGTTCGGGAGATTGCACCCGGCCAATTCATCGCATTGCCTGGACCACGTTTCGAACCTAACACAACGATCAGCCGCGCCACTCTGGCGATTAAGCTGAACATTTTCGTGCAACGCTTTATTACCGGTACCTAAAACCGCATGACGCGCGCTTAGGCCTAGGCGGGCACGCGCGCACTTAGTGGAGAAACTGCGAGAACACAAATTCGCATACAAATCTAATCGGGAGGCCTGACCGTGTTCGAAAAACTAATTAGCCTGCGTTTGTATTTGATCCTAGTGGTCATATTCATTGTCGTCGGTGCGCTGGTCCAGGAAGTAGTCATCACTGATGTGACGGCCACCGACGGAACCAGGTCAGTCATCGTTGAGTTAAAGGACGATCCCGGCGCAGTTTACAAGGCAAAGGCAGAACGCTCAGGTGGAACCGTTTCCAGTGAGCAGTTGCAGGCGTATCGCAACGGTTTGCTGGCCAGCCAGGATCAGTTTCTACAAGCGCTTTCGGGGCGTGGAGTTAACTTCACCGTAAGGTCTCGCGAGATCAAGAACTACGATGGCAGCGTCGCCGCTACCATCGCTTCCCGATACACACTGGTCTATAACGGCATTACCTTAACTGTTCCCAGCTCAGCCATTTCGACCATTGCCTCAATGTCCCAGGTAAAGAAAGTTCACACCAACGGCTTACTCTTTCCCGCACTCAACGAGAGCGTTGACTACATAAGGGCGCCACAGGTTTACGGCGCGGTAAAGGAGCTCACACCGTTTGACGATCTACGTGAAGGCTTCGAAGGGCAGGGCATATACATCTCAATCATTGATACCGGAGTTGACTGGACACACCCGATGTTTGGCGGTGATCCGACACCGCCTCGTTTAGGTGTGGCCCCGAACGTAGCCGCAATCAACACGAATCAAAAGGTCGTCTATAACCTTCCGTTGACTGACAGTCCTGTTGGCGATGGGTTCGGCCACGGGACACACGTAGCCTCGACTGCCGCTGGTTACCTCGCCATGCATCCCGGCAGCGACGGTCTTCCAGGCACGATTGACGATATTCGTTTGCACGGCGTTGCTCCACAGGCCAAGTTGATGTCTTACACCGTGTGCAGCACCACGAGATCAATTCCCGGAAGCTTCGGTCTTCCTTCGGTTACGGGTGGATGTGAGTTCGCCGACATTCTTACAGCACTCGAAGACTCCGTTTCGCCATTCACTTTGACTCTACAGCCAAAGCCAGTGGCCCACGTCATTAATATGAGCCTCGGCGGCGGCGGTGGTCCAGACAATCCGACCGCCGTGGCGGCCAGTAATGCGGCGTTGACTGGAACGACTGTAGTTGCTTCGTCGGGCAATTCTGGACCTGGTGAAGGGACCACTGGCTCGCCTGCCGCAGGTAAACACGTTATTTCAGTGGGAGCTAACACACATCCCGGTGGCGGCTCCTTATGGTCCACGGACGTACTTCAAGCTTCGGCAGTTGCTCTCGCCACGAGAGGAGCAGTGACACCGGCGAATAATTTGCCGACAGCGCAAGGCTTTGGACGTTCTATGCTTTTCCCGATGTTGGGTTCTGTGGGCCTGCCGGCCGGCTCGATTGCCCAGCGCTATGTGTTCATCAACGATCCGCTCCTAGTTTGGCCGGCTAGTGTCTCAGGCCGCATCGCTTTAGTGAGAGGAGCGATCGGTGCAACTAACTTTGACATAGTTGCTCAGGCTGCGAACGCCGGAGCGGTAGGTATTATCGTTCTGGATGACCGAGGCTCGGTGAATGGCGTCAGAACGATAATCCCTGCGGCGACCATCATGCCCGCGGATGGAGAAATTCTCATTGACGCGCTCTCATCTACTGACGACAACAACATAGATCCAGCAAACGGCGCGGTGTCCGAACTCCCGATCAGAATGAACCCAACTTTTACGGATGAGTTCATGGGCGAGATGGGAGACTTTAGCTCGCGTGGGCCAGTACGGGGATTAGGGCAGGTTAAACCTGACATCTCGGCACCTGGTGTGCAGGTACTTGCAGCTGTCCCACCTGCAAGTGTCCTCGGCGGCCTGGGCACTGCTCTCGAGGGCACGCCAAATTACCTGCACCTCGATGGTACTTCGATGTCCTCACCTCATGCGGCGGGCGCTGTAGCGTTGATAAAACAGGCCCATCCAGGTTGGTCGCCCGATATGATCCGGGCAGCTCTCATCAACACTGCCACAAACATGCGCAATCAGGCAGGTGCCGCAAAGGCTGATGGACCGACGACGGCTGACTCAATCATTGCTCAAGGTGGCGGGTTGATTGACGTTGGTGAGGCGGTGAATGCGCGAGCCATCATGGGCATTAAAGGAGATGGCATCAACACTCCTGGCATTCTCGGCAGTCACTCGTATGGAGAAGTCTTCGTAATTAACAGCCGCATATCGCACACCGTGCCGGTAACAGTTACCGTCCGCGATCTTTCGGGACAAGGCAGCAACTATAACCTGGGCGTTGCCAACAACCGCGACCTTCAGCTTGCGGGCATTAATGTTTCACTCGATCAATCAAGCGTCAGCGTTCCGGCGAATGGTGAAGCGACGTTTACAGTCAACGCGACTGTCGACGGCGACCTTTTGCGCGACATCATGGCTGCCAAGACTTTCGGCACCCAAGTGCTGTTTGAGCGGATCCAAATGCAGTGGTATGTGACCGCCAACCGCAACGACGGCGCAGAATCTCTGCGAATGCCGTTCTTTTTCCGTCCCGGCGCATCCATGCCGGCTAATCCGGTGGTCGAGACGACCACGCACACCGACATCATGCCGGCCGGCGACGCAGGTGTTCAGCGAGATAACGAAGAGATTGGTTTCCAACCGGAGTTAAGTGGAGTCACGTACAAAGACATTCCTTTTAACGTTGACTCTTCGACCTTCCGGATCGAAGCACTGACTGAATGGTTGCAAGTGGCCGAAACCGGGCAACCAGATCTCGACTACCAGCTACTCGGTCCTGACGGAAGTGTGATTCAACAGTCCGGCAATGGAGTGGGTCCAGAGTTCGTCAGTGTTCGAGTCTCGCAGCCCGGAGTGTACACGCATCGGGTAATCGGGTTTTCGAACGTGGGCACTGAATTCACAGTTACAACAACCCTTACCAAAGGTAACCCACCACCGATCCTCAATGGCATCGTGGGCGAGTTCGCGAATGCGCAAGGTAATGCGGTGGACTTTGACGGCAACTTTACACTCTCCTGGCAGCCGTCCGGTGGCGAACGCAGCTTTGAAATCGAACGCTCCACTGACAATGGTCAAACGTGGCAATTGGCGGGAACAACCGGAGGTGGTACTACGAGCCTATCACTTACGTCGCAACCGAATGGCACATACAGTTTCCGGGTCCGCGGACTGCACGCCGGACAGATTGGCTCATATGTGACACCACCCAGCAACGTCGCAAACATTCTGGTCGATCGCCGCGGCCAGGTAGATATCACCTCGCAAGTTAGTACTGCGATCTCGAACGTGAGCTTCGTCGGTAGTGTCTTCAGGCTGGACTTGAATATGAGGAATAACTCCACGTCAACCTACGTACCATTCGTCGACCTTCGAGTGGTGCGCATCACCTCAGCTTCCGGCACGGTGAGTGTCCGTAACGCCGATAACGGAGGCGACGGCAGAAGCGCAACCACTGCCGCGTTGTTTGGTTATTCGAATTTGCTGGGGCCAGACCAGGAGTTTGCTCCCGCAGAGATCACCGGTAATCGCACTCTGGAGTTCAACGACAGCGCGGCGGAAATGTTCAGCTTTGATATTGCGGTAACTGCATATCAACGTGGTGCGAGTGCCGCGGGCACTGCCGGCTCTGGGACCGGCGGAAGCGATGGTGGAACCTCGGCCAGCGGTGGCGGATCGTCCGGTGGTCCATTGTTGTCGCTGACCCGGTTGTTGCGGATAACAGTCAATCCTTTGACCAGGACAGCAAGCGCGGGGTTGCTTCCGTAAATCACGTCGGCATTGCGGGGAGCCCCGGTGAGCTCCCCGCAACCACGTTGATGAATCACAAACGTCGAAATGAAACCGAGGATGAAAGCCGTGAAACACCAGGGCAAGCCGACTAACTCAAAATTGGGCGTTCTGTTTACCGTCTTGGCAAGTAGTTTAATCGGGATTAGTTATTTCCCAGCAGACGGAGTTACCACCCACGCTAAACCCGCGCAGAGTGTCATGTCCAGCTTCGAGACTACTGGCGTCCTTATTGACCCTCAACTTGAATCAAGCTTCAAAAGCTTTCTGCCGGCTCAAACTCAGCCCGTCGTGATCACCTATTCACAACCACCCTCGAGCAGCGAGTTTGGACGCTTGATGTCGACCGGCATTACCAAGGGCTTCGTGCTGAGCACCTTGCCAATGGTGATCGCCGATATGAACTCGGCGCAGTTTGCACAGGTTCGCAATCACCCTGGTGTGGTGTCCCTCTGGTCCAATGAAGTAATGGAGCCATTCACAAACCTTTCGCGTCCGTTTATTGGACTCAATGGATTAATCGCCGATCGCGAGGTGACGACGCTCAAACCCGGCAATCCCGGTTTGCCTATTTCGGGAAAGGGAATTGGCATTGGATACGTCGATTCAGGTATCGATGGTTCTCATGCGGATCTGAGATTTGGCACCAAGACCGTACAGAACGTTACTCAACCTTTATCGCAGGCAGTGGTTAGTGGAGCTCCAGCGGGAGTAGGTGTCGGAGTATCGATTTCCGATCTGATCGTTTCGAGCGCGCCCGGATTTGTTCCGCCGATTTACGTCGAGGATCAGGTGCAGACGGATTTGTTATCTGGGCACGGCACTCACGGTGCAGCGATCGCGGCAGGCACCGGCGAGTTGTCGGGAAATTTTTATGGTGGAGTGGCGCGAGGCGCTCACCTCATTGGAGTTAACGCAGGCAACTCTTTCGGGCTGCCGCTGGTGACACTATTAGGCGCCTACGATTATTTGCTGGTCAATCAGTTTCGATACAACATTCGGGTCATCAACAACTCGTGGGGATCCTCGCTCTCTTCTGCTCGCACCGATCCCGCAAATCCAATCAACGTTGCGACCCGCCATGCTCATGATCGCAACATAGTCGTGGTGTTTGCCGCGGGCAATGCAGGCACTGCTGCCACAGCCATCAATCCCTACTCGTCGATGGCTTGGACCATCTCGGTTGCAGCCGGGGAAAAATCGACCATGGGGATGCCCGCAAGTTTCACTTCACGGGGCGTGAACAACGGCGATGGTACAGACACGACAACGCAGCCGGCGGATCCCGCGGCGCCGCCAAATCTTCGCCCTGACATCACCGGCTCCGGGGTGGATATCAAGAGTGTGCGTTCAAAGGGTCCGGGGACGACTAACATCGTCGGTACAGTGCCTTACCTTAATAACGACGTTTTCACCATTCCGCCGGCCTTTTTGCCTTATTACACCACGTCACAGGGTACGAGCTTCGCTTGTCCGCAAGTGGCCGGCGTGATCGCGTTGATGTTGGAAGCCGAGCCGACCTTGACGCCTGCCGAGGTAGTCACCATTCTGCGCGAAACGGCAACTCCGATGGAGTTTGACCAGCGAATTGTCGGCGCCGGTTATGTTGATGCTCATAATGCGGTTCGGAGAGTGTTAGGGCTGTCTGCTGTTCCGCATCCGGCCAACTTGTCGCGACAACCAGGCGCCCCGGAGATAATCGATCCGCGCAACGATAATTCCGGTAATGCTTCGCAGGACGTCGACACTGCCGATTTTGCCTACGATGCGACCGCCGGCCAGATTGTTTATACGCTGACGGTTCGCGATTTGGCCCAACGACAGCCGAATAATGTTTGGACCATGAGCCATGATTTCGGCACGACCACGATCTTTGTCTCTGCGAGAGTTACCGAAACCGGCGTTGTAGCCTACCGTTTTGGAAGGATTGCCCCCGATCCGAATACGGGGGTTCGGACGCAAACAACAATTCCCGCTGGGGTTGACTCAGGTGAGATTCAAGGCAATTCATTCATCATTCGTTTGTCAGTCAGCAAGATCAATGCAGCTCTGGGTCCCGGCCTGAACATAGTAGGAAT
>DASRPN010000039.1:0-4592 GCA_035646355.1 Pyrinomonadaceae bacterium | reverse complement strand
TGGTCTGACAGTCGTTCCCGCAGCTCCTGACTCGACTCGAGCGCCTCGCGCAGGCGAAGGAGCAGATCGTCGTACGTCAGCATGTGCCGGGTGCGTTTGAAGTCTTCAAACGACTTGAAAAGCGTTTCAAGATTGCGTCGCTCGTCAGTGAACTGCGGGTACTCGTTATTCAGTACCTGCTTCAGCGTCTGGACCTTGTTCACCATCATGCTGAAGATCGCGGCGATGGTTCGTTTGCGCGGGAAATGTCTTGTGTTGCCTGGCGTGAGTTTGACCTGGCGGCGCAGGAGATCGATCAGGTCTTCAGTGTCGCTCTGGTCCAACACGGTGAAGTTGCGCTGCACGCCAGCGAGTTCCGAATACTTGCGTAGGACGGAGTGGCCCAGCGAGTGAAACGTGCCGCCCGATACGCGCTGGCAACGCGCGTCGGCGAGGGCGGCGGCGCGCGTCAGCATACTGGCGGCAGCCCGACGCGTGAACGTCAACAGCAGGATCGACTCCGGCTTGGCGCCGATGTCTACGAGGCGTGCGACGCGATAGACGAGCGTACGAGTCTTGCCGGTGCCGGCGCCCGCTACGATTAACAAGGGTCCTTCGGTCGTCGTTACAGCTTTGAACTGAGCTTCGTTGAGGTCTCGTTCGTAGTCGACCACCTGCGCGCCCGCAACGAGTCGCTTAAGCACGAGTCGAGTCTTTGCAGCGATCGGCAACGTCTTGCCGAGATCGAGTTCGCGTTTAAGTGTCTTGAGTTCGGCGGCAAGTTCGTCAAACGTTTGGTAACGATCCTTCGGCGATTTCGCGAGCGTCTTCGTCAGGATTCGTTGCAGATCGATCGGGAGTTCTGGTCCATCAGCGCCGGGCAGGCGCGGATCGCGATGCAGGATCGCGTGCATCGTGTCGATGCGGTTGTCGTGGACGAACGGCGCCGTTCCCGTCAGCATTTCACACAGCACGACGCCGAATGAGAAGACGTCACAACGGCGATCGACTCGTTGGCCCAGCAACTGTTCGGGCGCCATGTAGTTGACGGTGCCCATGAGGGTGCCAGATTCAGTTTCGACACCGCGGATCAGAGTTTTCTGTTCGCTGTCGGCGGCGAGCGCACGTTCGCGTTCGGCGACGAGCTTTGCCAGGCCGAAGTCGAGGATCTTGGCGTAACCGTCGCGGCTCAACATCAGATTTTCTGGTTTCAGATCGCGATGAATGATGCCCAGCTCATGCGCGCGAGACAGGCCGGAGGCGATCTGAATCGCGATGCCGAGTGTTTCGCTGATCTGCAAGCTACGGGCTTTGATCTTCTGGCGCAGCGTCTCGCCTTCGATGAATTCCATCGCGATGTAGGGTTTTCCATTGTCCTCCCCTACCTCATAGACGGTCAAAATGTGTGGATGGTTAAGCGCAGACGCGGCGCGGGCTTCCTGAAAGAAACGACGACGCCGATCCTGTTGCGCGACGTACTCCTCAGGCAGGACTTTCAGGGCGACAACGCGCTGGAGCTTGTTGTCGAAAGCTTTATAGACGGCTCCCATACCGCCGGCGCCGATTGGTTCGACAATCCGGTAATGGGCAATGGTTTCCACGGGGATCGCTTTCATGAGCAGTCGTAAAGATTAACGCACCTCAAACACAGATCGAAGCGTATTATACGAATGAGCTAAAAAATACGTGGTTCAGCTGGAGAGGTGGTTATGATTTGTCCGCGTTGTGCGTCCAATCAGACTGACAATGTGAAGTTCTGCACGTTTTGCGGGGCTAACCTGGAAGCGGTGCGCGAGGCGCTGGCGCTCAAAGACACGGATAAAAAGGCTGAATGGGGTGAAAACTGGTGGGCCGAGATGTTTGGCGAGAAGGCTGAAGAGCGCAAGCTCGAGATGGAGCGGCGATTCGGTATTACGCCTGAGGTCAAACGTTATGACGAGATCAAAGCCGGTGTGATAACGAGCAGCATCGGCATTGGCCTGGCCATCTTTCTGGCGATATTCATGGAAGGAATTGCGAAGAACGTTACACCCAACGAGGCAGAGATTCTGACACGGATTTGGGTGGCCGGAGCTATTCCGTTCTTCATCGGTGTGGCGTTGATTATTAATGGTCTGATTGTGAGCCGGAGGCAGGCTGAAATTCAGGAACGTGAAATGAGGCGCATTCAAGGTCTCGAAATCAACACACCGGAAATCAATGCTGCTCCGAGTCCGCGCACTTTGCGACCCGCGGACACGAACGAGTTCATTGCGACGCCGTTCAGCGTCACCGATCAAACCACCCGCCACCTGGTTCACGCTGAACCGCCTACAGCTCCTGACGCCATAAAGAAGTGAGCGCAGTATAAGAAAATCAAAGAAGGCACAACTCCTTGAGAAAAACGCGAACTGTTGCATTCAGCATCTGCCTGGCAGTCATCGTTTCACTTCCGTTCCCGGTTGCCCACATGAATTCGCAGGAAAAGCTTCCGGATTACAAGAATCCTCGCCTGCCAGTTGAACGCCGCGTCGCCGATCTGGTCTCGCGGATGACACTTGAAGAAAAAGTCGCGCAACTCGTCTGTCTTTGGGCCAACCGTCCCCAGGTAAATCCGCAAACAGACTTTGCCACTGATCGCGGCGATTTCTCTCCTGCCAGGGCGGCGGAAGTCATGAAGCACGGTGTCGGCCAGATCGCACGGCAAAGAGAACGGAAAGATCCGCGCGAGGGAGCAAAATTTGCCAACGCGGTTCAGAAATGGCTGGTCGAAAACACGCGACTCGGAATCCCTGCGATTCTTCACGACGAGATACTTCACGGACACATGGCGAAGGGCAGCACAAGTTTCCCTCAACCGATAGCCCTGGCGACTACGTGGGATCCGGAGTTCATCACAAAAATCTTCACCGCCGGAGCCCTGGAGACGCGTGCCCGCGGAAGTCATCAGGTGCTCGGCCCGAATTTAGATCTCGCTCGCGATCCGCGCTGGGGCCGCACCGAAGAGACTTTTGGCGAAGATCCATATTTAACGTCGCGCATGGCAGTGGCTATCGTGAAAGCCTTGCAGGGACCGGGCCCCGCCATTGACCAGAATCACGTCATCGCAACTGCAAAACATTTTGCCGCCCACGGCCAGCCCGAAAGTGGGACCAACATTGGACCAGTCAACTTTTCGGAACGAACGCTGCGCGAGTATTTTTTGCCGAGCTTCAAGGCTGCGGTGACTGAAGCGGGAATCATGAGCGTGATGCCGTCGTACAACGAGATCGACGGCGTGCCATCTCACGCAAACAAGTGGTTGCTGCAAACGCTGCTGCGGGAAGAGTGGGGCTTCAAAGGCCATGTAGTTTCTGACTACTACGCGATTCCGCAGATGGTTGATCTGCATCACCTGGTTTCAGATAAACCCAGCACCGCCCAACTCGCAATTGAATCCGGTGTGGATACCGAGCTTCCTGATCCCGATGCGTTTCCAACGCTTTTACAGCTCGTGAAAAATAAACGCGTTTCAGAAATGGTTGTCGATCAAGCCGTTGCGCGAAACCTCCGCGCCAAGTTTTTGCTTGGATTATTCGAAAACCCTTACGTGGACGTCGAACGTGCGGTGCGGGTCACAAACTCGAGTGAGCATAGAGCATTGGCAGCTGAGGCGGCCCGCAGATCGCTTACGCTGCTGAAGAATGCGAACAACTTGTTGCCCTTGAATCTGAGTGCGTTGAAATCGATCGCAGTTATTGGTCCAAATGCAGCCCAGGTCCATCTTGGTGGTTACAGCGACGAGCCCGGGCGTGCCGTCAGCGTGCTTCAGGGAATCAAGGACAAGGTCGGCGACAAAGTTAAAGTCGTCTATGCCGAAGGTTGCAAGATAACGAAAGAAGGCGGCGACTGGTTTGCCGACCGCGCTAGTCTCAGCGATCCGGCAGACGATCAAAAACTGATCGCGGAAGCAGTGTCGGTAGCAAAAACCGCCGACGTCGCGCTGCTTGTGCTGGGCGGGAATGAGGATACAAACAAGGAAGGTTGGGCTGACAATCATCTTGGCGACCGGGACAGTCTAGAGTTGGTGGGCCGGCAGAATGATCTGGTTAAAGCTGTGCTTGAGACTGGTAAACCGACAATCGTATTGTTGATTAATAGCGGTCCACTATCGATCAACTACATTGCCGAAAACGTTCCCGCAATTCTTGAAGGCTTTTATTTAGGACAGGAAACCGGCGTTGGCGTCGCCGACGTTCTGTTCGGCGACTACAGTCCGGCGGGCAAACTCACGATCAGCTTCCCGCGATCGGTGGGGCAGTTACCCCTCTACTACAATCGCAAACCGACCGCGCGTCGAGGTTACTTGTTTGCTAACAAGGAACCGTTGTTTCCGTTTGGCTTTGGTTTGAGCTATACCACGTTTGCTTATTCGAATCTTAAGGTTCGTCCGGAAAAGATCGGGCCAGGTGACAGTGCAACGGTGAGCGTTACTGTCACAAACACCGGGAAACGTGCGGGAGACGAGATTGTGCAACTCTACCTTCGCGACCTGGTGAGCTCAGTTACGCGACCCATCATGGAGCTCAAAGACTTCCGGCGTATCCCGCTGGCGCCCGGCGAAAGCAAATCAATAGAGTTCGTTATCACACCCG
>DASRPN010000038.1:0-2849 GCA_035646355.1 Pyrinomonadaceae bacterium | reverse complement strand
TGACCGCCCGTCACGATAACGTCGCCGTCGTGGGCGACGAGTTTCAGTCGATCTACTCGTTCCGCGGCGCGAGTCATCGCAACATGCTCGAGTTTCCCAAATTGTTCCCGTCGGCGCAGATCATCAAGCTTGAAGAGAATTTCCGTAGCACGCAACCGATCCTCGACGTCGCCAACTCCATCATCGCCGACGTTAAAGAAAGTTTTAAAAAACGGCTTTATTCGCGGATCGAAGGCGGACAGCCGCCGGTGGTCGTCAGCACGCGCGACGAGAACGAGCAATCGCGCTTCGTGGCGCAACGCATCGCCGACTTGCGTGAAGAAAACGTGCCGCTGCGAGAGATCGCCGTCCTGTTTCGTTCGAGCTCACATTCGTTTGATCTGGAAATCGAACTCGGCAAACACAACATTCCGTTTCGCAAATTCGGTGGAATGAGATTCGCCGAATCAGCGCACATCAAAGATGCCCTCGCGTTTCTACGCGTCGTCGCCAAACCTTCCGACACGCTTTCGTGGTTTCGATCGTTGAAGTTGATCGAGCACATCGGCGACGCAACCGTCTACCAGATCCTCGAGCATCTCGGCGTCGAGCGCAGAGAGTTCCGCTCGAGTCGAACCAAGGCGGTGCTCTTCAAAAAGCTGCACAACTTTCCAGGACGGGCAGGCTACCAGGCGCAACTCGTACGTCTCGCGCGAGTGTTCACGACCGTTTGCGAAAGCAAGACGCCGAGTGAACAACTTGCGGCCGTTTTACGTTTCTATCGTCCGTTGCTGAAGAACAAGTACGACGACGTCCAGCGCCGCAGTCGCGATCTCGAACATTTGCAATCGATCGCGAAGCGCTACAAGACCGCTGCGAAGCTACTCGAAGACGTCGCACTCGACCCGGCAGAAGCCGTCCAGGGCAATGCGTCGCGAAACGGCGGCGGCTTTGTGACACTCTCGACGGTGCATTCGGCGAAAGGTCTCGAATGGGACAATCTGTTTGTGATCTGGATGACTGACGGTTGGTTTCCGGCCAACCGTTTTCAGGACGAGTTTGACGATTTCGAGGAAGAGCGGCGACTGCTTTACGTCGCCACAACGCGCGCGAAAAAGGATCTGCACTTCGTTTATCCGGCGGTAAACGTCTACAACGGCCCGGAAACCGACGGTTCGCCAACGCTGTCGCGTTTTCTCGAACCGATTCCGCCGTCGATCCTGCAACACGCGGTACTGGGATAAGAGTGTGTTGATTAAAGTAGAAGTCTCGGCGATCTCTGCGGTTCTCTGAATGCTCTGTGTTAAACCTTTGTCACAAGTAAATTGACGCAGAGGATTTAGAGGACCGCAGAGATCGCCGAGACGAAAAGCAGCAACACGCTTCTCTATTGGACGGCAACTAACTCTTCTGTAAACTGTCGGCGGTCGCAACTACAGATTAAAGATGACTCTAGGCACTGAATGGCTCATCGACGCAAGCGGCTGTGACCCGACAGCACTTGCAGATATCAACCGCTTACAAACCATTTTCGATCGCATCATCAGCGATCTCGATCTGCATGTTCTGGGGGAGATCTCGTGGCACAAGTTTGCCTCGCCCGGCGGTGTAACCGGAATCGCGATGCTCTCCGAATCACATCTCGCCTGTCATACGTATCCGGAGTTTCGCGCGGCGACGTTCAATCTCTACTGCTGTCGCGATCGCGCAATCTGGCCCTGGGAGCAGATGTTGAAAGAGATGCTCAGCGCGAGCCAGGTCACCGTACGCACGTTTGAACGAATAGCCCTTCAAGCCGGAGGCGCTGCTCGATGAGTGCCCACTCGCAGAGTGTCCTCGTCGCCAACTGCCCGTCGTGCGGCGGACGCGTCGAATTCAAAAGCGGTCAATCGATCGTCGTCATCTGTCAATACTGTCGTTCGGCTGTCGCGCGCACCGATCGCGATCTGAAGGACCTCGGCAAGGTCGCCGAATTGGTCGAAACTGGATCGCCACTCGACGTTGGCCTTCGCGGTAAGTGGAAAGACATTCCGTTCGAGTTAACCGGTCGCGCGCAACTAGGTCACGAGATGGGCGGCCAGTGGGACGAGTGGTACGCGACATTCTCCAACGGCTGGCTCGGTTGGCTCGCCGAGGCGCAGGGTCGCTTTTATCTGACATTTCAGTATCCGATTCCCGAAGGCGTTGAGATCCCGCAGTTCGATCAACTTCAGCTCGGACAAACGGTCCAAGGTCTGCCTTGGCCCACGCCGATGATCGTTGCTGAGACCGGACGCGCCACAGCGCGCGGCGCGAAGGGGGAGATACCGTATCTACTGACACCGGGTGAGACTTACTACTACGCCGATCTTTCCGGGGTGAACAACTCGTTCGGCACGCTCGACTACAACGAATCGCCCCCGCTCGTTTTTCTGGGTCAACAAGTCACACTCGCCGAGCTTGGGATTACAACCACGCGCACGCCGGAACGCGAAGAACGTCGCGTCGGCGCCGCGCAAGTCAGTTGTCCTAACTGCGCTGGACCACTCGAACTACGAGCGCCTGATAAAACCGAGCGCGTCACCTGTCCGAACTGCAATTCGTTACTCGACGTCAATCAGGGTCAGCTTCAGTTTCTGAAAGCACTCGAGAAGCCGTGGTTTCAACCGCTCATTCCAATCGGCAGCACCGGCGAAGTTCCCGAAGGAAAGATGACGGTGATCGGTGCGATGGCGCGCAGCGTGACGATGGAAGGTGTGACGTACTTCTGGAGCGAGTATCTACTTTACAACCCACAAATTGGTTTTCGCTGGTTGGTCCATAGCGACGATCACTGGAACTACGTGCAGGCGGTGCCGCCGGGCGAGGTGACGGAATCGGCGAAGTCCGTC
>DASRPN010000037.1:0-4273 GCA_035646355.1 Pyrinomonadaceae bacterium | reverse complement strand
AAAGATCGTTTCCGCGGTGTGAGGATCTTCGACATCACTGACATCACGAAACCGAAGCAGGTCGCAGCGGTCCAAACCTGCCGCGGCTCACACACACACACGCTCGTCGGCGATCCCAACGATAAGAACAACGTTTACGTTTACGTGTCGGGAACGTCGTTCGTGCGCCAACCCGAAGAGTTGGCAGGTTGCTCAGGTGAAAAGCCTGACAAAGATCCGAACACGGCGTTGTTTCGGATCGAGGTGATCAAAGTGCCGTTAGCGGCGCCGCAGAACGCTAAGGTCGTCTCGAGTCCGCGACTCTTCATGGACCCGCGCACTGGTGTCTTGAACGCGCTGAATAGCGGCGGCACTCACGGTAAAGATGGAATAGAAAAGCCAACAGATAGCGACCAGTGCCACGACATCACGGTCTATTCCGAGCTCGGCCTGGCAGCCGGCGCATGCTCGGGCAATGGAATCCTGCTCGACATCAAAGATCCCGCTAATCCAAAACGCATCGACGCCGTTAACGATCCGAATTACGCGTATTGGCACTCGGCTTCGTTTTCGAACGATGGAAAGAAGGTGGTCTTCACCGACGAGTGGGGTGGTGGCCTCGGTGCTCGCTGTCGCGCGAACGATCCGAACAAGTGGGGCGCGAACGCGATCTTCCACCTTGAAGACAACAAACTGAAGTTTGCGAGTTACTACAAGCTGCCTGCCGCGCAGGGCGACAGTGAAAACTGCGTGGCCCACAACGGATCGCTTGTTCCGATTCCGGGTCGCGACATTAAAGTGCAGGCCTGGTATCAGGGTGGCATTTCGATCATGGACTTCACGGACGCCGAGCGTCCGGTGGAAATTGCTTACTTCGATCGTGGACCCATTTTTCCAAACCTGCTCGTGCTTGGTGGCGATTGGTCGGCGTACTGGTACAACGGCCGCATCTACGCTTCAGAGATCGCGCGCGGTCTGGACATCTTCGAGCTGACGCCGACGAAGTTTCTTTCGCAAAACGAGATTGACGCGGCGAAGACGGTGCGCGTTCGTGCACTAAACGTTCAAAACCAGGAACGGATGGTGTGGCCGCGCAAGTTGGTGGTGGCGAAGGCCTACATCGATCAGTTGGAACGCTCGCAAGCGTTGCCGGCGGATCGGATCGCAACTCTTCGTCAAGCGATCAGGAGCGCGGAAACCGCGCGCCTGAATCGATCGGCGGTCGCGAAACTAAAGAACCTCGCGCCATCAGTCGAACAGAGCGCAGGCACCGCACAGAACGCCGCCGACGCAAACCGTCTGCATGCGTTAGCTGATATTTTGAGCCACCCGGCACGCTGATTGGGAATCGCCTCTCTGTGTTCTTTGTGTCTCCGTGGTTGCTAAGAAATACTAACCACGGAGACACAGAGGACACGGAGGTCGCACGGATCACGGAGCTGGGACCGCGTATTTGATCACGCGATCGCGGGCGATCACGAAGAGTTCGTTCTTGTCGTTGAAGACCATCCCGAAAGCCATACCCTTCTGCTCCAGGATGTTGAGATAGCGTCCATTGGCGTCGAAGACTTGAATGCCTTTGATGTCACCAACGTAAACGCGACCATACCCGTCTACGGCAATCGAATAAGGCGCTCGCAGTTGGCCGGGTTGATCGCCGCCGCTGCCAAAACGATTAACAAACTTGCCATCGCGGCCGAACTTAAAAACGCCGTTGTTGGACCTGCCGAGTGCGTAGATATTACCCACACCATCAACCGCAACTCGCATACTCAACTCGGAGTCGCCACTGGCGCCGCTGATCGCCGCAGGAATGGTCCGTACAACTTTTCCGTTCGCGTCAAACGCCACAATGTCGTCTTTACCACTGTGCCACGCGGCGACTAACCCGCCATCTGCGGTGGACGCGACGTCGTCAGCTCCAGATCTTTCATAGCTCACTTCACCAAGCTTCTCACCTGTTTCACCAGCATAACGAACGATCTTTCCACCTTGCGCAACATAAACTGTACCTTTGCGATCGATCGTCAACCCGCGCAGGATCGTTTTGCGATCACCAATACTCCATTGACTCAAAAACTTACCGGCGGAATCGAATACCTGAATCCGTCCTCCAGTGTATTCACCGACATAGATTTTTCCGGCGCCATCGACCGCAATACTCCGCCCGTCAGTAAACATTCCTGGACCAATGCCTTCGCTTCCGAATGTGAGCAGTTCAGTCGCGAAGCTGTTGCGCTTTTCCTTCGTAGGAGTGTTGGGGCGGTTGGGACTCGGCGGTTCCTTAATGGTTCGCATTTCAGAGTAGAACCTCGGCGCCAACACGCCGAACGCAATGAGCACGACGAAGATTACGCCGACGACGGGACCCGCGATGAACAACCAAAGCCATTTCGAGGCCTTCCCAACAGAAGGAGATCCAAATTCAATGCGCACCACCTGCGCCGGTCGTCCCGCAAGTTCATCGGGCGCGATCAACTGGCTGTGACAATAATCGCAACGTAGGGTTGGTTTGCTTTCGCCGAAATCTGTCGGAGGCTGGAACGCTACGGGCGCTCCACACTTGGGACAGTCAAATGTTCGTGGCATGTAATTTCTATGATTCTCCGTTCGTTAGTTGTTCCTCGCGCAGCTTGAACTCTTCCATGTCAATTAACGAAAGATACTTCCGGATCAATTCTTCATCGAAATCAGCAGACTGGTTCATTTCATCCAACAGCGCTCGCTGTCGCTCCAACACTTCGAGGTAGACGGTTTGATACCTGGCGAGAGAGTTTCCCTTCGGGTCATCGACTTTAAGCCCGTGGTCCAGCGATCGCAGATCCATTTCCAGTCGCGTGAAGAGGTTGTCGAGGTGTTCGTTCTCCGCCCTTTCGCTTGCATACTTTTCGTCGAGGAGTTGCAACGAGGTCTCGACAGCTTTCTTTTGAATAAGAATTTCCTGCTCACGATCCGAGATCATGGTGTACTTGTCTTCCACCTTCACCATTCGGATCACCCACGGAAGCGTCAGCCCCTGAAACACGAGGGTAACAAGAATAACCGTAAAAGTTATAAACAAAATCAGGTTCCGGTATGGAAACGGCTGACCCTCGTTGATAACGAGAGGAATCGAAAGCGCGGCCGCCAGAGATACGACGCCACGCATTCCCGACCAGCCAAGAATCAGCGGATTTCTCCAACCGGGATTTGCGTCAGCAACGGTTATGAAGTTGCTTGCAAATCTGGTAAACGCAGAAGCTCCTAACGTGCAAAGCAAACGAGTAACGATCAGCACAACGGAGATGACCAGGGCATAAAATATTGCCCGCGGCAAACTAATATCTCCAAGCTGTTGCACAACAGCCGGCAACTGCAAGCCGATGAGCAGGAAGATCAACCCGTTGAGCACAAAAACCAGGTTGGTCCATACATTCACTCCCTTAATTCGACTCTCGAAACTGAGCAACCTTTGTCGCCTACTGGATAGGAACAGTCCGCCACTCACGACCGCGAGCACACCCGAGAAATGTAAATACTCGGCAACGTAGTAAAGGCAATACGGCGTTACGAGAGTCAAAACGATCTCGATACTCGCAGTCATCTGCAACCGGCGATGGATCTGGAAGAAGACGATCCCCAACACAACGCCGACAGAGATTCCGCCAAGTATCACAAGCACGAAACTGATCGCGGCTTCCTGAAGATAAAACTGTCCGGTGATGATTGCCGCTAATGCAAAGCGAAACACGATCAGGGACGAAGCATCGTTGAGCAAGCTCTCGCCTTCCGCGATGCTCACCATCGCCCTCGGCACGTTCACCCGGCGCATGATCGTGGTAGCGGAAATAGCGTCAGGAGGCGAGATGATGCCGCCGAGAAGAAAGCCGAGCGCGAGTGTAAATCCAGGAATCAGTGCGCGGGAGGCTAAGGCGATAACGCATGCGGTGATGATCACGATTAGAAAAGCAAAAGTCGCGATCAACCGTCGCCACTTCCAAAACTCTTTCCAGGATGTTTGCCAGGCCGCTTCGTAAAGCAGCGGCGGAAGGAAAATAAAGAAGACAAGTTCCGGATCGATCGAAATGCCCGAGAATTGAGCAGTAAAACTCAGTGCCAACCCGCCGACTACCAGCACGATCGGATATGCCAGCCGCAGCTTGTCGGCGATCAAGTTGAGCGCCAGAATGATCAGGATCAGAAAGAGATATTGAACGAAGATGCTATGCATGGTATGGGCTACGTGAGTAAAAACAAACAACACGTCGCTCGTCAAGAACTGAGGTCAATAAAATGAAGGTCCAAGCTGTAACTC
>DASRPN010000036.1:0-5376 GCA_035646355.1 Pyrinomonadaceae bacterium | reverse complement strand
GGCAGTTGCACCTCGATATTCAGAAAACCGTTCGCGCCGGCGCGGACCTGTTGCGCCGGAACTTTCGTCTCGTCGGCGTTTGGCCCATCAGCGTTTTCCGCCAACTTCATGGTTCCCGGCGGCGGCGCGAGACCGTTGATCCGCAGCGTCGCGGCTTCTTTCGTTTTCAGATCGAGAACGCGAATGGCGTGGTTGTTCGTGTCAGCGACGTAAAGTTTCCCGTTCGCGACCGTCAGCCCGCCCGGCTCGTAGAACGACGGCGATCCGCCGTCGGCCTGTCCCGGCTTTCCGGTACCCGCCAATGTCGTGACGCGGCGTCGTTTCGGATCGAGCTCTTTGATCTTGTGATTGTACGTGTCTGCGATCAGCAGCTTGTCGCCCACGGACAGGATGCCGAGCGGGTGTTGCAGACGAACGTCGTCGCCGGAGCCATCGGCGTCGCCAAACTCGAACAGATCGCCGCCCACGAGCGTCTCGACTTTTCCGCCCGCGACGTCGATGGCGCGAATGATGTTCGACTCGCTGTCCGCGACGTAAAGCGTGTTGTCGATCGCGGCAATCCCCGAAGGTTGAGCGAAGCCCGACTGGAGCAATGATCCATCGAGACGCGCCTCTCTTCCGGAGCCTGCGAAGACGTCGACGTCGTTCGTGTCGAGATTGAGCTTCCAGATCTGATGTGGACCAGCCATGGCGATGTAGAGCGTGCGGCCGACGAGTTGGAGATCCCATGGCGAACTGAGAGCAGTCGAACGTCCTGGACCACCTTTTGGCGGGTACTCGACGGACTGCTTTCCAGTGCCGGCGATCGTTTCGACAGTTCGCGTCTTGAGGTTCACGCGGCGAATCAGGTGGTTTTCAGTGTCGGCGACGTAAAGATTGTCGCCTGCGAGCGCGAGACCTTGTGGACGGTAGAAAGTCGCTTTGTCGAAGGCGCCGTCGGCTGCGCCTGCTTCACCGGCGCCGATCGTTTCAACGAGTGTGCCGTCGAGTTTGGCGACGACGATGCGGTTGTGGTTCGAGTCGGCGATGAACAGCCGATCGTTCGCGGCATCAGCCAGGACTTTACCCGGAAACGCCAGCGGCAAGTCGCCGACTTTCGCTCGTTCGAGCACGAGCTTCAACGGTTCTTCGTTCAACTCGCCCCGTTTGCGAAACTCGTCGACGAGCGTGGCAATAGCCTGATCGAAGATGTCGTAATTTCCCTCGCCGGAAGCTAAGCCGACGACGTAGCCCGCGGGATCGATCAACACCTGCGTGGGCCACGCGCGGACGCCATAACGTTGCCACACCACGAACTCCGAATCGTTATAAACAGGATGCTCGATCTCGTAACGCAGGATGATGCGCCTGATGTTTTCCGTCTCTTTTTCGTTCTTGAACTTGGCGGAGTGGACGCCAATCACCACGAGCTGGTTGGCGTACTTGGCTTCGAGTTTCTTTAGATCGGGAATGATGTGGATGCAGTTGATGCAGCCGTAGGTCCAGAAGTCCAGCAATATGACTTTTCCCTTGAGGGCAGCCAGTGACAGCGGTTTGTCAGTATTCAACCAGCCGCTCCCGCCTTGAATCTCCGGTGCGCGAACTCGCGCTCTTTCTTGTGTCGACATAACGAAACCTCGCTCGGAAGCGAACGAATAGCTTGCTGCTATAGCAGTCAAGGCAATGATCAACGTTAAGAATCCGTGTTTCACTGGATGTCTGCCATTGTATATGGCCACCATTTGTTTGTCGTCCCGGCGCGTTGTAACCTTTCACACGCTCATGAACGACCAGGCTTTTGGAACACTCGAGTACCAGCAGTTGCTGGACCTCATTAAACGCAACGCGCAAACCGAAGCGGGCAAGCGGCGGATCGAAACACTTGCGCCTCTCGCGGATCGAAACGCTTTACGGCACGAGCTCACTGCGCTGGCGGAGTGCGTGACGCTGCGAAACCGCGGCGCGAGATGGTCCTTCAGTGAGATCAGCGATCCTTCGGAGACAATCGCCCGGTTGCACGTCGAGGGCGCGCCTCTCGACACACTGTCGTTATTGCAGATGTCCCGTTTGTGTGAACAGGCGATGTCCGCGCGGGCTGCGATCTACGATGAACGCGAGAATGCACCGGCGCTTTGGCGTTTGGTGGAAACTCTGCCGCGTGATCTCAACACGCTCATCGCGCGCATTACCAACAAGATCCTGCCCGACGGAGAACTCGACGATCGCGCAAGTCCGGAACTCGCAAACATTCGTCACGAGATCGCCACCTTGCGTTCACGCATCACCCGTTCACTTGAAAGCTTGATGCGTCGATCGTCTGAAGCGATTCAGGATGAACTCGTCACGATGCGCAACGATCGTTTCGTGATACCCGTCAAAGCGGATCATCGTGGCCGTGTTGCAGGCGTCGCGCACGGTTACTCTTCTTCTGGCGCAACGGCGTTCGTCGAGCCGCTCGAAACAATCGACGCAAATAATGAATTGCAGGGCTTGCGTGAGGCAGAAGCCCGCGAGATTGCGCGGATACTGTTTGGTCTGACTGAAGAGTTGCGTGCACAACTGCCTGCGATCCAGATGGCTGCCCTGGCCGTTGCCGAGCTGGACTTCATCAATGCGAAGGCTTTGTTTCACCAGCGATTCAACTGCGTGATTCCGGAGATCGACGCAGATCCGGAAACGCCGCTGTCGAGCGGTCGTCTGGAATTGACCGAAGCGCGGCATCCGTTGCTTGAAGAAAATCTGCGTGCTAGTGGTGGAGAGGTCGTTCCCGTTTCGTTTGCGTTGGACGACGACAAAAACGCGATGGTGATCTCCGGCGCAAACGCCGGCGGTAAGACCGTCGTTCTAAAAACCACGGGACTATCGGCGCTGGCTGCAATGTCGGGCATTTCAGTGCCCGCGAAAACCGCTCGCGTGCCGTTTTACGCTTCGGTTCTCGCAGACATCGGCGACCATCAATCGTTGGCCGCAAATCTATCGACGTTCACGTCGCACGTCGCCAACATCTCGCGCATGCTTGACCTCTGCGAAGCACCAGCGCTCGTGTTGCTTGACGAAGTCGGCACCGGAACGGATCCCGAAGAAGGTTCGGCGCTTGGCGTTGCCGTCGTGGACAACTTCCGCCGCGTTTGTGGTGCGCATGTGATTGCCACGACGCATTACAGCGGATTGAAGATGTACGCGGGCAACGAGGAGGGAGTCATCAACGCCAGTGTCGAGTTTGACGAGAAAACGCTGCGACCGACTTACCGGCTGCTAGTCGGTCTCGCCGGTGCTTCTTCCGGACTCGAGATCGCGCGTCGCTTCGGCGTGCCTGCGTCAATCGTCGATACGGCCGCGAATTCAGTTAAAAACTCATCGTTGCAGGCATCGGAGTATCTGAAACGAATCAAACGTGAGTCGGAAGAAGCCGAGGCCCTGCGCCGCGCGTTGGAAGAAGAGCGCACGACAGTCGCGGAAAAGTTTGCGTCGCTTGACAAGGAAGCTGAAAAACAGGAACGGCAACGCCAATTGACGTTCGACAACCTGGTCCAACGCACATTGGCCGATCTAGAAAAACGCGCGCACGAACTGGTAACACGAATTGAAAACAAAACTGAACGTGTCCGGGCCGAACGAGAAGTTCAACGAAATGTTGGTGAAATAAAACGATCGGTGAAGGTTGTTGTTGCTCCTGAGCCTGTACCTGAGAAATCCGAACAACCTGTGTTCAAAACTCTGTCACGAGAGATCCTGGTTGGCGACACAGTTAGACTTCTTTCGTTCGGTTCAGTCGGCATCGTCGATCAGATCAAAAACGGGCTCGCGGAAATCCGCGTGAAATCTTTACGCTTCAGAGAGAAACTGGAAAACCTCGAACTGGTCCAGGCAGTCGCAACACCAAAGGGAGGCAAACTCGAAAAGCTGCGACAGTCAGCGAACGCTGATGTCCGCGTTACGTCAACCGCCGAACAGCGCGCCGTGTCAGAGTTGAACGTCATCGGCCAAACAACTGACGAAGCGGTCGACGCAGTTGATAAGTTTCTTGATGAAGCTTCGCTGGCACATCTGTCGCAAGTGCGAATCGTTCATGGACACGGCACGGGCGCGTTGCGTCGCGCCATCGGCGGATTGTTGGACGGGCATCCTCATGTCGATCGTTTTCGACCGGCGCCACCCGATCAGGGCGGGGCTGGTGCAACGCTGGTTGAGTTGAGACAATAGCTTCTCGCAAAGTTGCGAAATCCCTAAGGCCCAATGCGTTACCCCCAAACTTTCATCGACGATCTCAAACGACAGGCAGACATCGTCCGCGTTATTCAGGACTACGTGCAGCTCAAGAAAAAGGGCGCGAACTGGATGGCCTGTTGCCCATTTCACAAAGAGAAAACGCCTTCGTTCTCGGTCAGTCCAGCCAAAGAGATCTTCTACTGTTTCGGCTGTCACAAAGGCGGTTCGGTCTTCAACTTTGTCATGGAGATTGAGCGCGTCGCATTTCCCGAGGCAATCAAAATCGTTGCCGACAAGATCGGCATGCCCTTGCCGAAGCTGATCGACGACAGTCGCTTTGAAGCGCGTCGACAGGAATCGGACGAAGTCGTCGAACTCAATTCCTGGGCCCTCGATTGGTGGGAAAAACAACTCGAATCAAGCGCTGAAGGCCGCATCGCGCGTGATTATCTCAACCAGCGAGAGCTCACTGACGAAACACAGAAAACATTCCGACTAGGCTACGCCATTGATAGTTGGGACGCGCTTTCTACGTACCTGCGTCAGAAAGGCGCGACGCAGCAACAGATCGAACGCAGTGGTCTGGTAGTGAAAAAAGACGAAGGTGGTTCATACGATCGCTTCCGAGGACGTTTGATGTTTCCCGTGTTCGATCACCAGGGACGGCCCATCGCCTTCGGCGGCCGCACTTTGAAAAACGAAGACGCGAAGTACATCAACTCGCCGGAGACCGCTGCCTATGTAAAAGGTCGAAATCTGTTTGGTCTAAACCTCACGCGCGACGAGATTCGACGCTCGGGTTTCGCGATTCTCGTCGAAGGTTTTCTCGATCTGATCGTGCCGTATCAATCCGGCGTGAAGAACATCGTAGCGAGTTTGGGAACTGCGTTGACATCGGACCAGGTGAAGCTGATAAGCAGGTTTGCG
Organism: Pyrinomonadaceae bacterium; assembly: GCA_035646355.1. Classification (GTDB taxonomy): domain Bacteria; phylum Acidobacteriota; class Blastocatellia; order Pyrinomonadales; family Pyrinomonadaceae; genus PSRF01. The sequence continues at coordinate 261 of DASRPN010000036.1, read as the reverse complement.
CGCAAAGTTGTAGTCAACTATGATGGCGACCGCGCTGGCGTGCAGGCAGCGAAGAAGTCGATCGAGATCCTGCTTGCCGAAGATCTCGAAGTGAAAGTGCTGGTGCTTCCCGACGGTGCCGATCCCGACGAGTACATCCGAAAGTTTGGCGTAACTGAATATCAACGGCGACGAGCACAGGCCCAACCACACATACAATTCGTAATTGAGAATGCTTTGCGCGGCCGTAATCTTCACCGGCCCGCTGAGAAGGGTGAGGCC
>DASRPN010000035.1:0-5317 GCA_035646355.1 Pyrinomonadaceae bacterium | reverse complement strand
AAGACACGCTACGTTGCGTTTACGGGATCGAAGGAAGTCGGACTGCGAATCAACGAGCGCGCCGCGAAGGTTCACGAGGGACAACTGTGGATCAAGCGTGTGGTGGCGGAGATGGGCGGTAAGGATGCGATCATCGTTGCCGGCGACTCGGATCTCGAGGAAGCTGCGACCGGCGTGGTCCAGTCTGCGTTCGGTTTTCAGGGACAGAAATGTTCCGCTTGCTCTCGCGCGATCATCGACGCGAGTGTTTACGACACGATGCTCGACAAGATCGTCGAGCGAACGGCGAAGATCAAGCTGGCCGATCCGTCTGATCCATCGACAAACATGAGCGCCGTGATTAACGAGAAGGCGTTCAAGACGATCAATTCATACATTGAAAAAGGAAAGGGCGAAGGCGGGCGCGTTTTGTTTGGCGGCGGATCGGATGGCGAGCAGGGGTTCTTTATTGAGCCGACTGTGATCGCTGACGTGAAGCCTGGCGCGACGATCGAGCAGGAAGAGATATTCGGACCAGTGCTCGCCGTGATCAAGGCGCAGGATTACGACGATGCGTTGCAGATCGCGAACGATACGCAGTTCGGACTTACCGGCGCGGTTTACAGCTCGGACGAGGCGAAGCTTGAGCGGGCGCGTAAAGAGTTTCACGTCGGGAACCTGTATCTGAATCGCAAGTGCACTGGCGCGCTGGTTGGTGTGCATCCGTTCGGTGGGTTCAACATGTCGGGCACAGATTCGAAGGCCGGAGGGCGTGACTACCTGCTGTTGTTTCTGCAAGCCAAGGTTTCCGCAGAGCGTGTGGGCGCGACCACCAAACGGGTAGCAGAGGCAACGGCCACTGACTAAATGACTAGATGCGAATTGTTTTCATGGGTACACCCGGAGCGGCAGTTCAAACGCTGCAGAGGTGTCTCACTGACGGCCACGAGGTTGTTGCTGTGTGGACACAACCGGATCGCCCTTCGGGTCGTGGCCAGCGCGTTTCGTTCTCGCCGGTGAAGGAATTCGCCGTTGCTCACGGCCTGCCGGTCCACCAACCTGCACGACTAAAAAACGACGAAGCTATTAATCTCTTCGCCTCACACGATGCGGACGTAGCGGTTGTTGTCGCTTACGGTCGCATTTTGCCTGATCAGTTTCTGCAAGCGCCGCGTCGTGGATGTATCAATGTTCATTTTTCGCTGCTGCCGTTGTACCGGGGCGCTGCACCAGCGAATTGGGCAATTGTGAACGGTGAAGCGAAAACGGGTGTGACGACGATGTTCATCGAGCCTACGCTCGATACGGGTCCGATACTGCTGCAACGTGAGACGCCGATCGGTGCAAACGAGACCGCGCCTGAGTTGATGGAGCGGTTAGCTGAGATTGGCGCCGAGTTGCTCGGAGAAACTTTGTCTCGCTTAAACGACCTCACGCCACGTCCGCAACGAGATCAAGACGCGACGTTCGCGCCGATTCTGAAGAAAGAAGACGGGTTGATCGATTGGTCGCGGAGTGCGATCGAGATCGAGCGCGCAGTGCGAGGTTTTCAACCATGGCCCAACGCGTACACGAGTCTCAACTCTCGCGGGTTGACGGTTTTCCGGGCTGAAGCGGTGTCATCCGTGCCGGGAGCTGGGCCGGGAGAAGTGATCGGTGCGCAAGGCGACGATTTGATCGTGAACTGCGGCGAAGGCACGGCGTTGCGGATAATTGAAGTGCACCCGGAAGCTCGAAAGCGGATGACGGTGCGCGACTTCCTCAATGGAACGCACGTAAAGGTTGGCGATCGTTTTGGCTAAGCATAAAGACGCCTCACCTGCTCGCCGCGCGGCGTTTGATATTCTGCGCCGGGTCGCCGACGGCGCATTTTCCTCAGTCCTCCTTGCTGCGGACGACCCCAAACTGAAAACTTCCGACAGAGCACTAACTCACGAACTCGTGCTCGGCGTGCTTCGTTGGCAATCCTGGCTCGACAAAACAATCGAACACTTTTCGAAACGCCGCATTGAGAGTTTGGATCTGCCAGTGCGCATCGCGCTTCGAATGGGACTTTATCAACTGCGTTTCCTCAGTCGCATTCCGGCGTCGGCGGCCGTAAATGAATCGGTAAACCTGGTGCGCGGCGCGAAGTTAAGTTCGGCGTCGGCGTTTGTGAACGCCGTGCTCCGCCGCGCGATCCGGGAAGCCGACTACGATCCAAGTACAGAGGACCAAGACCCGCTCGAGAGGCTTGCGACAGAAACCTCGCATCCTGTTTGGCTGATCGATCGCTGGACGCGTTCTTTTGGTCCGGCGGAAGCGGAATCGCTTGCGCGCGCAAATAACGAAATCCCGCCGACAGCGTTTCGCGTGGTCCAACGGCGCGCCAACGCAGATCAAATCATGCAGCAGCTAACCGCCGCTGGCGCATCGGTTGAACTGTCGACTATCGCGCAGCACGCATTTCGCGTCTCGGGCGCGACCGCTGCGCTACGTGATCTATCCGCGAACGGACAGATTTATCTTCAAGACGAAGCGTCCCAACTCGTCGCCGAAATCCTTGATGCACATCCGGGCGACCGAGTGCTTGATCTGTGCGCCGCACCTGGCGGCAAGACCACGCTTATCGCAGATCGCGCCGGTGAGAACGCCTTCATCATCGCTGCTGATCGTTCTGCCACGCGCATAACGACAATCACCACCACCGTTGCGCTTCATCAGCTTCGCAGTATCAACGCGGTTCTACTCGACGCGCGTGACAAACTCCCATTCGCACCACAGTCATTCGATCGCATCCTCGTCGACGCCCCCTGCTCGGGCACCGGCACACTGCGCCGCAACCCCGAAATCCGCTGGCGCCTCGCGAACGAAGACATCGCAAACTTCGCCGCCGACCAAAAACAGTTTCTTCGCAATGCCGCGATCGTCCTAAGACCGACTGGGCGCCTCGTCTATTCGACCTGCTCCGTCGAACGGGAAGAAAACGAAGAAGTCATCGACAACTTCATTTCAACCCACGCCGACTTCACTGTTGAAAAGACCGTCCGTACCTGGCCGCACCGCGAAGGCAGCGACGGCTTTTTCATGGCTGTTTTGGAAGCAACTCGTTCCTAACTAACGGCGGGACTGAGCATTGATTCAGAGGGCTCCCAGCGCAAACTTGGTAGGTCCTATATTTTCCTCCTGCGAGTCGCAGCGTTCCTCTGCCGCAGAGGAACGCGTCAGAGATACGGAGAGTGAATTAGGGGCATCCTTTAGGGAACACTGGTAGGCGATCTTTTTTTGGAACTCCGACAGTGGTTCAAGCGTCTACGCATTGTTCAAAGTTCATCGGTTGCACTCAAATCGAATGCCTCGCGAGTGCATTTATCCCATCAGGTCGCTATTAACGGTAGATTTGCGAAATGAAACTCCCTTCGTTATCTCCAAACGAACGCCCAATTTCTCACAGGAGTCCTCTATGCATACCTCTGTCGTTGCTCGTCGCTCTGTTATCCGAATCGTTATTGCGTTAACACTCTGCGTCTCGCTCCTGCTGGTTCAAAACGCCTGGATTGTCATTAACAGCGTCTCTGCACAGGGGCAGAACTCAAGTTCTAATCGCGAGGGACGGCCAAGGCCTGGCAAGCCGGAGGGCAACTTGCCGGATCTCGAAGATGTGCAGAATGAATCACATAGAGAGCATGAGCCCGCGCCTCCGATTCCATCCACAATTCGTTCACCCAAAGTACCCCTTGAGCCGTGGAATGGGAGACGCGTCGGCGATCCGGGTACACGTGGCGAGTTGGGCCAGGTGATAAAGCGCATGAAACGCGCGCACGCCAGCAGACGTGCGCCTGCGCCTCCACCTGTTACCGACGATCAATTCATCGCAAATTTTTTCACTTGGGCGTTGGTACGGACGCCGAGCGGTACGGAACCGACCTTCTGGAACGATCAGTTGCGCGTGGCCTACGCGCAGGGACAGACGTGCCTGAAGTTAGCGGCGGTCGAGTTGGGAAAGACCCTGTTTGAGTCTGCTGAATACGCTGCGCGTCAGCGGAATGATCATTGGTATGTGTACGACTTATACAAGACTTACCTGATGCGCGAACCCGATGCGCCAGGTTGGGCGTATTGGGAAAGCGTAGTGCCGTCTAATGGACGGGAGAATGTGCGGCGCGGATTTGAGGAATCGCCGGAATTCGCAGGAATAATTGGCAGCATCGTTCCGAACGGCTCAGCGACCTCGAATGCCGCGTCGTTGATCTCGGCGCGGGTGGATCCCAAGAATCAACCTGGCTATGGAATGCTCGCGCGCGACGGCTCCTGGAGTGTCTCGCTTTTGAGCTTGCCCGGCCGTGCCGGTCTGGATCTCGGTCTCGGACTTTCCTACTCGTCGATGGTCTGGACGCGCTCCGGTCCATACATCCATTTCGATGAAGACAATGGTTTTCCCAGTCCCGGCTTTCGCCTCGGCTTTCCGGTAGTTCAACGTAAAGTCTTCGACTCACAGACAGCGAAGAATTCATTTCTTTTCATTACCGCCGCCGGACGTCGCGTCGAACTGCGACAAGTGGGCACGTCGAACATTTATGAAGCAGGTGATTCGTCTTATCTGCAATTGATCGACAGCAGTCCGAACCTAGTGGTGCGCTCCACAGATGGGACGCAACTGAGTTTCGTTGAAATCAATAACGAATACACTTGCACGCAGATCAAGGACCGCAACGGCAACTACATCACCGTTAACCTTAACGCGCTCGGTCGCATTACTGCCGTCACCGACACGCTGGGTCGCGTCATCAATTTCAACTACGACGTGAACCAGAATCTGATCTCCATCACGCAGAGTTGGAACGGTCAACCGTCGCACCAGTGGGTCGGTTTTAGCTGGGGCACGCGCACGATGCAGTCGAGTTTTTCTGGCGCCGCCGTGATTGGACCAAAGAACGGCACGGTGCTGCCCGTCATCACCGCGGTAACGCTGAACGACACCTCACAAGTCACGTTCGACTACAACAACTCACTCCAGGTCTATTTAATCAGGAATAAGTTCGGTGCGCTGCAGCGCAGTGAAACTACGTTTACTTATGAAACACCAGGCAGCGATGTGCCGCGTCTGACGGACAGCCGCATTTCGGCGCACAACTGGACTGGAGTCAACGGTGTGCCATCGTAAGTGATTACCACTTACAGCGTCGCTGGTGACGGCGCTTGTGTCATGACCGCGCCGTAACGGACGCCATTGCGCGGACATTGTTGCCGAGGCTCTCAGTTACGCTGGTGTCCGTCTAAATAACACTCAGCCGGGCATGTCGATTCCCCGGGAGGTGCTGTACCTTATTCAACGAGATGCACGTCGATACAAAAGGGA
>DASRPN010000034.1:0-19464 GCA_035646355.1 Pyrinomonadaceae bacterium | reverse complement strand
AGTCTCGAACCAACGATAATTCTCGTTGCCAAGATGAATTGCAGTCTCCAGCCATCTGAGTGCTTCTACCTGACGGCCTTGTAAAAGGTAAGCAGAGGCGAGCCAGTAAGATATATCGTAATCGGCTTCTGCCACCAGCCTTACTTTGTGGGTGAGCTGTTCGTTGGCTTTCGTGTGCTGACCCTGAGCGCTGAGGGCGATCGCGAGAACCGGACGGATCCCGTCCATTTGTGGGTGCCGGATCAGAACGTCGTGAACAATATTGATCGACTCGTCGACCGCCCCGCGGTAGAAGAGCACGCGCGCGCGGATGACCTTGATCATCGGATGCTCGGGTTCGAGCTCGGCGCCCTGGTCCAACTCGCGCAGCGCCTGATCGTAGTCCTTCTGGTACATGAAAATGCGTGCGCGGTTGTAGCTTGCCAGAACGCGTTCGCCGGGATTGAGCTTGACCATGCGATCGTAACTACGCAACGCCTTTTCGTAATCGCCGTCTAGTCGTGCCACGACCCCGCGAACAAATTGCACGCCCGGATCGTTTGGATACTCCTCACGCAGCACCTCGACCGCCGTTCGCGCTTTCTGTTTTTGACCTTCGGTCAGGTAAACAAAAACCATCTGCATGCGCGCTTCCAGAAGCTTGGGATCGAGTGACAGCGCTTTCTTGAACGCGTTCTTCGCTTTGTCGTGGTCTCCGGCCTGGCCCAATCCTTTCAAGACTCGATTGACGTACGAACTGCCCAGGGCGGAGTAAGCGAGCGCGAAATCCGGATCGATTTCGATCGCGCGGCGAAAATGTTCGATTGACGAGTCAAGATGTTCGCGTTGGACCGTGTGATAGATGAACGTGGCCAGGCAGTCGCGACCGCGCAAGTATTCTTCCGAGGCAGCGGCGTCCGCGGTGCTACCCTTCGCGAGTGCGACTTTCTCATCTGGGCTTAACTCGAGACGCAGGCCTTCGACGATGCGATGGACGATCGTGTCCTGCACACCGATCACATCTCTGGCATCAGCGTCGATGCGTTCGCTCCACAAAATTTCGCTGGTGCGGACGTCGAGCAGTTGGGCCGTTACGCGAAGTCTGTCGCCCGCGCGCAGAAAGCTGGCGGTGAGAATCGCGTCGACGCTCAAATCGCGTCCTGCTTCTGCGGCGTCGACTTCGCGATTTTGATATTTGACGATCACTGACGACGGCCGCACGACGAGCGATCGCACACGCGCCAGCTCAGTTATCACTGCATCCGCCAGCGAGAACTGGTAGAAATCCACCTGACGATCGTTACCCGCATTCTTGAACGGCAAAATCGCAACGCTCTTCCGATCGTGATCGCCGAGGCTCGTCAACGGACTCTCATGCGCTTCGCCAACGCGTCCCGACGGTTTCGATGAGACCGTCGATGTGCTCTCGCCTGTGAGACTGCCCGTCAACCATCGCAACGCCCGTTTCATCGGATTCCGCGGCGTTAAGTGCGTCGGTGCGACCGTAGCCGTCGCGTCTTCGATTCCCGGCAAAGCATCGGGTGATACGAGTTCACGAATAACGGCACGCAGATCGTTCGCGAAGTGGGAAATCTTTTGAAAACGGTTGCGAGGATCCTTTGCGAGAGCCCTGTCGAGAATCGTTTGTAACTGAGGCGGCACGCGTCCGGGACGGACTTTCGCGAGCGGTTCTGGTTCGTTGTTCAAAACTGCCTGACGAACTTCAGCGGCGGTGGTGCCGCGAAACGGCCATGTGCCGGCGAGCATCTCGTAAAGCAAAACTCCGGTCGAGAAAATATCTGCGCGTGAATCTACGCGATCGCCGCGCGCTTGTTCAGGCGCAGCATACGTTGCCGTGCCGTAGGGGATACCGAGTTCAGTGATCTCGGTGTGGTGAATGCCTGAAGTTCGCGCTGCTTCTTCGTCAAGCAGTTTTGCGAGACCGAAGTCGAGCACTTTTACCTGGCCCGTCGGCGTCACCATGACGTTTCCGGCTTTGATGTCGCGATGGATGATCCCGCGAGAATGCGCCGCCGAGAGTGCTTCGGAGGTTTGCAGCGCGATCGACAACGCACTTTCGAGCGATAGCGGCCGTCCGTTAACCAACTGCCTGACGTTGCGGCCCTCGATGTACTGCATCACGATGAAGTGGATGCCGTCGATCTCTTGAAGATCGAAGATGGTGCAGATGTTTGGGTGATCGAGCCCGGAGGCGAGGCGAGCTTCGCGCTCGAAACGCTTCAAATTGGCCTCTTTAGCGGTAAGCTCGGGCGGTAACACCTTGATGACGACGGTGCGGCCGAGCTTCGAATCGATTGCTTTATAGACCGTCCCCTGACCGCCCTCACCGAGCTTCTCGAGGATTTTGAAATTCCCCAGCGTCGAGCCGATCATTGTTTAGACTTCTCTGCGTATCTCTGCGTTCCTCTGCGTCTCGGCGGTAACTGTGGCGTAAAAGCAATAACCGCAGAGTCGCAGAGGAACGCAGAGATACGCAGAGTTGTACCCCGCCACAGGGGCGAAAGTCACGTCACTTCGAGATACCCATTTGCCAGAGCATGAAGGCGTAGTCGAACGCCACTTCGCGCAAAGCATCATAGCGTCCGGACGCGCCGCCGTGGCCCGCGCCGAAGTTGACTTTCAACAAGAGTGGATTGTCGTCGGTCTTCATCGTGCGCATTTTTGCGACCAGCTTCGCACCTTCCCAGTACGGCACCTGGCTGTCGTTGACCGAGACCTTCACGAGCGTCGCCGGATACGCTTTCTTTCCGACATTGTCGTACGGCGAATACTGCTTCATGTAATCGTACGCGGCCTTCTCGTTTGGATTGCCCCATTCGATGTATTCGCTCGTCGTCAACGGCAATGAGGCGTCAAGCATCGTGTTGAGAACATCGACAAACGGCACATGCGAAATGACGCCTTTGAACAGATCGGGTCGCATGTTTGAAACCGCGCCCATCAGCAACCCACCGGCGCTGCCGCCTTCAATCACAAGACGATCGCTCGACGTGTACTTCATCTTCACGAGTGCTTCCGCGCAAGCGATGAAGTCGGTGAAGGTGTTTATCTTCTTCATCATTCTGCCGGCTTCGCGCCACTCTTCGCCGAGTTCACCGCCGCCGCGAATGTGTCCAATGGCAAAGATGACGCCGCGATCGAGCAAGCTGAGCCGGTTCGAAGAGAACGTTGGCGGCATCGAATAGCCGTAGGAGCCGTAGGCGTAGAGCAATAGCGGCGCAGAGCCGTCGAGCTTCACCCCTTTTCGATAAACAACCGACATCGGAACCTTCGTGCCGTCGCTTGCAGTCGCAAACACACGTTCTGCTTTGTAATTCGTTCGATCAAAGCCACCGGGAACTTCCTGCTGTTTCAAGAGCGTCGATTTTCCGGTGTTCATGTCGTAGTCAAACGTCGAGTTGGGCGTGACCAATGAGTTGTAGCTGTATCTGACAACGGAGGTATTGAATTCACGATTCTGACTCAACTCCGCGGAGTAAACCGGTTCGGGAAACTCAATACGGTTGCGCTTGTTCGTCTTGAAGTTGATGACTTCGAGCTCTTGCAGACCGTCCTCCCATTCGCTGAGCACTGCGTGGTCCGCAAACATGCTGACGGCTTCAACCTTTACAGCAGGACGATGAGCGACAAACTCTTTCCAATTTGCTTCCGACGGATCGCTCACTGGCGCAGTCACGACGCGGAAATTCTTCGCGCCTTTGTTTGAGCGGATATAAAAGAGGCCGTCACGATGATCGAGATCGTATTCGTGATCCGGTTGGCGCGCCAGCACCACTTTCAGTGACGCGTCGGGTTTGTCAGCTGGAATGTAACGGACTTCAGTCGACGTCTTGCTGAAGATGTCGAGCACGATCATCGCCTTGTCGCGAGTCCGGCTGGTGGCGATATCGAACAGTTCGTCCTTCTCGTCATAAACGAGATCGTACTTGTCGGTGCCGAGCACGTGCCGGAAGAACTTGTCGTTGCGTTTGGTTACCTGATCTTCGGTCACGTAGAAGACGGTCTTGTTATCGGTGGCCCAGGCGACGTTGTTTACTCGTTCGACGCGCTCCGGAAGCACCTTGCCGGTGCGCAGGTCTTTGATCTGCAGCACATACTGTCGATAGCCGGTGTTGTCCGTGCTGTATGCAAGTAGGTTTCCGTCATCACTCGGAACGAACGCGCCGATGCCCATGAACCTCTGGCCTTTCGCCAGTTCGTTCACGTCGAGCACGATCTCTTCCGGGGCTTTAATGCTGCCCTTCGTGCGGCAGTAGATTTGATACTGCTTACCCTTCTCAGTGCGGGTGTAATAGAAATAATCACCGCGGCGATACGGATACTGCGAGTCAGTCTCTTTAATGTGACTTACCATTTCGTTGTAGAGCTTTTCCTGCAACGGCTTGGTCGGCTGCATCAACGATTCAGCATATTTGTCCTCAGCTTCGAGATGGGCAATCACGTCAGGATTGGTCTTCTCGCGCAGCCAGAAATATTCGTCGACGAGCGTTTCGCCGTGGATGTTAGTGGTTTTTGTTTTCTTTTCTGCCATTGGTGGTTTCAGTGGCGCGCCGCCTCCGTTTGTCTGTGCGAGCGCAAAGTTGATTGAGCTGACGCTGAAGATAAGAAGAAGTGCTAAGGTGAAAAGGGATCCGGTTTGTCTGAGCATGATTTAGTCCTCGAGTCCGCGGTGACTAGCCTTGTCGGCAGGAGCAAACGCAGAGGGGGAGACAATCAAACTTGTTGTGGTTGTCCGGCGCACGGCCGGTCAGTCATGAACCGTTCAACCACGCGGCGGGTTACCCCAGCCAGAACCTATGTACTTACCGTCTTCAACGATGCACGGGACTGTTGGGTCGCCGCCGGAGTACGAGAACATTTCAGCGCGCCGGGCGCGATCGTTTTGCGCGTCGTAGTCGGTAAAGGCAATGCCTTTGGAGTTGTAGAAGTCCCGCGCCTGCTGGCAGTAAGGACATCCCGGTTTTGTATAAATCACTAAGGCCAATTCGAAAATGCTCCTGCACGTTAAAGTTACAAATTAAGCAGCGAGCGATTATACTGCCGCTGCCTATGAGTGAACAAAGCGCAGACGATCTCGGACAGTTTGCGGCGGACCTGCTCGATCCTTACGAGAAGCTGATCAACGTCGAGATAGAGGGGCGCGAGGTGAGCGTACCCGAGAAAAATCGTCTCTTGCGGTGCTTTCAGTATTTGTCAATTAATACGATTTCTTATGGCGATTTTTGTTGGAATGGCGACTGCACGAATTGTCAGGTCTGGTATCACTTGAAAGGACAGGATGCTGCCAGCGATCGCCCGGGGCTGTCGTGCCGGTTGGAGTGTGAAGAAGGAATGGTGATTACCCGGCTGAGCCCGTTTATTAAGCTCGAAGGAATAAACAAGACCCGTGGCTAGTATTTCGGCACGGATGGATCGACCTCATTAGACCAACCGATAATCCCACCCTTTAAATTCATCAGTTTCCCTCGGAAACCCGAACGCTGGAGCGCGTCGATGGCGCGGGCGCTGCGGCCGCCCATTTTGCAGTGGACCACAGTTTCCCGCGTCGGATCGATTTCGTTCATCCGGTTCAGCACCTGGCCCAGCGGGATGTGCACGGAGTTGGGAATACGCCCAATCGCAACCTCGACGTCCTCGCGCACGTCGATGATTTGAATGTCGTCGCCTTGATCGAGGCGTTGCTTCAGCTCAGTTGAGGTGATCTCTTCCATCATTCGCTCCGCGTCTTCGGATTTGCCGTATTTGTTTGCTGAACATATCTTACACTACACTTCGAAAGCATGAGATTCCAATTCTACTCGGAAGCACTCGACAACGTTCCCAAACTGTCAGTCGATGGCACAGTGTCCAACAGCATCCACTTCTCACACTGGGAAGGAAACACGACCCCCGCGGAAGTGAAGGCCGACACTTCGACAGAGATCGCTTTGAATCTTGTCGCATCTCCAAATCGCGCGGCGCTGACGCAAGGCATCGAGTTGGTTGTGAACAATCATTTCGACACCGACGGCGTGTTGTCCGTTTGGAGCGTGCTGAATGGCGAGCGCGCATTGGAGTTTCGCGATCTGCTGGTGTCTGCCGCGGAAGCTGGGGATTTTTCAGAGCATACGAGTGACGACGGCGTGAAGGTGAGCATTGCAATCCAGGGCCTCAACCAGGCGGGTTCAGATAACGATGACGCATCGCCGTTGGCTTCGTTTCTCGCCGGAAACCGCGTAGATGATGATTCGCAATCGTATGATTTGATTTTGCCGGAAGTGGAGCGGCTGCTTTCGAATGTCAACGCTTATGAGTCGCTATGGCGAAGCGGTTGGAACCATGTTGCGTCGGCGTTAGAGGGTTTTGCGCGCGGCGATTCGCGTGTGGTCGAGCATGAAGATTCACGGATTTCGTTGATCACGTTAGCGCCTGATCTGAGCCAGTGGTTGATGGCGGTTTCGAAACACGCTCGCGGCGAGATGTTTTTGATAGCGACGCCGGTTTCGGGCGGTTGGACGTATCGTCTTGATTATCCGTATTACTCCTGGGCGGAAACAGTAGTCCGTCCCGAGATCCCGCGACGCGATCTCACAAGCGTGCTTGCTGTCTTAAATACTAAAGAAGGCGTCGGCGCTGACGGCTGGAGAATCGACAAACGTGAAATGACGTCGGCCGCGAAGTTTTTCAACGCTGATGGAACGTTAGGTGCGTCGCAATTGCAGCCGGATGAGGTGCTTGCCGTGTTAAGTACGCAGCAAGTACAAACCACCACGTTCTAACAAATGCACGACGTGATCATCATCGGCGCTGGACCAGCGGGACTATCCGCGGCGTTCTGGTGCGATGAGTTGGGCCTCGACACGCTCGTTCTCGAACAGGCAGACCAGATCGGCGGTCAGTTACATCGCATTTACAACCCCATCAAAAACTATCTCGGCGTTAAGACCCGCAACGGCGCGGAACTATTCGAGCTTTTTTCGCGAGACGTCGATGACGCGGATTTTGATCTATGGACCGGAACCGTTATCGATTCGATCGACTTGCGCGCAAAGCGGATCTCCTTGCGCAGCGGTGAAGTGTTACAGGCAATCTCGGTCATCATCGCCACAGGTGTTCGAGCGCGAGAGCTCGGCATTCCTGGGGAAAAAGAATTTGCCGGTAAAGGCTTAATCGAATCGGGAGCACGCGACCGTGATCTCTTCGCCGGTAAAGACGTTTGTGTTATCGGCGGCGGCGATGCGGCTGTTGAAAATGCGTTGTTGCTGGGTGAATCGTGCGCGACTGTGACCCTCGTCCATCGCGGGAAGAAGCTGCGCGCGAGACGCGAGTTTGCGGAACGCGTCCAGCCCAACAATCGCATCACTGTTTTCACTGAATCGGTCGTCACGCGTATCATGGGCGACACGGAAGTTGAAGCAGTCGAGATCCAGCGCAAGGGCGGGATTAAGCCTTTTCAACTCGCGGTGCGCGGCGTGTTGATTCGCATCGGAGTCGAACCGAACACGGAGCTCTTTCGCGAGCAGCTGCAAGTTGACGAACACGGGTACGTCGGGGTGAACAGCGAACAGGAGACGAGCGTGCCGATGGTGTTTGCGGTCGGCGATGTTTCGAACCGGTTAGCGCCGACGATCAGCAGCGCTACTGGAGCAGGCGCCACGGCTGCGAAAGTTATTTCGTCCCGACTGAATAGAAAACCAGATGGCTGAGACCGTGGAAACAGCGTTCGAAATCCCCTACACCGACGCGCATATCGCGGCGTATCCGGTTGAATACATCGCCGGGATCGATCTTTACAACGAGGGCGAGTTTCATGCGGCGCACGACGCGTGGGAAGAGCGTTGGATGGGCGAGGTTGGTCCACAGGAGAAACTGTTTCTCCAGGCGATGATCCAGTCGGCGGTTGCGTTTCATCATCTGGACATCGGGCGGCCGGGCGCGGCGAGACAGATGTACCTGAGGGCAAAAGAAAAGTTTGCGCGACTCGGTTGCACTGTTTTCATGTCGTTGGACCTTGACGATTATCAGTTGCAACTCGATTCGGCGTTGTCGTGGTTGTTGAGCGTCGCTGATCCGCGCGAGTTACCCGTGCCACAGATCAGACCGCCGAAGATCAGGTTGTTGGCGACAATCGATGAATTTGATTAGTGTAACGCGATTCGCTTTGCTAGCAGCATGGCTGGGAGCCGCGCTGTTCTTCGGCGCCGTTGTCGCGCCCGCGGCGTTCGGAGTCTTGCGCTCGTTTGGTTTGCCAAACGCGAGCGAGATCGCAGGCTCGATCGTCACGCGCACGCTCGGCGTGATCAATATCGCCGGATTTGCGCTCGCGTTGCTGTTACTTGTAACGGCGTTCTTGCGTCGAGAAGCGCAGACGCGACTCGGTTTGATCATTGAGTGCGTATGTATCGGCCTGATCGCGTTAACGACGGCGTTGGGTCACTGGTGGATTGCGGCTCGCATGCGCGCGTTGCGGACGGCGATGGAGTTGCCGATCGACCAGATTGCCGCCGCCGACCCACGGCGTATGGAGTTCAATGCTTTGCATGGTTATTCGGTTAAAGCCCTCGGGATTGCTATGATTGCCGGTCTTGTGGCGCTGGTCTTGATGGGCCGAGGCCTGCGACATTGATTCGCAAGGATGGAAAGCGCGTTGGACATTATTGAAGACATTGAGTCTTGGCAACGGCGATATGCCGGCTGGAAACAGAGCGGCGCCGCGGGAAATAACAACCTCGAGGAGTACACCTGGGTCAGGAATCGACGCGCTCCGTTTACGCCGGCGCGTCGCGCCCTTCCGATGTTGAACCTGGCGCTGATTTCATCGGCAGGTGCGTACATCGATGGCACGTCGCCGTTTGATGCGACTTCGGCGGACGGCGATCTGAGCTTCAAAGAAATTCCGATCGAAGTGGAGCCAGTTGACCTTCGCTTCTCAGCGCGAGGGTACGACAGCGCCGCCATTCAACAGGATCTCAATGCACAGATACCAATCGATCGACTGCTTGAGTTTGAAAAGAACGGGATCATCGGAGAGTTGAATCCCGTTTTCTGGAGTTTTAGTGGTTACATTCCGGATGCGGCGCGCGTGGTCCATGAGCTCGCGCCGAGTTTGGTTGAACGTGCGCAACGTTATGAAGTGCAGGCGGCGTTGTTGATTCCTGCGTCAGCGCTATGTCATCAGTCCGTTGGGTTAGTTGCGCGGGCGTTGGAGCTCGCCGGTATTCCGACGATGACTTTGGCGGTCGAGCAGGAGATCGTCGAGAGCGTGCGTCCGCCCCGCGTTGCGCTCTACGACGGCGAGATTGGCAGCGTGGCCGGCAAACCTGGATGGCCAGAGCATCAGCGACGCATTCTCGACGAGGCGTTGCGATTGATCGAGCCGATGGACCAGGCGAGTATTCGCCAACTCGTCGTGGCGTTGCAGTCTGAAGTTGAAAAAGCGCGCGGCGAGCGGTGACTATGAGCCGAAAGAAACTCGTCCTCGCGATCGTCATCCTCATCGTCGGTGCTGCACTCGCTTATTTGCTCTTTGCGCCAGTACCGATCACACCTTCCGCGTGGACACCACCAGCGGCTCCTGCACTAACTGGACAATACGAACGCAACACACGACTCTCGCCGGTCGAGAGACTTTCCGTCGGCGACGGTCACAAGCCGGAAGACGTCGCGCTCGACACGCAGGGCCGCATTTACGCCGGTCTCGAAGACGGGCGGATCATGCAGCTTCAACCTGATGGAACGCAGCCACGTCTCTTCGCCAACACTCAGGGTCGTCCACTCGGAATGATTTTCGATCGTGCGGGAAACCTGATCGTTACCGACGCGATCAAGGGGCTGCTTTCAATCAGTCCAACCGGCGAGATCAAGGTGCTCGCGACCGAAACCGAAGGAGTCAAGTTTGGTTGTTTGAACGATCTCGATATCGGCGCCGATGGGACGATCTACTTCAGCGAGGCGTCGTACAAGTATCCGATGTCGGAATTCGCGAGCGACGTGTTGGAACACCAGCCCAATGGGCGGTTGATGGCGTTTGATCCACAAACGCTAAAGACGCGCACGCTGCTCCGAGGGATCTACTTCGCCAACGGTGTAGCGGTGAGTCCCGATCAGATGTTTGTCCTCGTTGCCGAAACGGGCAGGTATCGCATCCGTCGCTACTGGTTGAAGGAACCGAAAGAGGGAATGGACGATACCTTCATCGACAACCTTCCTGGTTTTCCTGACGGTATTTCCTCAAACGGCAACGACAAGTTTTGGTTAGCCCTCGTCACGCCGCGGCAAGCACTCTTTGACAAACTTCTTCCGTACCCGTTTCTGCGAAAGGTCGTCTTTCGTCTACCGAAGGCACTTCAACCCGCTCCCGAGCGCTATTCGTTCGTTGTCTCTCTTGATTCGCAGGGCCGTATCGTCGAAAACCTCCAAAACGATTCCTCCGACTGTTATGCGCAGATCGCAAATGTCCTCGAGCGTGAAGGCAAACTTTACTTCGGCAGTATCGGAGAGAACACGGTCGGACGCTTCTCGCTACTCTCCTCGCCTCCTATCAAGTGAAATCGTCTTGGTGGAGCACGATTGTCTTGACGCAGACTATGAGCTTTCCACTAGAGACTTCCCTGTAATGAATCGACCCCGCTTCAACCAATTGATAGATCAATCGAGCCGGCATGCCGGTGACGGTGCTGGCCTGGTCTGGTGAAAGTAGGATCGCGTCACTCGCACGGCATTTCTCGCACAGAGCCGGAAACGATCCACTCGTCGTACGTACGATCAGTCGTTCGTGGATTTCGATCCTCTCCTCCCTCCTTTTTTTCATGAGTTCTCCCTGGGTTTGTCTGCGGCGAACGTGGAAAGAGTGTCTGAAAGGCCGATCGTCTCGGCAGCTTTCAGACACCCTTTTAGTCCACGGTTGTACTAGTAGTCGATGTTGCCGACCATCGTGATCTCGAAAGCTCCGGTGGCCAGATTAACAACCACTACGGCGTTGGCCGATCCGCTCGCGTTGGCAAACCGGCCTGTGCCTCCGACGAAGTGGAAAACAGGTTTATCAATAGCTGTAGCACTACCCGCCGGCGGTGGGTCTAATACTCCGCTAAACTCTATCAGGAGCGTATCACCGTTAGCGGCAGTGATTTTCCCCGTTCCGCTGGACAGCAGACGACCAGGGTGTTCAGGATCGTTGGCGGGGGTGTAATTGACCACCCCCACCGTGGTGCACAACCCAAGATGGGTGGCATTGCTGGTAGAGGTGACGTCGCCGCGAACCGGAATACCCGCTTCATTCAAGGTGAAAGTCGCGACTCCCTTTCCATTGAGAGCAAAAGGGCGATCGACTGCCAGTACGGCAACACTCCCCAGCAGGAAGAAAGCGGTTAGCGCGATTGCAGTAACTTTGGAAATGCGTTTCATGAGAGTTCTCCTTTGAATCAATAATCAATATAATTCGCGAACTTTGGCGACCGCCTTTGAAGCTGTCCGTCATCGGCCTCGCGAACGCGGCAGACGATAAACGCGGACAATCCCAGAAGTCTTTTTGGTTTTCTTAGAATCGGGGTGAGAAAACTCTCGTAGAAATCTTAAAGAATTTTTAGAACCCTATGTCCTCACAAGACAATCAGTTATATGAATTCGGGCCGTACGTCATCGACGCACGTAGCCGCATTCTGCTGAAGGACGGCACGACGGTTCGTCTCACTCCGAAGGCTTTCGACACGCTTTTCGTCCTCGTACGGCACGCATCGCAGGTTGTTGAAAAGGAGCAACTGTTGAAAGAGGTGTGGCCGGATATCTTCGTCGAGGAAGGCAGCCTCTCGCACAACATACATGGGTTGAGGAAGGCGTTAGGAGATGATTCTTCCGAGCCTCGCTATATAGAAACTATTCCGAAACGTGGTTACCGGTTTGTCGCTCCGGTGAAGATATCTCATGCGAGTTCCGAGCAGATCGGTTTCAGTGATCTTGAAGGCGACGCGGTGGTCATCGAGAAACACACGTACGCCCGGGTTATTAGCGATGAGTTTGAAGCTACCGATGTTCCGGTCGAAATTGAACATGGACCATTCCCGCCGGCCGTAGAAACAAAGGCGCTCGCCTCCGGCGTCGTCACCGATCAGCGTAAGAAGAGTTGGATCCAAGCGGCAGTTGTTGTAGGTGGGTTACTAATTTTATCTATCGCCGCGTTTGTTTATTTGAAACGGCCGGCTGTTACCGCACCCCCTGTTTCCCGCGCTAAGAGCATGCTTGTCAGGTTGACTAACAACAACGCTATGGATAGCGAGCCTGCCTGGTCGCCCGACGGAAGCCGGATCGCATTCTGGAGCAATCGAGACGGTGGAAAAGAGATTTACGTAATGGACGCCGACGGCTCGAATGTGAAGCGACTCACCAGCAATCTCGCTGATGATGTAAATCCGAGCTGGTCGCCAGACAGTCGCAGAGTCCTTTTCGAAAGTGAACGGGACGGTAACAGAGAGATCTATGTAATGGATGCCGACGGCGGCAACCAGATCCGCCTCACGCGTGACAACGCGCTCGATAGCACTGCCACCTGGTCACCTGACGGGAGTCTTATCGCCTTCGCCAGCAATCGAGACACCGGCCTTCCGTACAACCCATACAACATGGACGTTTACGTGATGAATGCCGATGGATCGAACGTGAAGAGAATCGTAGATGACCCTGAATATGACGTGGGTCCGCAGTGGTCGCCCGACGGGCGTAAGATTCTTTTCATGACCGGCAGAAATGGCAACTTCGATGTGTACGTCATGAACGCGGATGGCACAGAGCAGAAAAACCTAACCGCTGATTACGACAAAGCCGACGGCGCTCCGGTCTGGTCCATCGATGGTAACAACATCGCATTCTCGAGGAAGATCGAAGGCAAGGATCAGATCTTCGTCATGGACTCCGACGGCGGCAATCTCAAGCGGGTGACACACAACTCCGCGAACAACGGTTCGCTTGGATGGTCGCCCGATGGCTCGAAGCTAATCTTTCAAACCGACCTGGATGGCAACTGGGAGATTTACACGATAAGCGTTGACGGCGAGTTGGTCCAGCTAACGGACGACGCAGCGGAAGACCTCGCGCCCGACTGGTCTCCTGACGGAAACCGGATCGCATTCTCAAGCAACCGCAACGGCAACCAGCACATTTATGTCATGAATGCCGACGGAAGCTCGCTAACACAGATAACAAACACGCCTGCCGAAGATACAGAACCTGCATGGGCGCCGGACGGTAAACGAATAGTTTTTACGAGTCTGCGAGACGGGAACAAAGAGATCTATGTGATGAATGCCGACGGGAGCAATCCGCGGAGGCTGACTAACGATCCAGCCTCGGACAATTCTCCCAGGTGGTCGGTCGATAACAGAATCCTCCTTACGAGCAATCGAGGAGGTCGTGGAGATATATACGTGATGGACCACGAGGGCCGAAATGTTTCAAAACTGACAACAACCGGAGCGACGCACGCCTCGTGGTCTCCGGATGGGAAGAAAGTCACGTTCGTCAGTCGCAGCCCTGAAATAATCGGCGGTGCCTACTGGCTACAAGTATTTGTTATCGATGCCGACGGCAGTAAGCTCAAGATGCTTACCACGAGTCCGAACTCGACGTTCATACCGAAGTGGTCCCCTGATGGTTCGTCGATCGCGTTTGTTGTCGAATATCACGGGGTCAGGGCGAACATCTTCGAGATTTCTCCGGGAGGAGAGAATCTCAAACGTCTCACGGCCGGTCCGAAGTTCGACGGCCGCCCGGCCTACTCACCTGACGGAACAAAGCTGGCGTTCGAGAGTAACCGCAACGGGAACTACGAGATTTATGTGATGAATTTGCGTTGAGCGTCATTTAGCTTTGGTGAAAAGTCCGGTCGCCCGCCTGTTTGTCCACACCGCCAACACCGCAACACCGCAACACCACAACACCGGATACAAAATACCCACCTGTATATCTCAGTACCAAGGCACCTTTGTTGTGGATCTAGCGAAAACATAGGGAATCGGATTGGTCTGACCGGGGGTGGTTAGGTGGTATACAAATCCGCCCCACAGCACCACAGTAACAACCCGCACCCAAATCTCAGGAAATCCCTGAAAAACCGCCTTAAATAGTAAATTCCGAACTTTTACGGACTGCGGCACGAGGGTTGTTACTCATATCAGCGAAGTAGAAATAATACGTGGGACTTCAAGCGCGGCAACCCCTCTCTGTGGAGCTAACGACAATGATAAATCTGCTTTCAGCGGCTACGTCTGTACCTGAGAACGCCTTTGCCACCTCCGAACTGGTGGCCAACGTCATGCACAAACTTTCACCGGAACTAATCAACACAATCAATACGCTCGGCGTCGATCACAGGTATTCAACCCTCGCAAACTACCCTGATTTCCTGCGCGGCAAACCAAAAATGGCAACCAGCTCGACCACGCAACTCGGCGTGGCCGCCACCAAAGGTTGCATTCAAGAATGGGGCGGTGATCCCAAACGCATCGGCCTCCTCGTCGCCGCGACTAACACCCCGGACCAGATGCTGCCCTGCCTCGCGTCAGAAATCATGGGTCAAACTCATGGTCTGCTGTCGCGGTCGCTGCGCACGGTGAGCATGCAGGCGCAAGGTTGCTCAGTTTTGTTGAAATCAATAGAAGTGGCCCAGTGGTACCTCTTCGCCAATCCTGGAAAACTCGCGATCGTCGTGATGTCTGAAGCACACACTCCTTACGTCGCTCCGCTGTTACGCGACGAGTATTTCGGTTATCGCGAAATTGTCAGATTGAAGAAGGAACAGCGGATCGCCAGCGAGCAGTTCGAGCAACAGCGGTTGGACACTACATTCGTGGTCCAGTCGATGCTCTTCGGCGACGGCGCGGTGGCGTTGCTGGTAGGCACTGAAGAAGGGAAACCGGCGTTTGGACCAATCTCTCACCTTACCAACGACCAGCCGAACGACATGAACCTTCTTACGATGGTCCGCAACAGTACGCACCCGTTCCTTAAAGGCCGGCCGCAGTACTTCATGCAGCCGAATGTACCGAATCGCGGCGCGCATTATGCGGTAACGACCATCAAGAACGTGTTAAAGCATCCTGACTCGCCCGTCTCGGACATCGATGACGTCGATGACTGCCTCATCCACACCGGCAGCAAGAAGATTCTCGACGGTGTTTGCTCGCAACTCGCGTTGCATCCTGACTCGCGCAAGGTCTCTAACTCGTACAAAGTTCTTCAGCAGTACGGAAACCTTTCCAGCGCTTCAACTGGCTTTATGCTGGCTGAGAAAGACGAGTGGTCAGGCCCGACGATGGTAGTGGGTTTTGGAGTTGGATTTACTGCGAGCGCGGGGATTATGAATTTCAACTAAAAGGAGTTACACCAATAGCACCGATTTGGACAACGTAGTCAGCGTTGAGCCGACTTGCGAGAAGTCGAATGGCTTGCCGATGATTGCGTCAACGAGGTGTTCTTCACCCGTTGGCGGCGTGGTGTTTGGACCATACCCGGTCACCAATACAATCTTCACGTCAGGCCAATCTTTGCGGATGGATCGCGCAGTTTCCCACCCGTCCATCTCAGGCATTGCAAGGTCGGTAAACACGAAGTCAAACGAGTGCTGCCGCATCTTTTGCAGCGCTTCCTGACCACTTCCGGCCAGTTCGACCTTGTGACGAACAGCCGTCAACATCTCAGCCAACGTTTCTCTCACTGGAAGCTCATCATCGACTACCAAAATGCGTAACGGCGCGAGATCCGATGTGATAGTCTCGACCTTCTCGACCGACTCCTCCGCAACAGCGGCCGGCAGGTCGATCATGAAGATGGTTCCTTTTCCAGGTTCCGATATGACACTGATCGATCCCGCGTGTCTTTCGATGATGCTGTAACTCACCGACAAACCAAGTCCGGTACCCTGCGCGCCCTTCGTTGAAAAGAACGGTTCAAAGACCTTCTGGCGAACGTCGTCAGCCATACCCATGCCGTTGTCGCAGAATTTCAGCTTCAGCCTGTCGTTTTCGCGCCGGCAGCACACACACAATTTACCGCCCTTAGGCATCGCGTCGACGGCATTGACGATGAGGTTCACGAACACTTCACGCAACTCGGAAGCGCTGCCGTACGTGCCCTGGTCCTTTTGCGCGTCGAGTTTGACCTCGTATTCCAGCCCGCGAATGCGCGCCTCGTTCTGCCAGCGCGTGCGCGTGATTTCGATCGCGTCGTTTAGCAGACTTGAAACGTCGACCAGTTCAAATTCTTTCACCGGCGACTTGCGCGCGAACGTTTGAATGCGACGCACAGTAGCAGCCGCATCTTCCGCGGCTGTTTGAATGATGTCGAGATTACGGACCAGGGCAGGTTCGTCGATCTGGCGGCGCAACAACTGCGCGCGTCCGAGAATCGCGGCGAGCGAGTTGTTGAAATCGTGGGCGACGCCCGATGCGAGTTGGCCCAGCGCGCGCAATTTATCAGCTCGTGCAGCACGCTCCCGTTCTTCCTTCTGCTCGGTGATGTCGCGAGCGATTCCCAACACACCGGTGGTTCGCCCGTCTACAACAAGCGGCGAATTGTCGACACGAGCGTAGCGCAGCCGTCCATCGTGACTGTAATAGCGCATTTCATAGGTCTGCGGAGCTCCAGACAAAGCCGCATCGAGCTTTTCCCTCACGAGCTCACGATCACCTTCATAGACCATGTCGAGCAACGAGCGACCAATAAAATCACTTCGCTGGTAACCGAGACCTTTCAACGTCGCACTGTTGGTCCACTTAAACTGGCCTGCCGGATCGACGGCATAGATCGATTCGCGTGCGCTTTCGAGAATGTTATTCAACAGCGACTGATGCTCGCGCGCGACCGCCTGCACCTTGCGCAGATCCGAAAGATCGCGCGCCGTGCAGACCACGCCGACGGCGTTGCCGTTTTCGTCGAGCACTGGTTCAACCGACACGAGCAACGGACGTTTGAGACGGGTTGGAGTGATTTCAATCGTGACGCTGCGTCGCGTTTCGAGAGCATTTTCAACCACGCACGCTTCGTCTTCCTCGCTTGTGCGGAGAATGGCGCAGCATTGGCGGCCCAACAGCAGTCGCGGATGAAGCGCTTCCATCGCCGCACCGGCTCGGTTCACGCGTTTCAACTCACCGACGCGGTCGAAAATGAAAATACCATCCGACATCGCGTCAAACGTCGTCTCCCATTCCGTCTTGCCGCGCGCGACCATCTCAAACAATTCGGCCTGCGCAATCGCGACCGTTAGTCGCTCCGCAATCGCTTCGACGAGAGACAGTTCGTCTTCGGTCCAGCGGCGCATCCGATCCGATTGGTGAATACACAGCACGCCGCGGAACTTTTCTTTAACGATGATCGGGTAGTTGATCTGTGATCGGACCGCAAGTTTCTCCGCCTGCGCGCGCACATAGTCGCTGAGCGTCGTCGAGTGGTCGCTGTAATTCAGCGCATCTTCGATGATCAGGGGGCGGCTCGAACTCGAAAGGCGTTGTCCGATCGGATCGTCGTAGTTGATCTTAAACTGCTTGATACTCGCGACGTCCGCCGCCATATATTCATCCTCCAGCGGCGATCCGAAATCTTCGCTGTTGGACAAGAACAGATGAACCCGCGATGCCGAGAGGGCGCGACCCAGCTCGCGTGTCGCGGTGCTGAGCACTTCCGGCAAACTCAACGAGGCGCGAATCAGCATCGTCAACCGGTTGACTAACGCCTCGCGCGTCGACGTCGATTCCGCCTTCTGGTAAAGCTCCGCCTGGCGAATGGCGATTCCGGTCTGATCGGCAATGGCTTTGGCGAGATCGATGTCGGCTTCACTCCAGCGCCTGATGGTCTTTGTCGTCGAAAACGCGAACGCGGCAGGAACGTCGTCGCCGACCCGGATCGCGACATACATGATCGACTTCACGTTGGCTTTCGAAAGGATGTTTCGATAAAGGTCTCTGATCTGCGCGTCGTGCTCGGCGTCGTTGAACGCTAGAACACCGGTCTTATCGAGGGCCGCGATCAGCGTTTGCAGGTGCGACAGAGGAAAGTCTGATGCCGCCGGCTTCACGCCGACAGCGTGATACTCGGCCACGTTCGTCGCGCACCTCGCCCAATCATTCCGCATGTAAAGGGAGCAGCGATCCACGTCCAGATGTGAACCCAGTTCACGCACCGCCGTGCGATAGATCTCGTGACTGTCGAGCGAGCAGCGGATGGCTTGCGAAATGCGATGGCTCATCGCTTCACGCTGGGCCTGTTGGGCCAACGCCTCTTCCGCATGACGCCGTTCGGTGATATCAACGCCCACACCTGAAATGTAGCGACGCCCGGCAGAGTCGATCGTCGGAAACTTGAATACGAGCCAATGATGCGTCGTGCCGTCGCCTGCGGGCAGACTTTCAATACTCTCTTGCGGACGCCCGGCTTCCAGTACCTTGAGATCGTCTTCGTGGGTGTCTGCGGCACTGATCGGCGGCAGCCAGTCAAAACTGGTTCGACCTTTCAAAAAACTTAGCTTCTGTCCAAAAACTTTCTCGAACGGTTTGTTGACGTAAACATACCGTCCCTCGTCGTCTTTCATGAAAGCGACGGCGGGACTGTTGTCCATAAAACTGTTGAAGAACGCCTGACTCTCGCGCAACGCTTCTTCCGAATGTTTTCGTTCGGTCAGGTCGCGTGCAATGCCTTGCACACCGAATGGCCGGCCCTCGCGGTAAATCAGTCGCGTACTGACTTCGAGTCGGATGCGGCGGCCTTGTTTGGAGATGATGTCGATCTCGTAAACCGTCGAGACCTTCTGAGAAGCCTTTTGCGCGATCATCGCGCGAGCGAGATTGAGATACTCCGGCGCGATCACGTCCGCGACGTTCATCTTCATCGTCTCTTCGCGACTGTAACCGGTAATTCGTTCGCCGCTTCGATTCAGCGACGTGAAGTTACCTTGCAGATCGTGCGTGTAGATGATGTCGTTCGCGTTCTCGAAGAGCTCGCGATAGCGTTCCTCACTCTCGCGCAACGCCGCGGAAGTGCGATGACGCTCGACGAGGCGCGCCACTTTAACCAGGAGTTCTTCGTTTCTGAACGGAAGATCGAGATAGTCGTCGGCGCCGGCGTGAAGTCCTTCGATACCAGCATCTTCCGCTTTGCGGAGGCCGCTGATCAACAGGACGGGAATTGAGGCAGTGCGCGGATCATTTTTCAGGCGGCGGCACAACTCGAGGCCGCTAACATGCGGCATGACGACGTCGCTGAGGACGACATCTGGTCCAAACGAATGGACCATGTCGTGGCCTTCTGCACCGTCTGACGCCGCGGCGATCTCGTAGCCCTCGAGTTCGAGCAGATCGATGAGGAGATCAAGCACTCTCCGATCGTCGTCGACAATCAGGACTCGTCCTCGCTCTGACGTACTGGTGCTCATCGGGTTTGTAACCTGGACGTTTTACTAACGAGACCTCGTGGGAGGAGGGAGTCGAGTAGCGGGTGTCGGAGTTC
>DASRPN010000033.1:0-8890 GCA_035646355.1 Pyrinomonadaceae bacterium | reverse complement strand
CACTGGCACATCGGCGAAGGGCACATCGGCACCGAAGCCCTGCGCCGCGTCGCGCGTCATCCAAAGCTGAAACACGCCGCGTTTATTCTGGAAACCCCATACGACGATCCGCGTGCGGACCTAAAGAACCTCGCGATGTTGAGGGCCTTTGTTTCTTAGTTTTGCTTTGCGTCTTGGCGCCTTTGCGGGAAATCATTCGCGCAAAGGCGCAAAGGCGCAAAGGCGCAAAGACGCAAAGACGCAAAGAAGAACATCGATAGACAGGCTGTACTCGAGCTGCTAAAATCCAACTCAAATGTTCTTCAAGCCGAACACCACCCTCGTCCTAACGGTGCCGCTTCTGCGTCGCGCGATATAGCGTGATTTCGCGGAGCGGCGATTCCATCTTCAAACATCAATCAATCAAAACGCCGGACGCTTTTGTGTCTGCGCAAAACGTGTTAAGTAAGGTTGGACAACGTTATGGACGAAAAATATTTTCCTGAGCAAATCGAACACAAGTGGCAACATCGCTGGGCTGAAACCGGCGCCTTCGAAGCGCGCGAAAACGATCCGCGCCAGCGGTTTTATGCGCTCGAAATGTTGCCCTACCCGTCAGGGTTCCTGCACATGGGCCACGTGCGCAACTACGCCATCGGCGACGCGCTCGCGTGGTTCAAACGTTTGCAGGGCTTCAACGTGATGCATCCCATTGGTTGGGACAGCTTCGGTCAACCCGCGGAACAAGCTGCGATCAAACGTGGCGTGAATCCGCGCGACTGGACCGAAGAAAACATCGCGCACATGCGTGGACAGTTGCAGCGTCTCGGTATCAGCTACGACTGGACGCGCGAGATCGCCGCGCATCGTCCGGAGTACTACAAGTGGGACCAGTGGTTCTTCCTGAAGATGTTGGAGCGCGGACTGGCGTACAAGAAGGTCTCGCAGGTGAACTGGTGTCCGAAGGAACAGACCGTACTGTCGAATGAACAGTCGTCGGGCGGGATCTGCTGGCGTTGTGGCACGGCAGTCGAGAAGCGAGACCTGGAACAGTGGTTCCTGCGCATCACTGATTACGCGGAACAACTCGTTTCCGACATCAAACAGATCGAGGCTGGTTGGCCTGACAAAGTCTTGAAGCGCCAGAGCGACTGGGTCGGCCGGAGTGAAGGCGCGTTCATCGACTTCGCCGTCAAGAACAGCGACGAGAGGATACGTGTGTTCACAACGCGCATCGACACTATCTACGGTGCGACTGCGATCGTGCTCTCCGCCGAACATCCCTTGTTGCCCGAGTTGCTCAAAGACTCTGCTTTGAAAACAGATGTCGAAGCGTTCGCCGAGAAAGTTAAGAATCAAAAGGCGATGCGCAGCGACCTGGCTGAGGAAGGCGAGAAGGAAGGACTGAACACCGGCGTCCTGGCGATCAATCCGTTCAGCGGCGAAACGCTGCCGGTGTGGGTGGCGAACTACGTGCTGATCGAATACGGCGCCGGCGCCGTGATGAGTGTTCCGGCTCACGACGAGCGTGACTTCGAGTTTGCGCAAAAGTACTCGTTGCCGATTCGTCAGGTGATCGCGCCGGCGACCCACGAGCAACTCCGCGCAGAACCCGTTGCGACGACGGCGGGCGACGCATCAGCGGAGATGAAACATTCGTTTATCGACTACGGCGTCCTGATCAACAGCGGCGATTGGGGAGGTAAGCCGTCCGACGTCGCGATCAAAGAGATGGCGGCGTATGCGCAGGAGAAAGGTTTCGGCCAAGCAGCCGTCACGTATCGCATTCGCGACTGGGGCGTGTCGCGTCAACGATTCTGGGGCGCGCCGGTGCCGGTGATCTATTGCGACAAGTGCGGCATGGTTCCGGTGCCGTACGATCAGTTGCCGGTTGTGTTACCGCAAACAGCAGAGTTCACGGGAACCGGTGAATCACCGCTCGCGGGCGTAGCGGAGTTTGTAAATACGACCTGTCCGAAGTGTGCTGGTCCAGCGCGACGCGAGACCGACACGATGGATACCTTTGTCGATTCGTCGTGGTACTTCTTCCGTTACCTCGATCCACATAACGAGAAGGCGCCGTTCGATCCGGAAATTGCGCGGCACTGGACGCCGGTGGACCAGTACGTCGGGGGCGACAGTCATGCAGTAATGCACCTGATCTACACACGCTTCTGGAACAAGTTCATGCGTGACATCGGAATGGTGACGTTTGACGAACCCGTGAAGCGGTTGTTGACGCAGGGCATGGTGACGAACCGCGTCGGCGACACCGATGAGTGGAAAGCGATGTCGAAGAGTCTCGGCAACGGAGTCGATCCTGACGAGATGATCGCTGCGTACGGCGCGGATGCGACACGGCTGTTCGTCTTATTTGCTGCCCCGGTCGAGAACGAACTGCGCTGGTCCGATACGGGCATTGAAGGCGCCGTGCGTTTCCTGCGCCGCGTTTACACCACGGTGTGGAAGTGGCAGGAATGTCTCGCGAGTCGCGGTGGCGAACCGCCGGCAACAGAGTTCAGTCCCGAAGCGCGAGCGTTGCGTCGCAAGTCACATCAAACGATCTCGAAGATCACGAGTGACTTCGAACAGTTGCATCTGAACACGAGCGTCGCTGCGTTGATGGAGTTGTTCAATCAGTTGAGCGACTTGAACGCAGATCCGGCGCGCGCATCAGACGCAGATGTTTTTGCGGTTCGTGAAGCGTTGGCGTCTTTGGTTGTCATGCTCGCGCCTTTTTCGCCGCACATCGCGGAAGAGTTGTGGGAAGGATTAGGACATGCCGGAGGCTTGTTGGGTGAAGTGCCCAGCTGGCCCGTCGCCGATCCTGAACTCGCGCGACGAGAAGAACTGGAGATTCCG
Source organism: Pyrinomonadaceae bacterium (assembly GCA_035646355.1). Lineage (GTDB taxonomy): Bacteria > Acidobacteriota > Blastocatellia > Pyrinomonadales > Pyrinomonadaceae > PSRF01. The sequence goes on along the minus strand of DASRPN010000033.1, from coordinate 6,049 downwards.
GTCCAGGTCAACGGCAAGCTGAGATCACGCGTAATAGCCGCGCCTGACGTGTCGGAAGATGACCTTCGTGCGGCTGCGTTGTCTGATGATCGAGTGCGTTCGTTGATTGATGGTCATGAAGTGGTGAAGGTAATTGTCGTGCCGCGTCGGCTGGTGAATATCGTCATCAAATCTGCATGATCTGTGTATACTTTGCCGAGTGAAAGAATGTCCGTCCTGTAGGCGCTGTTACCCGGATGAGACCAATCACTGTCCGCAGGATGGTGATGAAACTACGCCGTCTCTTTTGGGGGAACCAACACTTGATGCCCGCTACCTGCTCGAGCGACGGCTCGGGCAGGGAGGCATGGGTGTCGTCTTCCAAGCGCGACACATCTTTCTCAAAACCCCGCACGCCATAAAAGTCATTCTTCCGGATCTCGTCGGAAATGATCCGATGCTGACCACGCGCTTTCGCCAGGAAGCTCTCGCGGCCGCTGCGATCCGTCATCAGAACATCATCACCGTGACCGACTTCGGTGTTGTGCGCGGCACAATGCCGTTTCTCGTCATGGAATTTGTCAAAGGACGATCCCTCCACGAGATTATGTTGACGGAAGGAGCGATGCCGGTACACCGCGCGTGGGAATTCATCAGCGCGATCGCTTCCGGAGTTGCAGCGGCCCACCGGCAAAACATCGTCCATCGCGATCTCAAGCCGCTCAACATCATGGTCCAGGATGATGTGCCGGCATCGGAAGGCGTGAAGATCCTTGATTTCGGTCTGGCGAAGATCAAGTCGGGTGAGTTGCTGGGATCATTTGTGCAAGCGCAGACGAGTGGGTTGATGGGTTCTCCTTTTTATATGGCGCCGGAGCAGTGGGGCGATGACGAACCCGATGCTCATGCGGACATCTACAGTCTCGGTGTGATCCTTTATCAAATGCTCGCGGGTGAAGTTCCGTTCAAAGGGTCTTCAATTCCGTCGATCATGAAGAAGCATCTGACGATGCCGCCGCCGAGCTTCCATTCGATGGGTGTTTCAGTGCCGCCGCCGATCGAGGCTGTCGTCCGTCATGCATTGGAAAAGGAAATACGATCGCGGATCGACACTGTCGACAACTTTTTAAAAGAGCTGCGTGCGGCAGTAGACGCAGCGCCCGTACCGGCCGCCTTGCGAGAAACGGTGACACTCGATCCGAATCGCACGATCGCCACGACGACACCGCCGACGAGCATTCCTCCCAACGTGTTTCCCGTGGCAACGCACGCGCCGATCTCGAACGATACGAGTGTCGGAGGTTCTCTCGACTCGATCATCGGAGAAGTCAGTGCGCCTGGAACAAACAAGCAAGACGAAGAGCGAGAACGAAGAAACAAAGAGCATCAGGAAAAGCTGGACCGCATGTCCCTGCAGGCGAAAGAGCTCGAAGATCGACTCGAACGTCTCTCGGGCAGCATGGGTCCCTCAACCCCCGCCGTCGATCCCGAATCGACGCGAGTACAGCAAGGCTCAGCTTCGCCAAACGTCGCGCCAACCAATGTCGCTCGTCCATCGGTAATCCAGGGCAGGCCGATCACCGTTGACCTCGACCGCGGACGCAAAAGCCCACGAATGTTTCTGATCGCAGCCGCGGTTGCGGTCTTCATAATCGCCGGTATGGGCATCAGTGGTTACCTGATATTTAAATATGTATCCGGCAATGGAGGCGAGCCGACTCCGACACCAACTGCAACACCTCCGGGGACCGAAATGGTTGCGATCCCGGCAGGGACTTTCATGATGGGAAGAAACAATGGCCCAGCCGAGGAGACTCCAGCGCACTCCGTTACGGTGCAACCGTTCATGATGGACCGTACTGAAGTTAACAACACTGAGTACGCCGCATTCGTCGCTGCGACAAACCATCCAGCGCCCTCTCACTGGGTCAACAACAAACCGGTGTTCGGTCAGGAGATGTGGCCCGTCGTAAACGTTTCCGTTGGTGATGCAGTGGCCTTCGCGGCCTGGCGATCAAAACGCGACCGCGTCACCTACCGCTTGCCGACCGAGGACGAGTGGGAGTACGCCGCGCGCAACGGTGCACGTGCGGATCTCTATCCGTGGGGATCGGAATGGGTTGCGGGGCTCGCAGTATTGAAGGAAGCAACTCCCGCAGCCGTCGGTTCTCGTCCTGGTGGCGCGAACCAGTGGGGCGTCACTGATCTGATAGGAAATGTTTGGGAATGGACGTCTTCAAAGGTCTCGGTTTATCCGGGAAATACTACCGTAATACCGAGAAATCAACAGGATCTCGTGACGATTCGCGGAGCTTGTTACGCGAGCGATCCGGCTAATCCGGAGGTGCCGGTGTCCTCGAGTCTGCGCCAGTTTGTCTCGCCATCCACAAAGACCACGCTTTTGGGATTTCGACTAGTCAAGAGCGGTCCGTAAATAATAAGTTCATACAGGATTGAGTTCGAATTAGCTCATCCGGCAAAGCTGATCTACAATCCCCCTCAGTAGTTCTTCAGTAATCCATAAGGAAATTCGAATTTCGAAATTCGAAATTCGAAATTGTTACCGAGGTTAGTCTCGATATTCGCAATCCAAACAGCATTAGGAGAGTAATGATGAGAGCTAACGCAATACTGCGCGGGGCCGGATTAATCGTGGCCGGCCTCTGTTTCGCTCTATCCGGAAGCGCTTCCGGAGCGCTCGCGCAGGACGTGGGGGTGGATGTTGGCGGCGCGACCTTCAGAGCTAAGAATCCTGAGAGTAAAAGGAAGACGACGAACAACCCAACTGCTACGTCAACTAAACCTGGTAACAGACCGACCGGCAACACACGCGTTAGACCAGCCGTCGCCGAGCGGATCGAAGATTTGCTCGAGAAGGGGAACGAGGCTCGTGATGCGCGGCGTTTCACCGACGCCGAAGCCGCTTACAAGGAAATACTAAGACTAAAAGCACGTGACGCTCGCGCGGCGTATGGTTTGGGTAACATATATTTCGATCAGCAGCGCTGGGACGATGCCGAAGGCGCGTATCGCAATTCGGTTGCGTGGGCGCCATTTGAACCTGACGCACACATCGCGTTGAGCGTTCTGCTGGTAAAACCGCGCGCCGGCGGTGACAACGCGAAGAGATTTGCCGACGCGGAATCACTTGCGCGGCGGTCCGTGCAACTCGATCCGAAGAACGCAGTCGCATGGGACCGTCTGGGCGTCGCGCTTCAGACGAGAGGAGTCGTCAACAGCGAAACTGAGCATTCGTATCGTAAAGCGATCGAACTCGATCCGCAGTTTGCCGTTGCTTATGCGCATCTTGCTCGAGTGTTGAACAAGGTCGGCAAGGCCTCCGAGTCGCCGGCGCTGTACGAGAAAGCAATCGCGTTAGCGAAGGATCCGGCGACGCTGAACCTCATTGCCGAGTCGTTACAAGCGGAGCAGCTTTGGCCGCAGTCGGAACCGGTTTTGAAACGCGCACTCGAGCTGGATTCGCGTAATCCGACGTCGTTGCTGCTGATGGGCCGCATGCTCGTGGTTTACAAGCGTTACCAGGAAGCGGAACCGTTTCTAAAGTCGGCCACTGAAGTGAGTTCGCGTGCGTTCCAACCTTTCAACCTGTTGGGCCGCGCGTATCTCGGTATGGATCGCTTTAGTGATGCGGAAGCCACTTACGAACGCGCTTCAGCGCTGGCGGGTGCGGGTGAGCGAAAGGACCTGGCTGGTGTGTTTGGTTTTGAAGGTGTCGGCGATGGTTATTTGAAAGCTCGTCAGAAAGAGAACGCCGTGCGCGCCTATCAACGCGCCCTGGAGCTCGATCCGGCAAACAGCGGCGCCGCGCAAAAACTGGCGAGAGCCAAAGCGAATTGATCTGAGAGAGCTTAGTGCTTGGTTCTTTGTACTTTGTTCGCAGTTTAAACGCGACGCTATCAAGTAAACCGCACACTAGCGAACAAAGAACAAAGTACTAAGCACAAAGTACAACTGAATGAGGTCCTCCTGATGAAGAGTTGCCCCAAGTGTAATCGTACGTTTCCAGACGAAGGTCAGAAATTCTGCACGTTTGATGGCGGACTTTTGATTGCTCCTCAAACCTTGGATCCGAACGCTACGATGCGCGCTACGTCCATTGACCTGAACGCCGCCTCAGAAAGACCAACCAGCAGGGACTTACCAGATCCGAACGCGACGATCATCGAAAGCTATCCAGCGACGGTCGCACTGCCGCGAAACACTGGTGCAACAGGACCACCCGCGGGAGCGCCTAATACAGCGGACATCGCAAACCCGGCGCCACCCCCACCACCATCATTGCCACCGCCTCCGCCGCCAGCGCCACCACCGACGGCGCAGACTTCGCAACCGTTACCGCCGCCGCCGCAACAAGCTCCGCCGCCACCACCGCCTGCGCAGCAAACGTCAGCGCCGTTGCCCGCGCATGCGCCCGCCCCGTCTGCTCCTTTGCCTGCTCCGCCAGTTGCGCAGAAAAAGTCGAAGATGCCCTGGGTTATTGCGGGTGTGCTTCTTTTCCTGTTACTCGGCGGCGGCGTTTTGGCAGGTGCATTCTTCTTTATTATTAAGCCGAGATTGGACGAGGCAGCTGAGCGACGACCGGAACCGGTTGCGACGCCAACCGTCGAAGTCGCTCCATCACCATCAGTCGAAATACCTTCGCCGACTCCGGAAGATACGTTTGTGCCACCGCCTGACGCGGTCCAGTTTCAGAACTCCGCTTCTAACCTTGATGGCAATCTGGCTGAACACTATTTCGACTTCTCGTTCTACTATCCGAAGTCATGGCAGCGCGATCCGAAAGCCGGCGTGCCGGGTGCGAGAAACTTCGTGAAAGTCGAGCGACGCCTGTCGCCTGATTCTCCGCAGGAGGATTTCGCCGTCGGTTGGTACACCAGCACTGGAACGTTCGCTGGAGATTTGAGCAACTTCCCGCAACGAGTTGCAGAAGTCAGTGCCGCGCTCGCAAAAGCTTATCCCGAGTACCGGAAAGTTTCGGAAGGACCGACAAGGGTCAACTCGATGGATGCGTACGAGTTTCGTTGGGAAGGTCTTTCGCAAGGCGATAACGGTGACATCAAGTTGTGGGGACGTGTGGTGTTCCTCCCGACCGGTAAAGAGGGTGATACGGCGGGCGCAACCATCGTAATGCTTTCGACGTCACTCGCTCCCGAATTGTCGTCAGTGGAAGATATCGGAGAAAAGGGTCAAGCGACGGTCATTCTCGATTCGTTCAGGTTTGGTAAAAAGCAATAATGGCAGTTAAGAAGAAAGATACCCCGGCGATAAAGTTTTGGACGCCGCTGCGCATTGTTTCGCTGCTGATCGTTGCTGTGTTGGTCGCGGCGATTGGTATTTCGAGTTGCAACATGAACGGGCCGTCGAGTAATACGGCCAATCTTCCCGTTGTGCCCTCGGTCGTATTTGACACGGAAATGCGGGCGGCCAACGGCAATCCGATCAAGCTTTCGAACTATTCCGGCAAAGTGTTGTTTGTGAACCTGTGGGCCACCTGGTGTGGGCCATGCCGGATGGAGACTCCGGAACTGGTGCGCCTGCACAAGGAGTATCAGGCTCGCGGCGTCGAGTTTATCGGACTGACAACTGAAGATCCGAACACGTCAGCCCAGAAAGTACGCGACTTCATGACGCAGTACGGCGTCGATTACCACATCGGTTGGGCCACGCGCGAAGTGGCGCTAACGCTGATGGATGGGAAGACGACGATCCCGCAAAGTTTCATCATCACGCGCGATGGAAAGCTTTTCAGAAAAATCGATGGTTTCCACCCGAGGCGCACGCCTCCCGAGTTAAAAAAAGCCCTCGAGGAAGCGCTTTTGTAGGTGGTGCACTAATTTCACTCTGCGTATCTCTGCGTGCCTCTGCGTCTCGGCGGTAAATATGGAGTAAGAACCATTAACCGCAGAGTCGCAGAGGCACGCCGAGATACGCAGAGAAGATTCCTACAGTAGGGCACTACTCTCTTGTAGGCGCATCGAGCAACGGTCTATTCACGGTCTTCGCTGGTTTTGTCGTTAGTACTGTTCAATCCCTCGCGAACGTCCTTCTT
>DASRPN010000032.1:0-61352 GCA_035646355.1 Pyrinomonadaceae bacterium | reverse complement strand
CACGAGTTTGCGCATCAGTGGTGGGGCAACATGGTCACATGTCGCGACTGGAACCACTTCTGGCTCAACGAGGGAATTGCCACGTTTATCGCCGCCGCTTATCTGGAACATCGCTTCGGCCGCGATGTGTACCTGCGCGAGATCGAGTCCTATAAGGCAAACTACGAGAAGGTCAAAGCAGCAGGCAAGGACAAGTCACTCGTCTTTCCTGACTGGCTCCGCCCCACCCGAGAAGATCGCATTCTCGTTTACGACAAAGGTGCTTACGTCATGCACCAGCTGCGCGAAGAGATGGGTGAACGCGCTTTTTGGAACGGACTGCGAGCGTTCACGCGTCGCCATTTCGGGAAGTCCGTCGTTACAAGGGACTTCACCATCGCGATGGAACAGGCGGCGGGCAAAAGTTTGAAGCAATTCTTTGCAAAGTGGGTTTATCTTCAAAACGACTGAAACATGATGAAATACATCGCGCTGCTGCGGAAGGTAAACGTCGGCGGAAACAACCTCATCAAGATGGATGCGTTGCGCGAGGTGTTCGAATCAGCGGGTTTCAAGAACGTTAGAACGTTTCAGCAGGCGGGCAATGTCGTATTTGAAAGTAACGCGAAGAACCCGACTCCCAAAGTCGAGAAACTTCTATCGAAATCCTTTGAGACGGATTTAAAAGCAATTATTTTTTCCCTGGATGAACTCGCGAGGATAGCAAAGCGAAACCCTTTCGAGGGAATTGAGCAAGGCGATGTGATGTTGTGCGTCGTTTTTCTTGCTGACAAACCGGCGCACAAACCGAAGCTCCCATTAAAATCTACAACTGAAAACCTCGAGTTGATCGCCGTGAAAGATCGCGCGGCGTTTGTCGTCGCTCGTCGCAAGAAGACGGGTTGGTTTGGATTTCCGAACAACTTCGTCGAGAAAGAACTCGGCGTTACCGCAACCACACGACAGTGGGCCACACTGCGAAAACTTATGGATTTTGCGGAGAGATTATTCTGACGAGGCCCCTGGATCGAGGGCCGGATCGGCCGCAGGTTGTTCGTCTGCAACCCAGGAAACAAACAGGCGCAACCAGTTTTCGGTTGGTTCAGCGATTTGCACGCCAACGCGCGCAGTGCCGTAAATCGCGGGCGCAACTCGCACTACCACTGCGGTAACTTCTATCGGCGCGCCATCCGGTCGATGCGCGCGAAGATACAAACGCTCGCCACGGTTCACCTTTTGGTTCAGGTGAAACAGCGCGCCTGAAGTCGAGATGTCGTCGGTCTCGGTAGGCTCGCTCCAGGCTGATCCATCTTCCGCGCGTCCGGACACCACAATCGGTAACCGTAACGACATTCGCAGCGCGAATCGTCGCTCTTCATTGTTGTAAGGCGTGCTCATGTTCGACAACACTGGGGGATTTCAGGAAGACTGCGCGCGGCGCATGTCTTCGTTCTCCTTACTCCAATCGTAAAAGCCCTGACCGGTTTTCTTTCCGAGTTTTCCCTCGCTCACCATCCGCCGCAAAAGTTCCGGCGGTCGAAACGTTTCGGAACCCAGCTCGCGATGCAAGTACTCGGCAATGCTCAGTCGCACATCGAGACCGACGAGGTCGGTCAACTTCAGTGGTCCCATCGGATGGTTGTAACCAAGTTCCATCGCGATATCAATATCGCGGGCACTCGCGACGCCCTGCTCGACCATCCTCATCGCCTCGAGACCAAGCGCCACCCCCAACCGGCTCGATGCGAACCCAGGAACGTCCTTCACAACGATCGGCTCTTTTCGCATCCGCCTGCCGACGGCGGTGACGGTTTCAACCGTTTCCTCGCTGCTCTTTTCTCCAACTACGATCTCAACCAGTCGCATAATGTGGACCGGGTTGAAAAAGTGCATGCCAACAACTGCTTCGGGACGTTTTGCAGATCGCGCGATCTCGCTGATCGACAGCGACGAAGTATTACTGGCAAAAATAAACGCGCGATCCGAGAACGATTCGAGTTGCCGCAGGATCTCTTGTTTAAGATCCAGCTTCTCCGGCGCGGCCTCAATGATCAGATCGGCTTTGGCACATTCTTCGAGCGTTGTAGTGTCGCGAATTTGCTGCAAAGTGCGGTCGCGATCGACTTCGGTCAGTTTGCCGAGCGAAATCCCCTTGGCAAGGTTCTTCCCGATCGACTTTACGCCTCGCGCTAGAGCATCGCGGTCCAAGTCGCTGAGCAAGACCGCAAACCCATTAAAAGCAGCAACCTGAGCGATCCCGTGGCCCATGGTGCCGGCGCCGATCACGGCAATGGTTTCAATGGAAGCCATCAGGTTCGACTACCTCATTGACCGTAGTTATACTATACGCTCTGACCGTTTGAAAACCACGGATTTAAAGCACCCTTATGGATAACCAAACAATAAAGAAGGATGTCGTGATCATCGGATCCGGTCCAGCCGGCCTCACGGCAGCGATTTACGCGGCGCGCGCGAGCCTGCAACCGTTACTCATCGACGCTCCAGCAGACGCTGAAAAGCAGACGACGCCCGGCGGCCAGTTGATGATCACCACCGACGTCGAAAACTATCCAGGGTTTGCGAAAGGCATTGAAGGTCCCGAGCTGATGGAGGAGTTTCGGCGTCAGGCTGAACGCTTTGGAACCGAGTTTATGCAGACGTGGATCACCGAAGTCGATCTGAGCGAGCGTCCGTTTCAGCTTTACACGGAAGGGGCGACGATCTCGACGGAAACGCTGATCATCGCGACTGGGGCGTCGGCAAAGTGGCTTGGAATCCCCGGCGAGGCGAAGGTTCCGGATGGTTTTGGTGGAAATGGGGTTTCGGCTTGCGCCACTTGCGATGGGCCACTGCCCGCGTTTCGAAACAAGGTAATCGTCGTGGTTGGAGGCGGTGATACGGCGATGGAAGAAGCGACTTTCCTGACGCGTTACGCAGCGAAAGTTTACGTTGTTCATCGTCGCGACAAGTTGCGCGCGTCGAAGATCATGCAGGACAAGGCGTTTCATAACGAGAAAATCGAGTTTGTATGGAACACGGCGGTTCAGGAGATCGTCGGGACGCCGGAAGATGGTGTCAATGGAGTGATCATGCGCAACCTGCAAACTGGTGAGGTGCGGACGTTCCCGTGTTCCGGCGTGTTCGTCGCCATCGGTCATAAACCAAACACTGATCTTTTTAAAGGCTGGCTCGATATGGATGATATCGGGTACATCAAGACTTCCGGCCATTCGACTGCCACGAACATTCCCGGCGTCTTTGCCTGTGGCGACGTGCAGGACTCCGTTTATCGACAGGCTGTAACCGCAGCCGGCACCGGGTGTATGTCGGCGATCGATGCGGAGCGCTTTCTCGATCACCTGCCGGTAGCAATGCCGAGTGGTGAGGAAGTCACGATGGAAGGCGAACACGTCACGCCCGATCACAAAGCGGTCATCACGGCGGATGGTCACATGTTTCCGAACCAACCTAGCGTTGTAGTAGGGGAAGATTAATTAGAGTAAAACGATTGAATCGTCTTTGTCGCGGCGGGACGGGGTCGCGGGGCGATGGACAGGCGGCGGGATCGGGATCTCGTCGTCATTGAGCGGACAGGGTTCACAATACACACCAAGTCGCTCACGTCGATCCTCACAATCATTACAACCCAGAGACAAACCGAGTCGCCGCAACGATTCGAGCAGCGGCAACAACAACCGGCCGCGCTCTGTTAACCGGTATTCAATGTGCGGCGGATTTCCGCCAAAATCAGTCCGTTCGACAAAGTTGTCCTGCTCCATGTCACGCAGCCGTCCAACGAGCGTGCGACTGCTGATCGGAAACAGACTGTTGAGCAACTCCATTGTCCGCTTCGGGCCCGCCACCAACTCGCGCACGACGAGCATGGTCCACTTGTCGCCGAGTATTTGCAGCGCCCCGGTTATGGGACAGCCATCGAGTTCGCGTCGCTTCATCGCTGAATAGCTTACGGTCTCAGGTTGATATTGTATGTCTTGATTTTTGAGTTGAGTGTTGTTGCGTTCATTCCGAGCAGCCGCGCAGCACGTGATTGATGACCGCCGGTCTGTTCGAGCGCACGCCTGATCAAGTCGATCTCAAACCTACGCACTTCTTCGTAAAAATTGATGCCGCGACCGATGTCGCCAACGGCGATCGTGCTTGCTCCGTCATGATGTCCTGCCGAAACCGACTTCGGATCGCTAATCTCAGTGCGCAAACATTCTTTCGTGATCTCATCGCCAGGCGCAATAACTACAGCACGCTCGACCGTGTTTTCCAACTCACGCACATTTCCCGGCCACGAGTATGCTTCGAGCATCGCCAGCACTTCAGGCGCCAGTTGCTCCGACACAATCCGGCCGTTTTCCTCGTTGTACTTCTGAATGAAATGCTGAGCGAGCGGCAAAATGTCCTCGCGTCGATCGCGTAAAGGGGGCAGTTCGATCGGGACGACCGCCAGACGATAGTACAAATCTTCGCGAAAACTTCCCTGCCGCACTGCTTCCTTCAAATCGATGTTCGTTGCCGCAATGATACGAACGTCAACGCGGCGCGGCGTCGTATCCCCGAGTGGCGTGAACTCGCGCTCCTGAATGACACGCAGCAAACGGACCTGCGTTTCCGGCGGAATATCGCCGATCTCGTCGAGAAAGATCGAACCACCGTCAGCAACTTCAAACAGACCTTTCTTCGCAGCGACTGCACCTGTAAAGGCACCGCGCGTATGACCAAACAATTCCGACTCCAACAATTCCGACGGAATGTTTGAACTGTTGACCGTTACAAACGGACGTCCCGCGCGCGTGCTCGCCTCGTGAATCGCTTTCGCAATCAACTCCTTACCGGTGCCACTCTCGCCGGTAATCAAAACTGTCGATCGCGCAGGCGCGACCTGTTCGACAAGACGAAAAACTTCCTGCATCACGTCGGACCGGCCAATGATCTCGCCGCGATCGACCGCCTTACTCATCGCGCGTCGCAACGTCCGGCGTTCTTCTTCCTTGCGACGTCGTTTTATTCCCGCCTGAATCGTGGCGGTGATCTGTTCGTTTTGAAACGGCTTTCGAATACAGCCGAACGCACCACGTTCCCACGCGGCGATTGCCGTATCAAACGTCGCGTAAGCAGTGATCATCACGATCACGGCTTCGGGATCCATCTTCAAAAACTCTTCAAGCGCGCGCAGGCCGCCGATGCCCGGCATCGACACGTCAAGCAGCACGACGTCGAAAGCCCGCCGGCCATACGCTTCGAGCCCTTCCTCGCCTGTTTTCCCGAGATCGACGCGATAACCTTCCTGGGTCAGAAGCGTCTCGAGCACCTCGCGCATGATCTCTTCGTCGTCGACGACGAGGACCGACCCTTTTCGCGAATTTTTTCTTTCGCTCTTCATTTGCATAAACAAAATGGAAATCGCGCGCGTAGTTTAGCCACGCGACGGGCTAACTTCAAACCCAGTTTTAAAAATTAAATTAATCGCCGACGGCCTGGAGACGCGCGCGGAGGCGGGCGCTTGGCAACGTGATGCGGAAGGTGGAGCCGCGGCCGGGCATGCTGTCGACTGTAATATGGCCAGCGTGTTCCTGGACGATGCCGTACGTAACGGCCAGACCAAGGCCGGTGCCCCGGCCCACGCCTTTCGTCGTGTAGAACGGATCGTAAATCTTAGCGACGTTGTCGGGCGCAATACCGATACCCGTATCGGCGATCTCAACGACGACCGATCCGTCTTCAGCAGTGCTGGTCGAAACCGTAATGCGGCCGCCATCGGGAATAGCGTCGCGCGCGTTGAGGAGCAGGTTGGTAAAGACCTGTTGAAGTTTGCCGGCGTTGGCGTAAGCTTCCGGCGCGTCTTTGTCGTAGGACCGAACGATCTCGATCTGGCTGCGACGCATCTGCGGTTCAAGCAACTGCAGCGTATCGTCGAGCACGCGCGCGATGTTGATTTCGGCAAACTCGGTCGCGCTGCCTGTACGCGAGAAGTTGAGCAGGTTATTGACGATATTCGTCGCGCGCTCGGCCTGCATGCGGACTTTCTGTAACAACGCGTGCTTCGGATCGGTTTCATTCAACATGCCGAGCAGCATCTGTGTGTACGACGAAACACCCGTGAGCGGAGTGTTCACTTCGTGCGCAACACCTGCGGCAAGCAGACCGATCGACGACAGCTTCTCGCGCTGCTGCAATTGTTCTTCGAGACTGATTCTAGCTGTCACGTCTTCAACAACAACGAGCGCGCCAGTCTGTCCCTGTGCATCCTGCAAGGGCGCGAGTGCAATGTTCAGGACGAGCGATCGATTCGCGAGGGTGGCGGTATGAAGTTTGTAAATGTTTCGAATCTCGCGCAACTGCCAACCGTCCGGGCCCAGGACCTGACGCAGCGTGTCGGCGAAATCTTCAGAAAACAGGTCTTCGACTCGCTTGCCGATCGCCGCGTCGCGACGCAGATCCAGGATGTGTTCGAGGGCCGAATTCAAACGGGTGACGCAGCCGTCGAGATTGACCGCCAGCAGCCCGACGTTGATCGATTCGATAATCGACTCGTTGAATTCTTTCAGCAGCTTCAGCTCCGCGGCTCGCTCCTGCTGATCTTTGTAAAGCAGGCTGTTCTCGATAGCGACGGCGACATAGCCCGACACCGTTCGCAAAATCTCGACGTCTTCCGACGAAAGCAACGCGCCGTCAACGGAGCGTCCGAGACCGATTACAGCTACCATGCGCCCGCGCACAACACACGGCACGAAGTAGTGCAGCGATCGTCTGATCGATCCGGCCGCGTCCGGCATCAGGTCCAGATCGTCAGCCCGGACGACGCCTGTTTCAGCCGATCTCACACGAATCATTTCGCGGAAGTCAGGTGGCACGAATACAGGAACCGTAAGTCCTTCAGCTCGCGCGACCGTATAACCAGATCTGGAACTCCGGTCTTCAACAAAGATCGCCACGCGCCCGACATTCATCACTTCCTGAAGCCGGCTGACTAACGAATCAAGCAACGGCTCGAGCGCAGTGGTCGCCGACAGCGTGCGTCCAAAATCAAGCAGGCTGTTTCGGAGATCGTAACGTTCGCCGTAAAAAATTCGGTCGACCTGCTCCTGGAGAAAATGTTTGACCGGCGCAGCAACCATCACGACAGCGGCCATCGCGAGCACCGCTAACACGACTCGCAAAGTGATCTCACCGGCATTAAATGGGTGATCTGTTCCGAACGCGTAAAGTCCACCCATGTAGACCACGGTGCCAATCAGCAACGCGATCGCGAGCGTCGTCAACGCGTAAACAAAAACGCGACGCACCACCAGTTCGACGTCCATCAATCGATAACGCAGAACTGAGTAGCCAAAAGCAAACGGAATGATTGCCAGCGGCAGTATCGCGACGTCGGTCAGCCAGCGATCAGTCTGCGCACCGACGAGGTAGAACAAGCTGTACAGGAAAACGAACGGCGTGATGGCGAGCACCGTTCCCCACATCACCCATTTCACTTGCTGGCGAACAACTGTGCTCTTCGCGTTGATAAGCGTACGGGTCAACAATGCTGCGCCGGCGATTAACGCAATCGAAAAGTGCGCCACCATCAGCCAGTAAAGAACGCCGAGAATCGGTTCCGTGACAGGAATGCTCTTGAGTCCCGAAACGGCCCTTGCCATCTCATCACGCAGGTAAACGACGATCGTAAATATCAGCAGGAACAACGCCGGAACGTAAAACAACACGGCGCGCCACCGACGCGTTGGGGACAGTTGTTGACGCGTCGGATAGAGCGCGCAGAAGTGCACAAACAGCGGCGCGAAGAAAATGAACGCAACCGAGTCGAGAAATCCTACTGCGAGGTCGAGATCGTCGTAAGCCCCGACCGGCGTGTAGAAGTGAAAAACAAAAGCGGCCAAACAGAACGTCGCAAAGTGGAGAGCATACGGCGCGCGTCCACCTTGTTTGAAAAGCACAAAGAAACCGACCAACAGATACACAACGCCGATCAGGTTGACGTACAGGACGCGTGGCGTCCACTTATGAATTCTGCCGATGTTGTCGAGGTCAGCCCAGTAGGCTCGGATTTCCGGCGCGTAGGAAGGCCGTTCAATCAGGTAATGCAACTGGCCGTTCTCAGCGATCTCTTCGAGATAGATTTGCACGTCCCGCGCACGCGCTATCTGATCGGGCTTGCTTATGCCATCGAAGCTGATACCGATCAGCCGGTCGCCTGGTAACAACCGGGCCCGGTCAGCGGCGGAGTTTGGCTCGACGCTCTTCGCGATGATTCCCTCGGCAGTGTCGACCCACACGACACCGTCCGTACGCGGCGTTTTATTCTCGGCGCGCTGGCGGAAGTTCAGCACACCGGCGCTGATCAATAGCGCTGCGCCGATAAGCAAGAACCATGTCTTAGTTGTGAGTACCGATCCCTTCACTGACTCTCCGACTTTCTAACCCGATTCTATGAATCGGCCGATCCGACCTTTTAAAGCAAGGTACGTACCCAGTGTTTTGTGTGCTCGATCTGGATTTCAGTTAAACCAACCATCCAACTTTTCGGAATTTTCCGAGAATTTGGAAGGTGGTGGGCCTTTTGCCCGACTGTTTAGAGTTACTCGATAAGGGAGCGTGACAAGGAGGAAGTAGTTGGCGGACCGCTCACTTTATCGAGCGCGCTGTTAGCGCGTCGCTAAAACCTGACCGATATTCCGCCACGCACTGATCGTCGATTAGTTCCGACAAAAGTCAACACATCACCGTTCTCAGAACTCGTTTGCGCGTCTAACAGGTTGCGCGCGTCGAGAATCGCTTCTGCCCGCACCGGCAGACCGAAACTTGGCAACTCCTGCGTCACTTGAATGCTCAACGAAGGATCGTAAACACCCAGCCGGCCGGCGAACGGATCAATCGCAAACACTGTCGCTTCCGGAGAGAAACGCAACACCGTTCGCACCTGAGTTCCGCTGTCAAAGCCCGCGCCGAGTTGTAGCGCCGCAGTCTGGAACAAACCGCTCTCAAACAGGTCGTCTGGCGTGGAGAAACCGGCCGCTGCTAACCGCTGGCCGCGTCCAAATGCGTAACCGGCCGAGGCGGTCCACACACGATTCAAACGCCGCGTGTAAACCACGCGCATGCCGCGCGACGAACCATGCTGATTAGCTACGTGCAGAAACGCGTCGCTTGCACGACCGGAGAAAGCGCTTCCCGGCATGCTCAACAAGCCGACACCGCGTCCGCTTGTCGTATCGAAGAATGCTGTCGCTTCTACGTTCGAACTGTTGTCGAGCACGCGTTCGATTCCGAACTCGAGCCGGTGACTGCGTTCAAGCACTGCCTGTCCGTCGATAAATGCGACCGGATTAGTTGTGTTGTCGCGGAAAACTACCTGTTCGCCTTCAAACGTCGCGACGCTTTGAATACCGTCTTCATCTCCACCGGAAGCGAACGCAGCTTTTACTCTCGTGCGCGCGTTGACGTCGTACTGAACTCCGAAGCGCGGCGTAAACGCTTGTGCGCCGCCTGCACCGATGAAGCGCGAGTAGTCGAGACCCATCACGATCACGATCCCGTCGCGAACGATCCACTCATCAACGGCACGCAGTGAAACCTGACCACGCAGCGCGTCGTTGATGCGGCTGGTCCAAACAGGGGCTTCGAAACGCAAGCCCGAAGCGGTCACACCAACGCGATGGCGCTCGTTGATGCGAATGCGTGTGGTTGCTTCAGCGCGTTCCGGCGCATCACCGAGTCCGGTTTGCCCGGAGAAGATTAGTTCGACGTTTTCTGAAACGGGAGTGGCTATAGCGAAGTTGAGTCCGTGGTACGACGCGCCGTATGCATTACTGGCGAAGTAAGTTTCGACAACACCACGAGGTCTGATCTTTGAATCCTGCGTTGTGGCGTCAGCAGGACCGGAAGGCGCGCTTTCCATGGCCGCCTCGTCGCGGGTTCGTGCAGCGGCCTCTGCCTGGTTGATGGCAATGATCGTCGGATCCTCTACATCGTCGATATTGAAGATCGATCGTCTGCCATGACCTGAACGCAGCACCCACTTGACGTCATCCTTATCCGGACGTCGTTCGGGCAAGGTCTTGCCGTAACCAACAGGCTCGAGATTGAACTTGTAAACCAGTTCCTGAGAGGCCTTCACTTCCACTGACGAGAAAACGACTTCGCTGAACCCGGTCGCGATCGCTCGGATTCCGTAACGTCCCGGCAGGACTCTGGCAATGAAGTTTCCCTTGTCGTCGGTGCGTGCTTCCTTGACCTGCTTCGCGCCCTCGCGCAACAGCGACACCAGTGCTCCAGTGAGCGGATTTCCTTTGTTGTCTTTGACGGTGCCGGTGATTGTTCCGAGTGATTTGCTCGGCGGGGCGGCCTGGGAAAGACTGGCGGTTATCGACACCAGTGCGATCCAGGACAAGCCAAGACTCAACGCTCTTTTCATGAGTTTAAGACCTCCGCGACGACCAGAGTCCCTGGGAAGCGAATGGGGAGCACAACAGGTGAAATATTGTCGTTCACCGCCAGAGTACTGTCAAGTAACAGATGAAGTAAATATGGGCGTTTTGCCGCGTTTTTTCTTGATTTTAGACGCCGGCCCTTGCTCGCTACCGCTTCCGCCCCGGTCGTGCTAGGATTTCTCACCCATTCACCCACGGAGCTCTTAACGCCCTGTTTGATTTCCAACAGATGATCGACGAAGTGCAATCAACCAAACTCCCGAACGGGATCGTTGTCCTGACTGAACACATGCCCGGGCTTCGATCCGTGACCGCCGGGATCTGGGTTCGCCGCGGTTCCCGCCACGAAACGGCGGAACTCAACGGGATCTGTCACTTTATCGAACACGCTGTGTTTAAAGGCACCCGGCGACGCACGGCTCGTGATATCGCGGTCGAAACCGACCAGCTGGGGGGACATCTTGACGCCTATACAACCCATGAGATGACGGGTTTCACGACGAAGGTTGCGGACGTCGCCCTGCCGCAAGCCATCGATTTGCTGGCGGACCTTGTCGCCCACCCGCGTTTTGAGCAGGAAGACCTCGATCGTGAGCAAAAAGTCATTCTCGAAGAGATGAAAATGGTGGAAGACACGCCCGACGAGCTTTTGGGCGAACTCTTCAACGCCGCCTATTTCCCGAATCAACCGTTGGGACGCCCGATCGAAGGCACGAAAGAGACTGTGCCGACGTTCGATCACAAACTGACCCTCGCATTTCACGCACGCGAGTTTTCCTACAACAATCTAGTCGTCGCGGCGGCCGGTAACGTCGACCATGCTCGTTTGGTTGAGCTCGTGGGTGTCGCGTTTGACGGCTGCGAGAGTGGCGCCGGTGTTCGGCCTTATCCAATCGACGGCTCGCGTCCGCGCCCTGCGGCGCCAATTCTGATCGAACAAAAGGGCGAACTCGAACAAGCGCACCTAGTGATCGCTACGCCCTGGCCGGATGCGCTCAACGAAGATCGTTACGCCGCCAGTTTGCTGGCGTCGGTAATCGGTGGCGGTACATCAAGTCGTCTGTGGCAGGAAGTTCGCGAGGAACGTGGACTCGCATATTCAGTCGGCGCCGCGGGCAGCGCGTTTTCCGACGTCGGTGTTTTTAATATTTACGCGGGCACGTCGCCCGAACAGCTCGACGAAGTGTTGGAACTCTCGTTGAAAGAGTTGCGCAAGGTTGTTCGTGAACCGGTTTCGCTGGAAGAGCTTCGGATCGCGAAGGACCAGGCTATCTCGTCGATCCTGTTGTCACTCGAATCGTCGAGTGCACGGGCCAGCACGTTAGCGCGACAGGAGATCATTCACGGACGTCGTATCTCGCCCGACGAAGTGATCGAAAAGGTCCGCAACATCACGCTCGATCAACTTCAGGAGATCGCGCGCACTTACTTCAACTCCGAAACAGTCGCGCTCGGCGCACTCGGAAACCTCAACGGGTTCAAAGTCGATCGCTCACGTCTCGCCATTTGACCTCGAAGCGAAAACAAGAAACACGACAAAAGATCTGAAAGCTTTGTTATAGTTGTCTGTTCTTCGAACCGGTCAATTACTATGAAGCTTACCGTTCTCGGCAGCGGATCAACTGGTAACGCAGTTTTGATCGTTGCAGCCAATACTCGCGTGCTGGTCGACGCCGGCCTGAGCGCGAAGGAGATCATGCGCCGCCTGGCGATGGTCGGAGAGGACGTGCAACGGCTCGATGGCGTGCTTGTCACTCACGAACATGGCGATCACGCAGGCGGTCTTCGCGTGTTATTAGGCTCGGTTGATTGTCCCGTCTACATTTCAGCTCAGACACTCGACGCGTACGTCAGCGAACGCCTTAACGTCACGAATGACGAACCGCGACGCCGCGCGGACGCGTTGCGCGATCGCGTCGAGCAGATCGAGTCGAGCAAAGACTTTCGCATCGGCGAGATCGACTTCCATCCTTTTACTCTCCCGCACGACGCCGTCGATAATTTCGGCTTCACAGCGACACATCACGGCGTGAAAATCGCCACCGTGATGGACTTCGGTCACATCACGACCCTCGTAAGTGAACGTCTGCGTGGCTGCGCCGCGATCGTGATCGAGTCGAATCACAGCCGAGACATGTTGAAGGCGTGCGACGCGTACCCATGGGAACTGAAGCAGCGCATCCTCTCGCGTCTAGGTCATTTGTCGAATGAAGACCTCGCCGATTGGATCAAGCACGGCTTTGACGGTTGTGCGAAGTACATCGTTCTGGCCCATCTTTCACAGCGGGCAAATAACCCGTACCTGGCGAAAATCAACGCCGAAGTCGCGTTACAGGAAAAGGCGCCGCTCTTTTACAGCTGCGGCTCGACTGAAATCAGTCTTTCCTATCCCAAGGAACCCACACCCTGGATCGAGGTATGAGCAGGCGGACGCATCTGATTTGTTTGCTGCTTGCGGCGATGGCATGCGCCTGCGGCATCGCGAATCAAGGCAAACGAGTGCCGGCCGAGGTCGAGGATGTGGTCACAAGCATCGGCAGCAACATCGATCAGGAACGCTACGATCAGATCTATTCGGATTCAGCGGATCTGTGGAAACGAGACGCCACACTCGATCAATCAAACGAAGTTTTCAAGACTTTGCGATCGAAACTAGGCAAAGTCGAAAACCGTTCGCTTCACTCAGCAACTGAGCAACAGAACTCCGGCGGGCCGTTAAAGGGACATATTTATATACTGCGTTACGAAACACGATTTGAACGCGGGTCGGGGATGGAGACTTTTACACTGACCGAAGAAAATGGCCAGTGGCGGCTGGCTCGCTACCTGGTAAATTCCACGAATCTAAAATGATCGCCCAATGATTGATCGCTACACACTGCCCGAAATGGGCGCGCTCTGGTCCGAGCAAAACAAGTTTCAGAAATGGCTCGACGTGGAGATTGCCGTCTGCGAAGTCCACGCCGACAACGGCATCATCCCGCGCGACGCGCTCGAACAGATCAAAACGCGCGCTAAGTTTTCAGTCGAACGCATCAACGAGATCGAGAAGACGACGAATCACGACGTCATCGCGTTTACGACCAACCTCGCCGAGTCGATTGGTGAAGCGTCGCGGCTTGTTCACTACGGTTTGACGTCGTCTGACGTCGTCGACACTGCGAACGCTTTGCTGCTGCGAGATGCGTCAGACATTCTGCTGCCGAAGGTAGACAAGTTGATGGAGGCGCTGAAACGGCGCGCCGTCGAGTTCAAGAACACACCGCAGGTCGGACGCACGCACGGCATTCACGCCGAACCGACCTCCTTTGGCTTGACCTTCGCGCTGTGGTTCGACGAGATGCGCCGCAATCGCGAACGGCTGTTGCGAGCGAAAGACGCGGTTGCGGTCGGCAAGATCAGCGGCGCCGTCGGCGCGTTTGCGCATCTCGATCCATCTGTCGAAGAGAGCGTTTGCGCCCGACTCGGTCTGAAAGCAGCGCCCGTTTCGACGCAGGTGATTCAGCGAGATGTTTATGCGGAGTACCTGACGACTCTCGCGATCATTGCTTCAACGCTTGAGAAGATGGCGCTGAACGTTCGTCACTGGCAACGGACCGAAGTGCGCGAGGCGCAGGAAAAATTCACAAAGGGCCAAAAAGGATCGAGCGCGATGCCTCACAAACGCAATCCGATCATTTCCGAGCGCATCTGCGGCATGGCGCGAGTTGTACGCGCAAACAGTATTGTTGGACTCGAAAACGTCGCACTCTGGCATGAACGCGACATCTCGCATTCGTCGGCCGAACGCGTCGTCCTGCCGGATTCGAGCATCGCTCTGGATTACATGCTGCAAAAGACGATCGGCTTAATCGAGGGACTCGTCGTTTATCCCGAGCGCATGCTGGAAAACCTCAAAGCAACGAAGGGTTTGATTTTTAGTGGCCAGCTTTTACTCGCGCTTACTAACAAAGGTGTCTCGCGCGAAACGGCGTACGATTGGGTGCAGCGAAATGCAATGAGAGTTTGGGATGAGGATCGCGACTTTCAGACACTCGTCAAGAGTGATGAGGACATCAAGTCGCAACTGTCCGCTGACGAGATCGATCGAACCTTTTCGTTAGACCACTACCTGCGCAACATCGATTCGATCTTTGAACGTGTTTTTAAGTAAACCTATTTCGCCGAAAACTTCTCGGCAAAGTTACCGATTACCGGCAGTTTGAAGTATTGGCCTTGAAATGCTTTGACCATGCCCACTATCCACCCTACAGCAATGGCGACGAAGAAAACGAACATGATCAGGCCGACCACAAGGCTCACCAACGAACCCAACAGGCCGCTGATCTGACTGGCAATGATCGTGATAAAGAACCAGACGAACATCAGAACCATGCCGCCGATGAAAAAGAGGGCACCCAGGATAATCGCCTGCATGGCATGAAACCGCACCAGCCTGCTGTCTTTTTCGATGAAAAAGAAGATCAGTCCGGAAACAAAGTGAACGATATACGACAACAATGCCGCGATATTCTCGTCAAGCCCGGTACTCGATTTGGCCACTTGGACGGGTGGCGTGTTGCTCGTTTGGACGGGCGGCGGGTTTTGCATTATAAGTTTCTCCTAAAGGAAGCTGGGCGAGCCACAGGCGGGAGATATTAGTCTATCAACTGTTTTTTAAGCAATGTTTGTTGATTTTCCGAACGGGCCAATCATGAAAGCAAAAGTGTATGTAAACCTGAAATCCGGCGTGCTCGATCCGCAGGGTAAAGCCATCCAACACTCGGTCGAACTGCTCGGATTTACGGGAATTTCGGACGTCCGCCAGGGCAAATACTTCGAGATTGCGCTCGATCCGGCGGTCGACAACCAGCAGGCTCGCGAATCGGTTGAAAAGATGGCTCGCGAAGTGCTGTCAAATCCGATTATCGAAGACTACCGCGTGGAGATAGAAGCGTGAAGTTTGGCGTTATTGTTTTTCCTGGTTCGAATTGCGATCACGATGCGTATCACGTGATCTCAAAGCACGTCGGACAGCCGGTCGATTTCATCTGGCATCGGGAGACGGATCTCAGCACCTACGACGCCGTCATCATTCCCGGAGGGTTTTCCTACGGCGATTATCTTCGCGCCGGCGCACTCGCGCGTTTTTCGCCCGTGATGAATTCGGTGAAGAAGTTTGCCGAAAGCGGACGGTTCGTGCTTGGGATCTGTAACGGTTTTCAGATTCTTTGCGAGGCGGGCCTTTTGCCGGGCGCGCTGATTCGCAATCGCGACCTGCATTTCATCTGCGATCACATTTACGTTCGCGTCGAAACGCCTGACAGCCCTTTCACAAATGAGATTTCCGCAGGTTCAGTGCTCCGTATTCCGATCGCGCATGCGGAAGGCAACTACGTTTGCGACGATCAGACGCTGGACGAACTCAAGCGGGGGGATCGCATCGTGTTTCGCTACTGCGATCCGAATGGCGCGATCACCGAAGCGGCCAATCCGAACGGTTCACGCGATAACATTGCCGGCATCTGTAATCGTGAACGCAACGTGCTGGGTTTGATGCCGCATCCGGAACGCGCCTGTGAAGATCTACTCGGATCGAGCGATGGACGCGATATCTTCCGGTCTCTTGCGGCAACTCTCGCAGCCGCAGTTTGACCCTCTGCTTAACACATGAAACGACTACTACCCTTCATCATCATCCTCGTCGTGCTTGGCGGCGCCATTGGCAGCGTCGTTTACATGACGCAAACAAAATCCGCGTCGAACGAAAACACAAATCAATCGCAGGCCAACGCGAACGCTCCAAAACCGTCGCCAACCTTAGGGCCGGTCAAGACTGGCGTTCCAGGGGCAGAGCCACCGCATACACTTGGACCAGCGGATGCTCCCGTGAAGATCGAGGAGTTTGGCGATTTTGAGTGCCCGCCATGTGCGTTGTTTCATCCGATACTGAAGCAGATGAAGGAAGAGTTTGGCGATAAGTTGCACGTCACTTTCCGCGAGTATCCGCTGGCCAATCACGATCACGCGATACCTGCGGCGTCGGCTGCTGAAGCTGCCGGCATGCAGGGTAAGTTTTGGGAAATGCACGCGTTGATATTCGAGAATCAGAACCAGTGGAAAACGCAGTTTGATGTGCGGCCGGCCTTCGAGGGTTATGCGAAACAGATCGGTCTCGATGTCGAACGTTACAAACGCGACGTGACGAGCGATCGCGTTGAGCAGCGAATCTTTCTCGACGGTAAACGCGCGCGGTCCATGGGTGTGAATAGCACGCCTACTGTGTTCTTGAACGGTCGTGAAGTGCCGTTTCAGTCGTTGCCCGCCGACACCCTGCGAGTTTTGATTGATAACGAACTGCGCGCTGCGGGAACGCAAAAGTGATTGCCAATTGCCGATTGAAAGAGACGTAGTGTCGGAACCTGGTTTCATAAGGGCCTTTCCTTTGCGCCTTTGCGCCTTTGCGGGAGATAGATCTTCGCACCAACACGCTCACCGGCTCCGAACTTATTTCCCGCAAAGGCGCAAAGGCGCAAAGAAGGTTTTGTAGAAAATTGGCAATCGGCAATCGGCAATCGGCAATCGCGATGTACGTTGCGGCAGCGGTGCTGTCGCTCGTAGGTCTCACCGACGCTGTATACCTCACAGTTCAGCATCTCGCCGGGCAAAGCGTGCCGTGCTCGGTAACTTCCGGTTGTGAGGAAGTGCTCACCAGTTCGTACGCAGTGGTTTCCGGTATCCCGCTGGCGGCCGTCGGCGCCGCTGCTTATTTCAGCGCTTTCAGTTTGGCGACACTGGCGGCTTTTGGTTATCGCATCGCCGGAGTCCTGCTGCGGCCGCTCGTGGCGATCATGGTTCTCGTGAGTCTGTGGCTGTTCTATTTGCAGGCCTTCGTCCTCCGGGCCTTTTGCCAGTTCTGTCTATTGTCGGCAGCGATTACAATCACGTTGATGATCGTTGTGTTGGTAGCGTGGAAGAAAGGTAGTTAGTGATGAGTCAGCAAACTTCCGTGTCGGACATCTTTCGCCGCGCCCAGGCTGTGCGCCGGGAGCATTCCGACTGGTCGTACAAACAAGTGGGTGAACAACTGGTGAAAGAGTTTTCCGGTGGTCCAATGCCGTCGTTGCATACCCTGACGATACCGGAGCAGGACGACCGCGCGCCGGAAGAAGATTGGACAGCGGGTTTGCCGATCGTGCGTCGCGGGATCCAGTTTAACGACTGGAAAGAGATCGTCGGGGGGATTCTGTTGAGCCTCGAACAAACGGAAAACTACGAGCGCGCGCGAGGACCGGAAGGCGACCGCGACGAGTGGCACAACAGAAACGTCGGCATTGAGGACGCGACTGCGAAGGGTGTTGGCAAGTGGATGCCGGACGAATTGATCGCACTTGCCGAGAAGCAAACGAAACGAAGAACTTAGTCAGTTGTCAGTGGTCCGTAGTCACTTGCGAGAATCACGGACCACGAACCACGAACCACGGACAACTGACTACTGACAAAGAACCAATATGAGTTTTCTCGACGGCTTATTTAATGATCCGAAGTATCAAACGACGGATCCACGTCCCGCGGACGCGATCGAAGATCCGGACGTCATCATCAGTCCTGACACACGGCGCGAGAAGCGTATCCCGCCGGGACAGTCGCGAACAAAAAAGTGGCCCGTGCTCGACGCGCACGGCACGCCGCAAATCGATCTAGCAACGTGGGCATTTGAAGTCGAAGGTCTAGTGGAGAACTCGCTGACATGGTCGCTCGACGAGTTTATGCAACTGCCGGCGGTGCGTGTTTACGCTGACTTTCATTGCGTCACGCGCTGGTCCAGGCTGGATAACGTCTGGAGCGGAGTTTCGACACGCGAAATCGCACGACTCGCGGGTGTTAAGCCGGAAGCGAAGTTTGTTCTGGCCCTCGCTTACGACCACGGTTGGACCACCAACCTGCCAATCGAGTATTTCCTGAAAGAAGATTCACTGTTCGCGTGGGCACACGACGGTCAGCCGATTCCACCCGAACATGGCGGTCCTGTGCGCTTGATCGTTCCGCAACTTTACGCGTGGAAGTCAGCCAAGTGGGTCAAAGGCGTTCGCTTTCTCGAACACGATCAAGCGGGCTTCTGGGAAGAAGGTGGCTATCACATGCGCGGCGTGCCGTGGGGCCCAGGTGATGGCGAAAGATTCCGGTGGTCGTGAGTTAAGTAAATGGAACGATCACCAACGACCACCGCTCCGAAGGACGCGGCCGCGGTAATTCTCATCCGGCAAGACACCGATCCGAACAATCCCGAAGTGTTCTGGGTCAAACGCAGCGACAAGCTCGCGTTTCTCGGCGGCTTTCATGCGTTTCCCGGCGGACAGATCGACAGCGACGACGCGTCGGTTGAAGTGCGAAACGCGCCGAACCCGGAAACGTCCGCGATGATCAGCGGCGCGGCGCGCGAGCTGTTCGAAGAGCTTGGCGTGCTTGCCGCGCGCGGTGGTGAAACGCTGACGAAGGGACAACGAGTATCGCTGCTCGACGATTTGGAATCAGGGCGCATGTCCTGGCCTGCGTTGTTGGACCACTACAACCTGCACCTCGACGCGAACGATTTCACATACGTCGGCCGCTGGGTTACACCGCCGTTCAATGCTCGCCGTTTTGACACCTGGTTTTTCTTAGTCAACTGCCCGCCAAAACAGGAGCCGCACGTGATCGCCGGGGAGCTCGCCGGTGGTGAGTGGTTGCCTGCGCGGGATGCTTACGCGCGCTGGCTGCGAGATGAAGTGGTAGCCGTCCCGCCGACGCTTCATGCGCTGAGAATGCTCGGTGCGGGCATGACTCCGGATCTTGTCGAGCGTTTTCTTTCGCTTCGTCATGCGCACGGTGAAGTTGCGCGGCAGATCACGTTTCGACCTAATTACCTTTGCTTTCCCGTTCGTACGCCGACGCGACCACCCGCAACTCACACCTGCTGCTACCTGGTCCATACGACAAACGAGTTGCTGATCGTGGATCCGGGATCGCCGTACGAAGAGGAACAGCAGGCTTTGGCGGAGTGCGTTGACGAGATGATTGCAGCGGGGAGACAGGTACGCGAGATCATCCTGACGCATCATCATCCGGATCACGTCGCGGGTGTGAACCCGTTGAAGGCGCATCTCGGCAACGTTCCCGTCGCTGCTCACGAAGAGACCGCGAAGCTTCTCAGCGACGTTCAAGTCGATCGTTTTATCCAGGACAACGAGATCATCAAACTGGACGGCGAACCGCAGCTCGTGTTGCGCGCGATGCACACGCCCGGTCACGCACGCGGACATCTTTGTTTTCACGACGCGGATCGTGGCGTGCTGATCACCGGAGATAACATCGTCGGCTTCGGCTCGGTGCTAATCGATCCGGCAGACGGAAAGATGCGCGACTATTTGAATTCACTCCACCGCATTCGTGCGTTACCAAATCTATCGGTGTTGTTTGGTGGTCACGGGCCGGCCGTGGCCGTGCCGTATCAGAAGATCGACCAATACATATCCCACCGCTTACAACGAGAACAACACATCCTCGAAGCCGTCCTAAGCGGGATCACAGATCCGAAGGAGATCGTTAATAAGGTTTACACCGATGTTTCCCCCAAAGCTTACGCAATGGCCGAAAGAGCTGTCCTTGCACATCTCGAAAAGCTGCGCGAAGACGGTAAGGTTAGGTAGAATCTTCGCCACACAACATGGATTACCCAAGAAATCTTCGCGAGCTCAAATCGAGCAGGTATCAAACCCTCTCGGTCAAGGACGAACTGCGTCTCAACCTGATTCGGAAACTGCGGGCAGGTCAAAAACTTTTCCCGGGCATCGTCGGTTACGACGACACGGTTATTCCGCAACTCGTCAACGCGATCCTGTCGCGCCATAACATCATCCTGCTCGGCCTCCGCGGGCAGGCAAAGAGCAGAATCATTCGCCAGGTCACGGAATTACTCGACGAGCGAATCCCGATCATCGTCGGTTCGGAAGTGAACGACGATCCGTTTCGCCCGATATCCGCGTACGGCAGACGACTCCTCGGCCAACAGGGCGACATGACTCCGATCGAGTGGATCGATCGCGACGCACGTTTTGTGGAGAAACTCGCGACGCCGGACGTAACCGTGGCCGACATCATCGGCGACGTCGATCCGATCAAAGCGGCCAAAGGCGGTCACCTGCTGAGTGACGAGCTCACGATTCATTACGGTCTGCTGCCGCGCGCGAATCGTGGAATCTTCGCAATCAACGAGTTGCCTGATCTCGCCGGAAAGATTCAGGTCGCTCTCTTCAACATCATGCAGGAAGGAGACGTGCAGATTAAGGGTTATCCGGTGCGTCTCCCACTCGACGTGATGCTGTTGTTTTCAGCGAACCCGGAAGATTACACGGCGCGCGGAAAGATCATCACACCGCTCAAAGATCGCATCGGGTCGGAAATCACGACGCATTATCCGAAAGAGTTGCCGTCGGCCGTGGAGATCACGCGCCAGGAGGCGTGGACCGATCGCTTCGAAGACAAGAACCGCCTCCTCGTGCCCGACTTTATTCGTGAAGTAGTCGAGCAAATTGCGTTCGAAGCTCGCGAAGATAATCACGTCGACAAGCATTCGGGTGTATCGCAGCGCTTGCCGATCACAGTCATGGAGTCGGTTGTTTCAAATGCCGAACGGCGGTCGTTGCTGACTGGCGAGGAGCCGATCGTTCCGCGCATCGCTGACATTTACGCCGCGATACCGTCGATGACAGGAAAGATGGAGTTGGAGTACGAAGGTGAACAGGTCGGCGCGAAGCGCATCGCCCGCGATCTGATTAAACGGGCGGCTGGTGAGATCTTCGAAGGTTATTTTGTCGGTATCGATTTCTCGCGCGCAGTGCAGTGGTTTGATGAAGGAAACAAACTGCTGCTGGCAGACAGTGCGGCCGCGGTCGAGTGCGTCACACTGCTCGAAGCCGTTCCCGAGCTGCTGGATTCCGCGCTGATTCCTTTTGAATTCGACCGTACAGACAACGCTCGCCTTGTTGCGGCATGTGAGCTTGTGCTGGAAGGTCTGTACGCGCAAAACAAGATCAGCCGCAACGAAGAAGGCGGTTACACCGCGGTGACCAAAGCGCGCAAGGATCGTCGCGGCATGATTTACGACGACCTCACGGAAACGAGCAAGTATAGTTAAAGGTCAGTTGTTCGTGGTCAGTGGTCAGTGGTAGCGACTGACAACGGACCACTGACAACCGGCAACCATCGAATGAAATTCACTCGTTATTCCAAGTTCAAGGGTTTCGACGTCTTCGGGATTAACCTCGGCGAGTTGATGGACAGCATGGCCGACGCCTTGCTCGATTCCGGCTACGACGATAACTACTACTGGACTCGCGAACGCCGCCCCACCGACACCTCACTCGACGCCCTGAGAAGTGCGCTGCTACAAGCACTACTCGAAAAAGGACTCGTCGACGAACAACAGATCCAGGAAATGCTCGCCGAGAACGAAGGCAAGTACAAAGGATCGCTCCTCGAAGAACTCCTGAACCAACTCATCGAACGACTGGTCGACGAAGGCTACTTAACCCTTCGCGAGCAACAGCCGCAAAACCAGCAGCATCGCAACGGCGGCAACGGCGAAGTCTCAGAACCACTGCCACGCAACGTTCATTTCGAAGTCACCGAAAAGGGTCTCGACTTTCTCGGTTACAAAACACTACGAAACCTGCTCGGGAGTTTTGGTAAGAGCGCCGCCGGACGTCACGATACGACCTATCTTTCCACTGGAGTCGAAGCTGCTGCCGCGAGCAAGCCTTACGAGTTTGGCGACACGATAAATCTTGACGTCAACACGACGTTGCTCTCCGCCATTCAACGCGAAGGTTTGCAAGTGCCGCTCAATCTCGAGTACGGCGATCTGCACGTCCATCAATGTGACTACCAATCATCCTGCGCGACGGTCGTGATGCTCGACTGTTCCCACTCGATGATTCTCTACGGCGAGGATCGGTTCACGCCGGCGAAGAAAGTCGCGCTCGCGATGTCGCACCTGATTCGCACACATTATCCCGGCGACTCGCTCAAGGTCGTGCTGTTCCACGACGGTGCGGAAGAGTTGCCGCTCGGCAAACTCGCGACGACACACGTGGGGCCGTACCACACCAACACCGCTGAAGGTTTGCGTCTCTCGCGCCGGCTGCTACAGGCGCAACGGAAAGAGATGAAGCAGATCGTGATGGTGACGGACGGCAAACCCACCGCTTGCTTCGTCGGTGAGGATTTCGTGCGTTTTGGGCCAAAACCCGCGCAAAAACAGGACAGCAGTCTCCGCTCGACTCGCCGCCTCTACAAAAACTCGATGGGCGGCGACCCGCTCGTCATGTCCGAGACGTTCAAAGAGGTACAGGCCTGCCGCAAAGCCGGTATAATGATTAACACTTTCATGCTGGCCAGCGATTATTATCTGGTCGAATTCGTGAAAAAGATGAGCGCCATGACAAATGGCAAGGCTTATTTCGCGAACCCAGCAAATCTTTCGCAATTCGTATTGATAGATTTCCTTCGCCGCAGAACCCGACGCGTACGATAGTTAACCCAGGGAACACGGATTTGAACCGATCACGCCAGCGTCGTGTCTTCTTGCCCTATCTAATTCTCCTGCTGGGCCTGTGCTTCACTATTCTCGCTTACTACAACTTCTCTCGACTCACGTACGAACAAGACCAGAGTCGCTTTCAAAATTCAGTCCAGCAGATCCAGGACAAGATCACACTTCGAGTCCAAACTTCGATGGCACTGTTGCGGGCGGGCACCGGACTCTTCGCGGCCAGCAACCGGGTCACGGTCTATGAGTTTGATCGGTTCGTTCAGCAAATCGAGTTACACAAGAATTATGCCGGCATATACGGTATCGGATTCTCTCGACGGCTTTCCCCGGAAGAACTCCCGAAGATGGTCGACACAATGAAGCAATCGGGCTTCCCTGATTTTCATGTGTGGCCGCAGACTCCGCCGCGAGATGAATATCACGCCATCATTTACTTGCAGCCCCAGAACGCGCGCAACAAGCTGGCGATGGGCTACGACATGTTCGCGGAACCCGTTCGCCGTGAGGCAATGGAGAGGGCGCGTGATAGTGGAGCGCCCGCTGCATCGGGGAAAGTGTTCCTGGTCCAGGAGCAGACGGATCCTGCTAATCAGCAGCCAGGCTTTCTCATCTATGCGCCGGTCTATCGCAAGCAAAAGGATGAGCAGATCTCAAGCCAGGCCGAACTACGCAGCGTACTCCTCGGATTTGTTTACAGTCCTTATCGCCTTGACGAGTTTCTCGCGCCGATTACGGCACAGCAGCACTTTGACGTGAGCTTTCGTGTCTACGATGGCGACGAGAAACCAGACAATCTGCTGTATGACTCAGGGGACGCAGATACATCACACAATCCTCGCTTTAGGTTTTCCGATACCGAAGAGGTTGCCGGTCGCCGCTGGACCATCGCGTACGCGACGAAGCCGTCCTTTGAAGGACCGTCGAACCAGCCGTTCGTCAAATACACGCTCATCGTCGGAACGTTTCTGAGTCTCCTGTTTTTTGCGGTGAGTCGTGCGCAGGTTCTCGCTCGAATGAGCGCTGAGCGTGCTGCCGCGGATCTGAAAGAGTCGGAGTCGACAGTTAGAAAATCTTTGGCGGAACGTGAGGCGGCCGAGAACGCCGTTCGAGAAGCGGACCAGCGCGCACTGCTCGAATACGAACGGCTGCTGGCGAGGATCTCGCTGTTGGCCCAGGCGCTCGGCACCGCGCGTGAGCTGAATGCGATCTTTCGCGCGTTGCGTGAGTTTACAGACGTGTCGGTCCCGTGCGATGGGTTCTTCGTGTCGCTTTACGATCCGATGCGTGACGTTCGTACTGCCTGTTACGGCTGGGGCGATGGCGCCGAAGTTGACGTTTCCGAGTTACCGCCGATGCCGGTAACCGCGCATGGACCAAACAGCCGCGCCGTGCGCACCGGCGAAGTCGTAATCACCGACAACTACATGGTCGCGCAACGAGGACATCCAACGGTCGTCGTTGGACCAGACAATGGCTTGCGTCCCGAGACGTCGATGGCGGTTCCGATGGCGGTGATGGGCCGGATCATCGGCACGATCGAAGTGCAGAGTTATCAGGCGGGTGTCTACCGTCCTGAACACGTGACTGCGATGAGCATGGCCGCGAACCTTACGGCGGTGGCGATCGAGAATGTTCGTCTGTTGAAACTTGAACGTACGGCGCGACAAGCGGCAGAGGAATCGAATCGTTTGAAGGACGAGTTTCTCGCCACAGTTTCGCATGAGCTGCGCACGCCGCTAACGGCGATTCTCGGTTGGTCCAGGTTACTGGAAGACGGTTCCGTCGACGACGAAGTAAGCAAACAGGCAATCGAAACGATTTGTCGCAATGCAAAAGCGCAGGCGCAGATCGTCGACGACATACTCGACGTCTCACGCATCATCACCGGAAACCTCTATTTCGACTTGCATCCGTTGCAGCTTGCTTCGGTGGTGAAGAACGCGATCAATGTCGTTCGTCCAACCGCGGATGCGAAAGGGATCAAGATCGACGCGCGCGTCGATGCGACGACGGCGATGGTGTCCGGCGATGCGAATCGTTTGCAGCAGGTTATCTGGAACTTGTTGTCGAATGCGGTGAAGTTTACGGATAACGGCGGGCGCGTGACGGTCAAGCTGTCGCAGGTCGGATCGACTGTTGAGATCACGGTCAGCGATACCGGGCAGGGGATCAGTCGCGATTTTATGCCGTACGTCTTCGATCGTTTTCGCCAGGCTGACAGCACGACCACGCGACACCACGGCGGTTTGGGTCTCGGACTGGCAATCGCGCGGCATCTCATCGAGATACACGGCGGTACGATCAAAGCCGAGAGTGCCGGTGAAGGACGTGGCGCTACGTTCACCATCAAACTGCCCGTGATCGACGCGACCGTCAAAGCAGGCGTCCCGTTTACGGATACTCGCGAACGAGCCGTCGCCGCGGCGAGCATCGCACCCCAACTATTGTCGGGCGTCAACGTTTTGCTCGTCGACGACGACTCCGACACGCTCAAACTCATGACCACCGCTCTCACCAGACGACAGGCCACGGTAACTGCTGTATCTTCTGCTGGTGAAGCGATTAAAGCGATCCGCCAGCGTCGTCCCGACGTATTGGTGTCAGACATTGCGATGCCGGACGAAGATGGCTACGGACTGATTGAAAAGGTTCGCTTACTCGAAGCCGGCGAAAACGAAAGCATTCCGGCTGTCGCAATCACGGCGTACGCGAAAGACGAGGATCGCGAAAAGGCGCTCTCGTCAGGATTTCAGATTTACCTCGCGAAGCCCGTCGAGTTGGCTGAATTAATTTCCGTGGTCGCGCGCGCGGCGCGCAGAGATTTCTGAAACGAATGACAACCACACGCATCAACGATATTCAATTGGCTTACGACGATGTTGGCGTTGGCCCCGCGGTCGTGCTGATTCACGGCTACCCGTTCAATCGTTCACTCTGGACCGAACAAACGGACGCGCTAACCAGCAGGTTTCGCGTCGTCACGCCCGACCTCCGTGGCTTCGGCGAAAGTGCCTCTGGTGAACGTGATGGCTCGGAGGGTCCCGTTACGATGAACCGCATGGCCCAGGATGTTGCCGAACTCATGGATCATCTCGGAATCGAGCAGGCCGTGATTGGCGGACTGTCGATGGGTGGTTACGTGGCTTTGGCTTTCGTCAAACAGTTTCCGTCCCGCGTGAAGGCGTTGGTGCTGGCTGACACACGAGCGCAGGCTGACACCGAAGAAGGAAAACAAACGCGCCATCAACAAGCGGAGAAGGCGCTTTCGGAAGGCATGGCGGGGATCGCCGACGCAATGTTGCCGAAGTTGTTGACGCCGGACACAGTGAGCAAGCGACCCGAAGTCGTGAAGCGCGTGCGCGACATGATGTTGAAGACGAAACCGCAAGGCGCTGCTTCCGCTTTGTTAGGAATGGCCGAACGCGACGATCAGAGTGAGTTCATTTCGACGATTCGCGTCCCGACAATGATCGTCGTCGGGCGTGAAGACGCGCTCACGCCGCTTGCGGATAGCGAGAAGATGCAGTCGAAAATTGCACCGTCACGTTTGGTAGTGATCGAGAACGCAGGTCACGTTTCAAATCTGGAGCAGACCGAACAGTTCAACTTTGCGCTAATAAGATTTCTCGACCGAGTGTTCGCCTGATCGCCGATGTCGGACCACAAGAGATTCACGATCGAAGAGCGTGTGCGGTGGGGCGACGTCGATGCAGCTCGCATCATTTTCTACGGCGCGTACATTCGTTTCTTTGAATATGCCGAAACCGAGTTGTTTCGCGAAGTCGGTTTGCAATACGGGGTGATGTTTGACGAGTTGAAGATCTGGCTACCGCGTGTGCATCTCGAATGCGACTTCAAACGCGCCGCGCGTCTCGACGACTTGCTCGAAGTGAGTGTTTTTGTCGGGCGCTTCGGTACAAAATCGATGCGGCTTGATTTTGAAGTGCGACGCAATGGTGAAGAGGAATTGATCGCAAGCGCGCATTTCGTTCTCGCGGCGGTCAACCAGGACACGTTTGAGACGGTGCCGATTCCCGCCGAGTTGCGCGAACGACTCGCGCCGTACGCCGCCGCAGCATAAGCATGTCGATTGATACAAGCCCCGTAGAAGCACTGGATGAAAAGCGCGTCGAGCGCGATCCAATAAAGCAGTTTCAACTCTGGTTTGACGATGCGCTCGCAGCCAAGATCCCGCTCGCCGAAGCGATGACGTTAGCTACGGCGACACCGGAAGGTAGACCATCCGCACGCATGGTGTTGTTGAAGCAAGTCGACGACGAGGGATTCGTTTTCTTCACCAACTACCACAGCGCGAAGGCGGCGCAACTCGAAAGCAATCCGTACGCGGCGCTCGTGTTTTACTGGAATCGGCTGGATCGTCAGGTGCGCGTTGAAGGGAAAGTCGAGCGCACTTCGGCGGAAGACTCGGAGTTGTACTTTCAGACGCGACCACGTGAGAGTCAGATTGGGGCCTGGGCGTCACCGCAGAGCAGCGTGATTCCGGGACGCGAAGTACTCGAACAACGGGCGCAGGAGTTGGAAGATTACTATCGCGATCGCGAGATTGAATGCCCCGGACACTGGGGTGGCTATCGTTTACGACCAGATAAGATTGAGTTTTGGAAAAGCCGGGTTGGAAGGCTGCACGATCGAATACTTTATGAACTGATGTCTGACGGTACGTGGTCCATCAAGCGCCTCGCGCCGTAAACGTTACCCGCGCATTTTTAGGAAGATGTAACCAATCAGCCGCATCTGACCGCCCTCCCGAATCACGGCACAATCATCAATCTGATAGTACTTCTCATCCGGAGGCAACACTCTTCCTTTGACGTATCCCGTCATAGGTTTGACGACCCGATTCGGCGGCTCAACGCGCGTCAATAAATGCGCCCTGTACGCTTGGATGTTTTTGGCTACTGAAGAGTTCGTCTCCGCTACCTTTTCGACGTGGGCATGAAACACCGGTATGTCGCGTTTGAGTTGAGCAGCGTAAGCCGGGAGCTGTTGCGGATCGTTCGGAGGCTTCCGTTCGAACATCGCTTCGAACGGAGGCGGAAACAATTCCGGTTTGGCGTCATCACCATCCGCGAACATCAATGGCAGCATCAGAATAAGAAGCTGCGCCGCACTCTTGTAGATCCCAACCACAGTGTCGTTGTCGACCTGCGACAGATCGCCGTCTCCATGTTCGGCCTCCGCGATCGCAACCTCACGTCGACGCGCCGGATCTTTGGTAAACGTGGCTTCGAATGCGCGCTCGAAATCGAAGTTTTCTGCTAGCACCTGCTGAAACTCATTACAAACCCGATACGCCTCAACAACCTCAAGCGGCTGCTTCACCGGTCGCCGTTGCTTTGCAGATTTGGAACGAGTTTGGCCCAACACGTCTATGACAATGATTAGGCAAACACAAATTGCGAGATACTTTTTGATCATCGATTCAGACGGGTCGAAACGCGCTCTTTACAAGTTTCTTTTTCAAATCGACGTATCCTTGTTCGCCGGCCACGAGGTCTCCCAACACGCGCTTTACGCCGCGATGGCCGCGAGCAAATTCAATCATGCGTTCTGTGAACGGCGCGCCCCAGAAGTTTCCGTAGAAGCGGCGACGCATCTGTGCGGCGCGGCTCAGGTCAGCGCCGAAGTCTTCACGCCAGCGCGCTTCGTAAGTTTGCGGTTGGCCACTGAGGTAAGCTTCCGCAAACAACTCGGCTGAACGTAACGCGTAATAAATTCCTTCGCCGGTCACCGGATCGGCGAAACCCGCGGCATCGCCAAGCAGCGCCCAGCCGTCGTCGCAGACTCTTCTCGTTTCCCACGTTTTAGCCGCGAGGCCAGGAATGCGCGCTGCGTAACGTTCCGCGGTGTGGTTCAGGCGCTTTCGGACCCGAATCGATTGGCCGGTTTCGTTTTCAGCTCCCCAAAACCTGACCGTCGCCCCTTCGCATTGTTGGTAGTAACCGACCATGAAGCGCCAGAGCAGATCATCGAGCGGTTGATGTTCGAACGCGTCCTGCGTGGTCGCGATGCCGAACGAGATGTGGTCCGGACGCGGAAAGGCCCACGCGTAACCGACCCAACGCGGGAGAAACGCAACGACCGTCGGCGCAACTTCGCTCGCCGGGAGCGGCGCACGATAACCAAACGCGACTTCCATGTCGGACGCCGGCAATGGACCAGCGAGCATCTTTCCGATCCCGCTATTCGCGCCGTCGGCGCCTACGAGCATCGAGCCGGTCCATTCTGCGTCATCATCGTTTTTCACTCGCCATCCTTCGTTGGTGCGCTTTGCCTTTCGTGCGGAGATCTTTTCCGGAATGATCTCCGCGCCTGCGTCACGAGCGCGGTCGCGCAGGTACGAGTCGAAAACGACGCGTGAATAGATCGCGAAAGGTTCGTCGAGCTCGAGATGAAGTTTTTTTCCGGAAGGTGAGTAAAGATCGAGGTCGTTGATCGTGCGCCCTGCGGCATGGAGTAACTGCGGCCACGCTTTCAGCGCCTTTGCCGTCACTCCGCCGCCACAGGCCTTTGGCGTGCCTTCCGGACGGCCGTCAAACAGCGCGACTTTTACGCCTCCTTTTGCCAGCAATTCCGCTCCAAAAGATCCCGCCGGGCCGGCGCCGACGATTAATACGTCGAAGTGTTTCGTTGACAGCACAGTTGGCGATAGAATAAGCCGTTCCCGTCAAAGTCCGAAAGCCGCGCAATGACCAATCAACGCTTCCTGGTGTTTTCCGGCATTGCACCCCATCCGCCAATTATGGTGCCTGAGGTCGGGCGCGAGTCCATCGAGGGCGTGCGCGCTTCAATCGACGCGATGGCCAAACTCACTCAGCGCATCATCGATTCCGGCGCTGAGTCGATCATCTTGATCTCGCCGCACGCGCCTCTTGAAGTCGATTCGTTTGTCGCTTACGAAGGACCAAAAGTTTACGGTGACTTCTCAAACTTTCATGCGCCGGGCACGGAATTCTCAGTGCTTGTCGACGACGAACTGCTGAGCACCATCACACGTTCCGCGGCGTCGGAGAACTATCGTGTGTCGATGCTCGACGACGACCTTCTCGATCACGGCACCGCGGTGCCACTCTATTTTTTGCTGCGCAACGGTTGGCACGGCCGCGTCGTTCCGCTTGGTTATAGTTTTCTTTCGAACCACGATCATCTGCGCTTCGGAGCGTGCATCGCGAAAGCTGTCGATCAACTGGGCAGACGTGTCGCGTTCATCGCCAGCGGCGACTTGAGTCATCGTCTGAAGCCGGAGGCTCCGGCAGGCTATAACCCATCGGCGCACTTTTTCGACGAGGAAGTGATCGCGGCACTGCGTGGAAATTCGCCGGACCGGATCGTGGAGATAGACCACGATTTACGTCGACTCGCCGGCGAGTGTGGTTATCGATCAATGCTCGTCGCGATCGGCGCGGCGGCGGAATTGCCTTTGAGCTGCGATGTGATGAGTTACGAAGCGCCGTTCGGCGTCGGATATCTCGTCGCGCAATTGACCAACGCGCCTGTTTCCCTGATGAGCGATACTCCTGAGGATCTACCGGCCCTTGCTCGTCGTGCGGTGGAAACTTTCACGCAAACCGGCGAAGTGGTCGATCCCTTCATCTCGCCGGCAGGATTGCTCGGCGCACGCGCGCCGTGTTTTGTGTGTTTGAAGATGCGCGACGGTGAACTTCGCGGGTGCATCGGAACCATCGAGCCTGCGAAAGACACTTTGGCCCAGGAAATCGTCGCAAATGCCATCAGTGCTGCGACGAGCGATCCGAGATTCGATCCGGTGAACGAATCGGAACTGGCCGAGCTGATGTACAGCGTCGACGTATTGCTGCCGGCTGAACCCGCAGAAATGGAAGAATTAGATCCATCCGTCTACGGCGTGATTGTCGAAGATGAAAGCGAGACGCGACGCGGTTTGTTACTACCCGATATTCCCGGAGTTGAAACAGCCCAGCAGCAGGTAGAGATAGCCAAAAGAAAAGCCGGCATTTCACCCGAAACGCCGGTCAAACTCTCCCGATTTAAAGTTGAGCGATATCGGGAGTAGTCAGTGGTCCGGGGCCAGTGGTCAGTAGTTTTCCCCACTGATGACAACTGACAACTGACTAAACATCCAGATTTCTCACGTCGAGCGCGTTGTCTTCGATGAACTTGCGCCGCGGCTCGACGGCATCGCCCATCAACACGGTAAAGATCTCGTCTGTTTCGACCGCATCGTCGATCCTGACCTCGAGGAGGGTGCGCTTCTCGGGGTTCATCGTGGTTTCCCAGAGCTGCTCCGGGTTCATCTCCCCCAAACCTTTGTAACGCTGAATCGAGAGGTCCTTCTTCGCGGCCGCGAGCACCTTGTCGAGTAACGCTTCGCGGGTCGGCACTTCCTCGCTCCCGCCGTTTTCACCCGAGATGAACGGACCGGTGAGCGTGTCTTCGAGCGTCATGAACAACTCGACGGCTTTTTGGAACTCGACGTAGCTCGCCAGGTTCCAATCGATCACGATGTCGGAGCCTGACGCGGCGACTGTCTCGATCTCCCAAAGACCGTGCTCTTCATCCGGGTTCAATTCAGTGGTGTAGTTTGCCTTCTCCATGGCCGTTTGGACTTTGGCCATAAGATTGCCGTCTTCGAACACGTTGCGGAGAGTCTGTCCGTCTTTCCGCAGCACCCCTTTGCGTCCGCCAAGCGCCTGGAGCAGGACGTTGAGCAATGTCGAGTCGCCTGCAAGACGACGGGCTGCGCGCTCAAAGTAATTTTTAAAATCGACGGTGCGTTCTAATGCTTTCTCGAGTTCACGGCCTTCGATCGGCTGTCCGGTACCGGCAGACTTTACACTCATGTCGCTGGTCGCCTGGCGCATCAGATAACGAAACATCGAGCCTTCATCTTTTATGTATTCTTCTTTCTTGCCTCGTTTTACCTTGAACAACGGCGGCTGGGCGATGAAGACGTGGGCACGCTCGATCAGCTCCGGCATCTGCCGGTAGAAGAAGGTCAGGAGCAGCGTCCGGATGTGAGATCCGTCGACGTCGGCGTCGGTCATCAGGATGATCTTGTGATAACGGAGCTTGTTGATATCGAAGTCATCCTTGCCGATTCCCGTGCCGAGTGCCGTGATGAGGGATTTGATCTCACTGTGACCAAGCATCTTGTCAAACCGCGCCTTCTCGACGTTCAGAATCTTGCCTTTGAGCGGCAGAATGGCCTGGTTCTTCCGGTCGCGCCCTTGCTTGGCTGAGCCACCGGCTGAATCGCCCTCGACGATGTAGATTTCAGACAGCGCCGGATCGCGCTCCTGGCAGTCAGCGAGTTTGCCCGGCAGCATTCCCCCACCCAATGCGCCCTTGCGGACGATTTCCCGGGCTTTACGAGCCGCTTCGCGAGCCCGCGCGGCGTCGAGTGCCTTGCCCACGATCTTGCGCGCTACAGGGGGATTCTGTTCGAAAAACTCGGTAAGCTTGTCGTTCAGGAACGATTCGACCGCGCCTTTCACGTCGGAGTTCAGTTTTCCTTTTGTTTGTCCCTCGAACTGTGGCTGCGGTAGCTTTACGGAGATCACTGCGACAAGGCCTTCGCGCACATCGTCGCCGGTCAATGAACTTTTGAAATTCTTCGCCAAACCGGACGACTGCGCGTAAGCATTGATGGTCCTCGTGAAGGACGATCTGAATCCCGACAAGTGTGTGCCGCCGTCGACCGTGTTGATGTTGTTGGCGAAGGAGTAGACCTTTTCGTCGTAGCCATCGTTGTACTGAATGGCTACCTCAAGCGAGAGATTCTCGGACTCCTTCTCGAAGTAGATCGGCTTGTCGTGCAGCGTGGACTTGTTCTTGTTCAGGTGCTTGACGAACTCGGCGATTCCACCTTTGTAATAGAACTCGTGCGAACGCTCCGGCTCTTCGCGTTCGTCTTTGATCGTGATTCGAATGCCTTTGTTGAGAAACGCCTTCTCGCGTAATCGTTCGGACAGCTTGTCGAAGCTAAACGCCGTTTCGGTAAAGATCGTCGAGTCAGGACGAAAGGTAATTTTCGTTCCTCGTTTGCGCGTCTTTCCAGTCTGTTTCAGCGCAGCGACGGGAATACCGCGTTTGTATTCCTGTTCGTAAGTCTTTCCTTCGCGCCAGATCTCCAGATGTAAATGTTCGGAAAGAAAGTTGACGCACGAGACGCCGACGCCGTGCAGTCCCCCAGAGACCTTGTATGCGTTTGAATCAAACTTTCCACCGGCGTGCAGCTTGGTCATCACGACCTCGGCTGCCGAGCGCCGCTCTTTTTTAATCTCGTCGACGGGAATACCACGACCGTTGTCGATGACGGTCACTGAATTGTCGAGATGGATCGCGACGTCGACCGTGTCGCAAAAACCGGCGAGAGCTTCGTCGATGGAATTATCAACCACTTCGTAAACGATATGATGCAGGCCAATCTCGCCCGTCGATCCGATGTACATCGCCGGCCGTTTGCGGACAGCATCGCGGCCCTCGAGAACCGTGATGGAGGACGAGTCGTAAGCTGATCCTTTTTTGGTTGATGGCTCTGTTGGTCCTACTGTTGACAATCTATTTCTCCTAACTGCGCTAACACACAACTAAACAAGGGTTGAGCCGGCTGAAGCTAAATCAGATCGCGCCTGACTGCTCCGCACTCTACCCTCCGCAATCTCGTACACATTCGCCCTTGAAAAGAAACCTTCGACGTGATTCCGCTTTGAGGTCGTAATGAAGGTCTGTGTGCGATTTTCAAGGTATTCCAGAAGGTGCGTAATCCTTTTCTCGTCCAGTTCCGCATCGACGTCGTCGATGATAAAAACCGGGTGGTCATTCGCAGCCAAATTATACAACGAAATCGCCGCTAAGTCTAATATTAACAATGCGCTACGTTGCTGTCCGGAACTACCAAACGCCCGGATTTCGCGGCCGTCCAAATGTATCTCCAAATCGTCCCGGTGCGGGCCGATAAGGGCGTGTCCGGCGGCCACTTCCGCGACCACTCTCAACGCCAGTCTCGCGCGCAAAAGCGACTCGTAATCTGACAGATCGCCCTTCCCGGCAAGTGATGAAAGATAGCGCGTCGTAACGTCTCGTCGTTCGAAAAGTTGGCGCTCGAGTACGCCGTTCAGGCCAGCCACATACGCTTCACGCTGACGATGAATTTCCGCTCCGAGTTTTGCTAATTGATCGTTCCATGGGCCGATCAGATCTTCGGTCTTCGCGAGCGAAAACTCATTCTCGTTCGCTGCATGGAGCACTTTGTTTTTTTGCTTGATGACGCGGTTGTAGTCAACGAGCGTTTTCAGGTACGCAGGTCTGATCGATGAGACGCCGCGATCGAGGAAACGGCGACGTGCTTCGGGAGTGCCACGCACGACTTCCAGATCGCTCGCAGTGAATGAGAAGACTTGTAGCTGAGTTAAGTACCGGGTGAGTGTTTCGCGTTTTGTGTTAACGAAGATCGTCTTCGAGTTGTCGTGAAGACTGACTTGTAAGTCTCTTTCGAAATCTGGTCCGCTCGTTACCTTGCCTCTAACAACTGCGATCTGCTCGCCAAACTTTATTGCTTCCTGGAGTCGTTGAGTGCGGAAGGATTTTGTACGGGCCAGGAGATAGATCGCTTCGAGCCAATTCGTCTTCCCCTGGCCGTTGTTTCCATAAATGATGTTGAGCTTTGGCCCCCAAACAATCTTCCCACTGAGGTTCCTGAAGTTTGTCGCTTCAATTTCAGCGAGCAGCATTCAGCGATAGTAGCACAGGGAATTGCGGTGCTATCTCGCGCACCTTAAGCGGCGGGGGTTACATCGATGTCGCGGGTCGCACGTAAACATAGTCGCGCAGATAATCAGCTAGCCAGGATTCAAAATAGACTTTGCCATCAAATGGCGGCCACGGATCGTAGATATACAACCACTCTCGACCACCACTCTCGACCATGAAACCGCAACAAGCACGTGAATGGGCAACGCTTCCGATTTTGAAAGGCCGGTTCGCTCGAATTTCATCCTTTCCTTCAGTGAAAGAAGTGGTTGAATCCAGCGATCCAACGAAGACATAGCCCGTCAGATTATCGACTGCATCCGCTTGATCGACGGGGTCGGTCCCATCATTATCGGTCTTCATTACGGGAGCGATCGCGTACTGATCCTTCATGACACCATGACGGCGTAAGATCATCTCCATCGTAGCAGGAGCACAAAAGTAAGAAGTCTCTTGACCTATTTTTTCTAGCTCCGGACCTGTTGTCATCTCTTCAATGCCATCTCTCGCCGCGGCAGCCGCCGGGGAGATCTGCTCTAGAGTCGCAGGCATTCGAGGAAGTCCACTACGTTGGCGGCGAAAGAGCGCACGGAAGCGATCAACCGTGGCTCTCGTGACGAAATCATATGGGGACCAGACCGTGGTCACGGACTCCTCACGTGGTTCATCGTCCTCGTGCTCCTTCTTTTTCACCGGTATGGGTTCCAGCCGCCACAAATCGATAACGAACCTCTCATTTGGCTGAGCAACTGAAGAAGCGAGGATGCCAAGCCTGGGGTAGGAATAGCAGATCAGCCGCGGCGCGGTCTCACCGTTCATTAGAACAGGTTTGATGTCCGGAAAGTCATGCAAAGGCTCTCGTGCGGCGCAAATGAGAGCGTCAAGGGGCTCGGATTTACCTGCACTGACAGACCATACCGGCGTGCGCAGTAAGTCGGTGCCGGCCGTTCGAACGGTCAAACTATTAGTGTCGTCAAGTTTGATTGATTGGTCCCAGAACAACAAGAACCCATCAACGTCGTATATCCGCCGGCTTTCCCACTTGAAAAAGGGACAAGCATCAGTCATTGCGCCTGGTGGGATCTTCGACAGCGAGAAGAGCGCCTTACTCGGTGCACGTTTCTTGCGCTCTTCCTCGTTGACGGACAGGAACGATAGTAGCTGCCTCGTGGCGATTTCTTTCGAATCATCCTCGCTGATATAGGCGAACTTGAATTCATCTATTGGCATGAGCGTTTGTCCTTCATCCTCCGCCTGGCCCATCCTCCGTCAGCACCTGACAAGGCACATCTGGCGTACCCAAATTTCCCATCCCCGGGCGCATTCTCGGGACCACGGAGAACCGTTCTGCTTCCGGTACATCGAGAATTTTGTAGTAATGGATGAACTCGTCCAGCCCCGGGAGCTCTGGCTCAGTGGGCGTATCAAGGAAAAGCGGAGTGTTCTCAATGTAGATTTCGTACCGAGTATCGTCTGACTGTTCCAGTCTCAGCACTCGATCCTCATCTCGCGTGCCATCCCGCCATCGCATGATTAGCGTCTGGTGCTCATTGAGAAAGACACTTGCACTCGCGACAGAGCCGATCGTGTCGAAGGTGGCTGGCGGCTTGCCGCCGCCGCTGCGGTCATACAGCAACCGGTCACTGGGGTGTGCCGCTGTTTTGAAATAGTATTCGCCTCGTCGCAATCGAATAACGTTTTGACTTGGGAAGCCCGGAAAATTCAACGGGCGCTCATGAAATAGTGGACCCTCGACGTTCAAGATCCACCTGAAATCGTCCGGCCGCGCACTGGCCCTGTTCTCCAGGTCGATCGGTTCGTTTCCTATTAGTTTGAACGCCGCCGGCACTATCGGAGCAGCGCCGCCGCGCACCTCAATCAGCATGGCTTCTGAATTGCGGAAGTTTAGTGGGCCTAAATGCCGCATTCTAATTAGATCTGTCGCTGGCGCTGGCGCTGGCGCTCGCGTTGGCGCT
The DNA here is from genome assembly GCA_035646355.1 of Pyrinomonadaceae bacterium. Classification (GTDB taxonomy): domain Bacteria; phylum Acidobacteriota; class Blastocatellia; order Pyrinomonadales; family Pyrinomonadaceae; genus PSRF01. Next base: position 24,636 of record DASRPN010000032.1, on the reverse strand, counting down.
GGCGCTTCTTCTTTTTTCCTAATACGCGCTTCAATCGTCAGCACGTGATCAGTCGCGATTGGGTTGAAGGCGACGTCGCAGCCCTCCCCGTCCGGTGAACGCAGGATCAACTGTCCGTGAAAGAATATCTGGACGTCAGGATCCCAGTCTTCTTTCATGGCTTGCGGGAGTTCGTTAAATAGTGTCGGTCGGAATGGCATATTCTTCCTCCATGGCTTCTGGGCCATTAACGTTTAGGGGTTAAGTCCTCTGAGCTATATGAAGCCGATCCACTTTTTGTGTCTCAGAATTTTGCGTAGCGACCGATGACCGTAAAGGCGGCCCAGTAGTAAGGATGGCGCAGACGTTGGTAGCTCTCTTTCAGCATGCCCAGCTGGGCCTGCTGAAGAGCTTCGACCGTCGGAAGTTTCTCACGCTTTCTATAGCGATGAAAGCTTGTCATGAGCCGTTCACTGCCCGATGAATCGACAGGCCACAAGGTGGCCACGACCAACGGAACACCTCGGGCAATAAATGGCCGCGCGACACTAATCGCCCCCTCACCACTGTATTGCTGCTCAATCCCCGTCTGACAAGCTGAGAGCACGACCAAACGCATGTGCGCCAAATCCATTTTGTAAATCTCGTGGATCTGTAACAGCCCGTTGTTCGCTTCACCCCTGGTTTGCCCCGGAGCGGTCAACACCATCTTTGAGTAAAGACTGTGCCGTTCATCAACGACGTAATGCAAAGCAAAATGGGCCACTGTTGCCGTCAGCATGCCGCTTCTTACGGCCTGTTCCGTGGCATTTCGATCGAGTAGCAGGGTGTCATTAGACCTGTACAGTTCTGCAATGCTCTGGGCCTCGCGCCGCGCCGCCGGCAGCGGTTGAAGTGATTCAAAATCGGCCGCGTCGAAAGTAGGATTACCAACGCTGAGCAGTCGCTCTTCGCTTTCTTCGACCCTGTCGCCGTTGTCTTTCAAGCTCTGTAGAAAAATGCTGGCACTCGGCGCCAGTTGAATCCGAAACTTCTCAATCAGGTACTTGTCATCAGCTTCAGAGATCAGCGTGGCGAACGGAAGGTAATGAAGCACTTTGTCCGGAACAATGCTGACCAGTTTCTTTTCATCCAGCAGCGACTCGATGGGAGCAATTAGAAGTTTGTGCAACTCCTTCGCATCGCCTTTGAAGGTCGCTTCATCGTTCGTTGGTAACGTGCCGACTGTACGAACGAGCCGCTGCACTCGATCGGCAAGCTCGCGAGATCTGACATTCTTTTCCTGCGACGTGATCTTGTTTCCGTTGACTACCCAGATTAGAAGTTTGTCGTCGAGAACGGCGTACTGAACAATTTGAGCGTCGTCGGGGATCTGTTGTTTGATTTCAGATGCCGACAGCGGTTCGCCAGTCGCCGACAATTGAACTTCAACGTTGTCGTCCGTTTGCTGGTCGACGAGATTCTTCTGCATGGCATCCAACAATGAACGGCCGCGGCTTAATTCGCAGTACCGCAATGCGAGCTCGGGATCGCGCTTTCTGGACCACGCAAACTCGATCGCAAGATCGTAGACGCGCTGTTCGACACTAAAGAATGTGTTGCGGTGACTTTCGCGTTTTAGGCTGCCGCGATAAGTGTCGAATATCTCAAGAACAGAATTTAACTCCGCTTCGGTCGCGACATCGTCGCCCTTCGCCAGGTAAGATTGAAGACGACCTCTTCGTGCAGGGTACGTGTAGTAGGGATATTTAATTTGTTCGTACAAAGCGATCGAGCGATCGTAAGAAGCAAGTGCGTCATCGAATTGACGCGCCTCCCGAAGAATATCGCCCCGGTGAAGCAACGCCGTCGCCATCATTTCTCGACCGCTATCCTGGTCTTCCAATCGCCTGCCGCTTTCAAAAGCTAAATCGATGTTCGTTAAAGCGGCTTCACGGTTCTGCAACCGTGACTGGGTCACGGCCAGGAAGTCGTATGAACGCGAAATAACCAGTGGCCGCTCAGGTTTCAGATCGAGCGCCAACCGCAGCGCCTCTTGCTGGTATTCGCGCGCGGCCTCGTGCAGCTCCATGGCAGCGAGGCTTAGTGCGATCGTCGTATTGACGCCCCATTTCTGTGAGGGGTCGACACCTTTGTCACGACTCAACCGCACCGCATCGTGTAGATACGACCACGACTGTTTGTGATTGCCCAGCGTTCGATATTGATTTGCAAGCGCGTTCAGGACGTCCAAGGTCCCAAAGAGGTCGCGTATTTCCTGAAAGCCTCTTAATGCCTGACGTGTATACTCAATCGCCTCCGAATGATCGTTGAGGGTGAGCCGGATGCTCGCGGTGCGATAAAGACTTTGGTTATAGAGCCACTTGTATTTCTTGCGCTCGGTAGAGACGCGAAGCTTCGTGAATATCTCTTCGCCTTTCTTTAAATCCGGCTTGAGCCAGTAACAATGGCCCATCCGGTACAACGCAAGCGTCGACTCGATTTCGTCTCCGTTTTCCCGAAAGATTTGTTCAGCTTGTGAGTAATGATCGAGGGCTTCGTTTACGCGCGAACGTAGAAAAAGATCGTACGCTTGCGACATCAGGGTTCTCGCACGCACGAGATTACGACGCTGCTCAGAATTTGATCGTTTGTAAAATTTGACCAGATCGGAAGTGTAGTTATCACCGGTGTTTTGCAGTTCTAGTTGACTTAAGGAGGACACCGCGTCCAGTTGTTTTTCAGCAGCCTTGCTGTCGCCTTTGTCATCAAGCTCCAGGTAAGAATCCAACAGCGCTTTGGTAATCGTGTTGCCGTCTGAAGAATAGTGTTGGAGCACGATATTCCAAGCCGTTTCCTGATCCGTCTTTAAGGCGTCGAGAAAGTTTTGAAGCGGCTTCTCGTCATTTGACGACGACTCAACACGCTGCTGCTCGATCAGCCTTAGTTTCTCCCGCGCCTCATCGGCCCACTTCGAACTGGAATCTTTCTCGAGATACTGACGCCAGTCTCTTTCAGCCTGAGGTAACAAACCCATCTCTCGATATAACATCGCGCGATTAAACAGCGCTTCCAGATTGCTGCTGTCCAATTGCAGCGCCCTGTTTAGGTGGACCAAACTCTGAGCGAAGTCGACGTTCTCTTCGCCGGTCTTCGTTTGGTCGCGGCGTAGTTTTCCTCGCTCAAGGAACGCCGTTCCGAGATCGGTTTGGGCGCGAGCATTATTTGGATCCAGTGTTAGAGATTTTTGAAAACGCTCGATGGCTTCATCGAATCTACGCCCAGAAAGGAAATACTGGCCGATTGCGTGGTGAACATCGGCGCCTGCGCCGGTCGAATCTTTGCTGAGAATGATTGTGGTCGCCAGTTCTTTTTGAGTCGAATCGAATTTCGGGACGCCCCCGCTTCTTTGATCCGCTACGGGTGCATAGTTGAAACCGGAGATGCGTGAGTCGAGTGGTCTTTCCTGCCGATACGCGTTGTTGAGTGCGTTCAATCCCTCGGCGAGAGAAGGTCCTGAGAAATAAAACCTAAGCCCTACGGTACCGACACCTACGGCAATAAAAGCGATCGCGGCAGCTCGCAAATAGGGTGTGCCCCGCCAGCGCTGGCGAAGCAAATCTGCTTTTCGCTTTTTGAGCGCGGCAGCAAATTTGAGCTTTTCGCGCCGACTTTCGGATTTAAAAAAGTACTGCTCAGCTCGTTCGCGTTCCTCTGGAGAAAGTTCATCATCGAGATACTGATCAACAATCGTGTCGACCATTACGTCGAATTCCTCGCCAAATTCAGGGTCGCTCAACAGACGCAACTCCACTTGTTCTGCATCTGCTTCTGAAAGCCCTTGCAGCAAGTAGGTCCTGATTTGTTGTTGATCTGCGATTATGGCCGGCGCTCCTTACTGGTTGCCGTCGGAAGCTCCCGTCTCTTCAATAATGCTCCCCAGGGTGGTTTTTGTTTTCGACTTAAACGTTTCTCGCAATTCACAACGCATTTTTCCAAACTTGTTCGAATATGGTGCGCGCGAGTGCGAAGAGCACCATCGGTGAGACCGAGATTCCGCGCCATTAGCCGGTGGTGCGTGATCTTGTCCTTACCCTCGTATTGGTAATAGTCGAGAATCAAATCACTTTTATCTCCAGAAAGTACTGCAAGACACTCGACGAGGCAGTCGTAAGTGTCACTCGTATCACTAGCTATGACGATGGTTTCCGGAATTTTGTCAGTCGCAATTTCTTTGCGCCGCCGGGCTTCGTGAGCCACATTGCGCGCTACTGCGAAGAAAAAAGCGGCCGGTTCTCCGACGTAGGTGACGATCATCTCCGGGATCTTCGCCGTAACTCTATTGATCGTTACGTCAGCAAGATCTTCAGCGTCGTCAAAACCGTTGGAGATAAAGATTCTGATTAGCGAAGCACGAATGTTTTCATACTTGATTCCCGCGGCGTCGCGGTCAACATCGAGCCACGACAGGAGAATGTCGAATGATTGTGGTGAGTTTGACAATTATTTCCACACAGAGAGGTTGGAAAAGCGAAGTGAGCAACGCCGTTCGTAAGCTGAATTTTGAGTGATGCCGCTGAGGGTGCCGCTTTGATCCTCAAATCCGCATTGGCATCACGATGTACTTGTACTCGTAATCACCATTTTCCGATGGCTTTAACTCCGCTTGCGAATTGCCGTCTTTGAATTCAAACGCGACTTTAGCGTCGCCAATCACATTCAAAAACTCTTGCAGATACTGAGCATTGAAGCCGATATCAGTGGCTTCGCCGTCGTAGTCGGTTTGGAGTGTTTCGTTGGCTTCGCCTTCTTCCGCGTTTTGTGAACTGATGACCAGTTGATTCGGCTCAAGATGGAAACGAATCGCATGCGATCTCTCGTCAGCCATCAACGCCACGCGTCGAATAGCGTGATTTAACAAGCTGCTGTTGAATTCAACCGACTTGTCGTTGTTCTTTGGCATGACCATTTCGTAGTTCGGAAACTGACCGTAAAGCATGCGAGAGATCAATAATCGTGGTCCAATCTGGAAATAGATATGGTTCTCATCCATACCCAGGCTGATCTCTTCGTCAAAACCGGTCGTCAACTTGGTCAATTCAGCGAGAGTTTTACGAGGAATTAGTGTGTCGATAGAGTCGGAGCCATTCTTCGTGAGGTTCTTCTTTTCGACGTAAGCAAGCCGGTGTCCGTCAGTGGTAACCATGCGGGCGCCGGTGTTATCCATAATGAATTTTGCACCTGACAACGTATAACGTGATTCTTCCTGAGTGATCGCGAAGATGGTGCGATCGATGAAAGTTTTGATCACGCTGGCGGGAAGCTTTGTTGGCGCCGACTTGAACGACGGCACTTCGGGAAACGCATCGCGAGCAACGCCAACCATCTTGAATCTCGCGCGATCACATTTCACCGTTACCCATTCGTTCTCTTCTTTTTTGAAACTTACCGGAGCGTCTGGCAACAATCGCGCTATCTCAAAAAGTTTGCGTGCCTGCACACACATCGATCCCGGCGTTGTGATCTCGTCCGCGTCCATGTCGCAGCGAATTGTAACGTCGAGATCGGTGCCGGTGATTCTGATCGTTGATTCACCGACGGATTCGATGAGTATGTTTGAGAGAACCGGAATCGTGTTCTTCTTCTCGACGACTCCCTGAACGAAACCAAGTTCCTTTTGCAGGTTCTGCTTGCTAACAACAAATTGCATTGCCATCTACTCCTTAAACTTTCCACAACGTGCGCTGACGATTCTATTTCCACTATCTAGAAAAATGTAAAAGAAGATCTAGTAGAAGTAGTAGGGCCTGTGGATTTGTGAATAAGTACCCTAAACCCAACAATCCAGATTACTTAGCCGCCCACAGGAGCCTGTGAATAGCTGTGGATAAGTCTGGTCGATCTTCGGAAAAATCGGATTGTCACAAACATTAACATATTTCCACAAAACATCCTCTGTGGATTGTGAATAAAATCTTTTCACTTCGCTAGGGTTGCAACGATTCGGATAGTTCGGTGATGAGTCGTTGCAGCGTCTCGTCTGTCGTCACCAGCAACTCAATCTTCTCAACGGAATGAATTACAGTCGTGTGATGTTTGCCGCCGAAGGCGCGACCAATTTCCGGATAACTGTGTTTCGTCAAATGCTTGCACAAGTACATCGCAACCTGCCGCGGATGCGAAATGTGGCGCGCATTGTTTTTGGAGATAAGTTCTTCGCGAGTCAGTTTGTAAGTTGAAGCCACCAACTTCTGAATCTGTTGTATCGTGACCGCGGTCGATTCTTCTTCCTTCGCGATATTGCGAATCGCATCCTGGGCCAGGCTCTTCGAAATCGGCTCGCCTCTTAACGACGAAATCGCGATCAATCGGATTAGTGACCCTTCAAGCTCACGCACGTTACTCTTGACCCGGCCCGCGATGTACATCGCAACGTCATCCGGAATAGCAACCCCGATCAGATCCCCTTTACGTTTAAGAATCGCAATCTTCGTTTCCAGATCGGGCGGCTCGAGGTCCGCAATCAACCCCCACTCGAAACGAGAATGTAAACGCTCTTCGAGAGTAGGTATTTCACGGGGTGGACAGTCAGAACTGATCACGATCTGTTTCTGCTGATCGTAAAGAGCGTTGAATGTGTGAAAGAACTCTTCCTGAGTTCTTTCTTTTCCCGCCATGAATTGAACGTCGTCGATCAACAGCACGTCGACCGATCGATACTTTTCGCGAAAACTCTGCGTTTTGTCGTAGCGGATCGCGTTGATGAGATCGTTCATGAACCGCTCGGACGAGATATAGCAGAGCTTGAGATGTTGATTTCGAGACTTGATCGCGTGACCACATGCGTGCATGAGGTGTGTCTTGCCCAATCCGACACCGCCGTACAAATAGAGCGGGTTGTAGGTCCTTCCAGGAGCCTCTGCGACAGCCAGTGACGCAGCGTGCGCAAACTGGTTGCAGGATCCCACGACAAAACTCTCGTACGTGTATTTCGCGCTCAGCGAGGGCTCGGGGTGTTGAATGGAAGAAACGTCGGAGTCTCGCGCAAGGGCGACAGCCGCGGCAGTTCCACCGCCGGTCGAGACGGAAGCAGAGTTAACTAGATCCGAGCGCGTAGAAGACGATGGCGAATCGGTTTGCCAATCAGTTGCTTTTCCGATCACCCAGCCAACCGAATAATCGGAAAGCTGCGAATCACTTAACGAGTCTGCCAAAACACTCGCGTAGTGACTGACCACCCAATCTTTGACGACCTGGTTCGGAGCGCGCAGGTTAATGACGTGCTGAGAACTGTCGAGGCTTTCAAACTGGATTGGCGAGAACCAGGTCTCAAAAGTATGTTGATTGAGCCGGCCTTTGAGGGAGTGGACTATGCGGCCCCAAACGTTAGTCTCTACAGAAGTGTTCATCAGTAAAACCGTGGAGGGGGAAGGCTTCAATTCGGGTAAAGCCCACGCAATAGAACCGTGTCCTGTGCGAAGCCGGTTCTACTCCGACGAACTCTAACTGTTCCTGTCCCCCTGTTCCTTCCTGTCAGCACCCAAACGGGCAGAGCCGAGGTGTTTTCCACAACCATTTCCACAGGCCGTGGAAAAAACTGCCCCCGGTTAAGGTAATGCTTTAAAGTCTTTTAGTTTCAACTATTTACAGGGTGGCGTCTTTCAAGGCGTGCGGAGACTAACACATAACTTTCGCTTCGATCAAGGGACTCAGACGAATAAAACAACCCTGAGTTAAACATTTCGTAAAACACGATGGAAAGGCTCGCTGGGACCGATGATCCGGTACGATTAACGCTCGCCTGCAGCGGTAAAACTGGGCCCGGTTTCTTGACATAAGTGCAACGTCAGATTAGTCTTGCCGTTTTCGTTTTGAGGAGAATTCATCACCATGTCGAAACGCACTTTTCAGCCTAACAACCGTCGACGCGCAAAAACGCACGGCTTCCGAGCGCGCATGGCGAGCAAGAACGGACGCTTGGTCTTAAAGCGACGTCGCGCCAAAGGAAGAAAACGACTCACACCTTCGCACTACTGAAAGGCGTTCTGCTTTTCGGCATGCGTAATTATTTGCGAGACAGCCGAGAATTTCAACACGTCTACAGGAACGGCAAACGCTACGACGGCGTATTCATCACAGTATTTGTTATTGAAAATAAGGGATCGCAACATCGTCTAGGGGTGACGGCGTCAAGGAAGGTTTTAGGAAAAGCGGTTCAGCGGAACCGGGCGAAGCGGTTGCTTCGCGAAACGTTTCGAGCAAGTGAACCTGCGCTGGGTGCGCTCTCGAGAAACTACGACTGGGTTTTGAATGCTAAGGCGGCTGTCTTAAGTCAAAAGGTTCATGCGCCGGAGCAGGAGCTGGCGGGAATTATTGAAAAGGTAGGTAAGTTGGAAACGCGCGACGTTTTAAGGTAAGCGGTAGTGGCGTGAAGAGTATTCTGATCTCATTTCTCAGATTTTATAAGTTGGCGATTTCACCACTCTTACCTCCTTCGTGCAGATTCGTCCCCACCTGTTCGCAATATGCGGCTGACGCCATTTCTCGTTACGGAGCGTTGCGCGGAACCGCATTGGCCGCACGTCGATTACTCCGTTGCCATCCATTCAATCCCGGCGGTTACGATCCGGTCAAATAGTCGCGTCATTAAATGAATCAGAAACGAGTTCTACTAGCACTAATACTCTCCTCGACAATTCTTATTGCGTGGAGCTATTTCTTTCCTCCGGTAAAACCTCCTCAGAACAATCAACCTGGAGCTTCGGCGAGTCCGACAGCAACTGCTGACGCTTCGCCGGCGGGTCAAACTGCTAACGCGAATCCCACACCGTCGTCGCCGGTGCAAGTTACGAACCTGACTACCGCGCCAAAGCGGACGATCACGATCGAGACACCTTACTACCTGGCAAAGTTTGAGACGCTCGGCGCCGAACCTGTCAGTTGGGTTATCACGAAGAACCGACATAGCAAGAGCCCGATCTATTCGGTTAAGGGAAAGAAATCGGACAAGTTCCCTCTGGAACTAATCTCTTCGGAAGGGCTCAACCGACAGCCACGGTTGGTGCCGCTCCAGTTGGAGACAGGCGACGCTGCGTTGGACGCGCTGCTTCGTTCGGCTACTTATCGCGTCGAAGGCGTTGATAATTCTGAAGGCGACGCCCTGATTAAGTTGGATCCTGGGCAGAAGAAAGAGCTGACGTTTGTCTTCGATGAACCCGATCAGGTCCAGGTTAGAAAGACGCTGATTTTCGACGCGGAACGCTACGAAACCGATTTGTCTGTTTCCATCAAGCGCGGCAACGCCGTGATGCCGCAGGTGAAAGTTGCTGTTGGCCCAAGCATCGGCGACCAGGGAGTCGGTTACCACACGTTTTATTCTGTCGCGCCGGAAGGCGTCGCCCTCGTCAACAATGCTGTGGAGCGGCATCTTGCTTCGGCCATTAATGGCAACAGCAGCAGTCCGGACCGCCTGGCGCTCGGTGGTCCAACTGGTTGGGCCGGCGTTGCGGACACATATTTCGGAATGGTCGTCGTTCCACCGCAGACGACGGAAGGCCTCGAGTATCGGACGACGGCTTACGAACATAAGTATGATGGTGCTGCTCCTGAGAAGAGGTTTTTGATTACTGCTTACGTGCCGATTCCTTCGGACGGTTCGCGCTCGATTGTTTACGCGGGTCCAAAAGATCACTATCTGCTCGAAGAATCGAGTGAGCACGTTAGTAAGGTCGTCAACCGGCCAATCGATCTCGACGGCTTGATCGATTACGGTTTCGCAGCGTGGCTTTCACGGCCGTTGGCAGTGCCGATTCTTCAGGCGATCACATACCTGAATGAACTCACCGGCAGTTACGGGGTTGCGATCATCTTGTTCACGATCGTGATCTACTCGTTGTTCTTTCCGTTGAAGTGGCGCTCGTCGAAGGCGATGAAGAAAGCGGCGAAGCTCGCGCCGAAGATGAAGGAGCTGCAAGAGAAGATCAAGGGACTCAAGCAGAACGATCCGCGTTTGAAAGAGCTGCAAATGGAGCAGCTTAAGTTAATGAAGGAAGGCAATCCGCTCGGAGGATGCTTACCGCTGCTTATTCAGATGCCGTTCCTGTTTGCGCTCTATCGTGCGATTACGATTTCGCTCGACTTTCGCCAGGCGAGTTTTCTGTGGATCCCGGATCTGTCCGCGGCTGAGCCGTATCTGATTCACATTCTGCCGATCCTGATGACGGGCACGATGGTGATACTGCAACTGATCACGCCGGCGCCGTCGGCCGATCCGTTACAGCGCAAAATGATGGCGATTGGCATGCCGCTCTTCATGCTCTACATTTTGTGGAGCGCGCCGTCGGGCTTAGTTCTTTACTGGTTGGTTGGTAATATTGTCGGCTTCAGTCAACAGTTCTTGATAAATCATTGGACCAAGTCGGACGATGACAAGGTCCCGGAGCCACCAGCCAAGTCGCAAAAACAGAAGAAGCGACCCGATCCGGTGCCGTCAGGTCCGTGAGTTTGTTCTCGTGAGTGAGCGAAATATGAGTGAGGCCACGCAACAGGCAGCAGAGTTTCTCGAAAACATTTTCGACCAGACCGGTCTGCAACTGCGAGTAAAAATAAAGCAATCGGTAAGCGGCGAGATCCTGGATCTCGAGGGCCATGACGCAGAACTGCTTCAGGCCCAGACCGGCGAGTTACTCGAATCGCTGCAACACCTGGTCAATCAAGTGTTTGGTCGAAGCCTCGCTGCGGGCGAGCGGCTGGTTTGCGACGTACACGGTTTTCGCGCGACGCGTGAAGCCGAGCTCCAGGCAATGGCCAATCTCGCCGCGAATCGTGTGCGACAAAGCGGCGTCTCGTTCACGTTTGAACCGATGAGCGCCAATGAACGACGGATCATCCATCTGACGCTCGCCGAAAGTCCGGATCTTTCCACGGAGTCGATCGGCGAAGGCGCCGAGCGCAAGTTGAGAATCAGTCCCAAAAGCGCTGCCCCCCACAGCTAGTTTTTAAGTCCCCTCCGGAAGCTTTCTTTCACAATGTAACGATGAGTACGATCGTCGCATTATCGACTCCACGAGGCCGCGGTGCTCTTGCTGTGGTTCGTCTTAGTGGTCCACTCGCGATGAACATCGTGACTCAGATGGCCGAACTAGGTGACATCGAACCGCGAAAGGCGAAGCTCACGAAACTCACCAAAGACGATCAGATTATCGATGAGGTAATTCTCACTTGCTTTCTTGCGCCACAGTCGTTGACCGGTGAAGACGTGGTCGAGATCAGTTGTCACGGCTCGCCGGCAGTTGTTCGACAAATCGTGGATCGAATTCTCCAGCTGGGTGCGGTCTTGGCGGGACCAGGCGAGTTCACCTTGCGCGCGTTGTCCAACGGAAAGATCAACCTGGCCCAGGCAGAAGCGATTCGCGATCTGATTTCCGCGCAGACCGACGCGGCGGTCAAACAAGCGGCGCGACAGATGAATGGTGAGTTGTCGAACACACTCAATCCGTTCAAAGAGAAGCTGGTGGAAGTGATCGTGTTGCTTGAGTCGGCACTGGAGTTTGTTGAAGACGATCTGCCGGCGCCGCGTTTCCGTGAGATCGAAGAGACACTTGCATCGGTGGTCGCAGGAGTTGAGAAACTGAGTGCGAGTTTTAGCGCGGGTCGGTTGCTTCAGGATGGTGTGAGGGTAACGATCGCGGGCCGTCCAAATGTCGGTAAGTCTAGTCTCTTCAATAGTTTAGTCGCCCATGAACGGGCGATTGTGACGGAGATAGCGGGCACCACTCGCGATACGCTGTCCGAAGCGATCGATCTGGGTGGGATCCCGGTCATCCTTACTGATACCGCCGGTGTGCATCCGACTACTGACGGAATCGAGACGCTCGGCATCGAGCGAACGCACCGCGCGTTGAGTGATGCCGACCTTGTCCTCGTGGTCCTTGATGGCGCCGACGAACTTGGACCAGCGGATCGCGATCTGTTGAGTCAAACGGTCGAGAGCCGTCGACTCATCGTGATGAACAAGAGGGATCTGCCGCCGTTCAGAGACGCGAACGGTTGTCTTGGAGACGCTCGAACTATTAATGTGTCAGCACGGACCGGTGAAGGGCTCGACGATCTGCGCGCTGCGATGCTCGAGACTTTGAACAGTGCCGGAGTTGAGGACCAGGGACTGCTGATCACGAACGTCCGTCATTACGATCTGTTGTGCCGGACGAAGCAGGAACTGGAGTTGGCCCAGGCGGCTTTTCGTGATCGGCACAGCGAAGAGCTCGTGCTGGTGCCGCTGCATAATGCGTTGAAGTACCTGGGCCAGATCACAGGCGAGACGACGACGGAAGATATTCTGTCTGAGATCTTCGCTACGTTTTGTATTGGCAAGTAAGAATGGATGCGAGCGATGTCGTTTGATGAAGTGTTCAGTGTGATTGTGATAGGCGCTGGCCATGCCGGCTGCGAAGCAGCTTCCGCTGCGGCGCGGCTCGGAGCGGAGACCGGGCTCATCACGCTGAATCTCGACCTCGTCGGGCAGATGTCGTGCAATCCTGCGATCGGTGGCATCGCCAAAGGACATCTCGTGCGAGAGATCGATGCGCTCGGCGGCATCATGGGTCGAATTATTGATAGGACGGGCATCCAGTTCCGGTTGCTGAATCGATCCCGCGGACCCGCTGTGCAGTCGCCTCGCGCCCAGGCGGATCGCATGCGGTATCGCACCGAGATGCGGCGCACGCTCGAAGCAACGCCGAATCTGCATTTGCGACAAGGCAAGGTGGTCGATTTTGTCATTCGCCACGGCCGGATCGCAGCTGTGAAACTCGAAGATGGACGATGTTTTGGGGCGCAGGCGGTCGTCGTTGCGACCGGGACTTTCCTGAACGGGCTTATCCACACGGGCCGACGTACCTACCGCGGCGGTCGCGCCGGGGAGCCAGCGTCGATTGAACTCGCCGAAGCGTTGAAGAACCTCGGATTTCCGGTTGGCAGGCTGAAGACTGGCACCCCGCCACGTCTCGATGGGCGCACAATCGACTGGAGCGCGTTCGAACCGCAACCCGGGGATCGAACGCCGGTCCCGTTTTCATTTTCAACCGAGGAGATCGAACAGGAACAGATCAAGTGCTACATTGGATATACCACTGAGCGCGTCCACGACACTATTCGAGAAAACATAACGGAGTCGCCGCTTTACTCGGGAAAGATTCGTGGTGTTGGACCGCGCTACTGTCCGTCTATTGAAGATAAGGTCGTGAAGTTTTCAGATAAGTCGCGGCATCAGCTCTTCCTGGAGCCGGAAGGACACGACACGAACGAAGTTTATTTGAATGGCTTCTCGACTTCCCTGCCCGCCGAGATGCAGCAGGAGCTGGTGCGAATGATCCCGGGACTCGAGGAGGCGCGGGTCATCCGTCCTGGTTATGCCATCGAGTATGACTTTGTCGATCCGCGCGAACTGGGGCCAGACCTGCAAACCTCGCGCGTTGCCGGGCTCTTTAACGCAGGTCAGATTAATGGAACGACCGGTTATGAGGAAGCCGCATGTCAGGGGTTGGTGGCCGGAATCAACGCCGCGCTCTTCACGCAAAAGCGCGCACCGCTGCGATTGCGCCGCGAGGAGTCGTATACCGGCGTGCTGATTGAAGATCTTATCAAGCAGGGCGTGGATGAACCTTATCGCATCTTTACGTCGCGGGCTGAGTATCGCCTGGCGCTGCGGTACGACAATGCGGATGAACGGCTCGCGCAGTACGGCCGCGCGATAGGCCTCGTTGGCGACTCCGAATGGGAACGATTTAATGCGCGGCAGTCGCGACTCGCTCGGTTGCGTTCAGCTCTTGATAACACCCGGCTACGTCGCTCCGACGCCCAGCATGCCGCCGTTTCCGCGCTGCTGGAAACGGATCTTGGCGACGTGATTTCGCTTTCGCAGCTCGCAAAGCGACCGAAAGTGACTGCCGATCTGATTACCTCGCTCCTCCCGAGCGAATTAAAGCCGGTTGCCGAAGCGGATCTGAATTTCGTATTGGCCGATTCCCTTTACTCGGGCTATCTGGAATCCCAAAAAGCGACGATTACTCGTCTCTATCAACATGACGCGTTGAGAATCCCGCACGAGACGGCTTTTGCGAAGATAAGTGGTCTGTCGAACGAGATTGTCGAGCGCCTCGACCGAGCCCGTCCTGAGACCTTCGGCGAAGCGCGCCGGCTCCCCGGTTTGACGCCCGGTGCTCTCTCCACCCTGCTGGTTTTCCTTTCGGCACAACAAAAAAGCGCGTAAGTGGGACACGTGAAACATCCCCGGTAACGGTTTTGTGATAGTGTGTGCGGGACACGTGAAACACTTGAGAGGTGCCCCCGCTGGATAGATGGCTAGAATAATAGCCGTAGCGAACCAAAAAGGCGGAGTCGGTAAGACTACTACCGCAGTAAATCTCGCCGCCACCATCGCCAGTTGGGGGAAGCGGGTTCTGCTCGTCGACGCTGACCCGCAAGGTAACGCGACTTCAGGGGCCGGCGTTCAGCGCGGCAGTTTCCGCCGCGGGCTTTATCACTCACTGGTCCTGGACGAGCCGATCTCGTCCATTACGTTGGCGAGCGTCGTTCCCTCGCTCGATGTCGTCCCTTCCAACAAAGACCTCGCAGGTGCGGAGATCGAATTAGTCGAAGTCGAACAGCGAGAGTTTCGACTCAAACGAGCCCTCGCCACCGTCGAACCCAATTACGACTACCTGATCATCGACTGTCCACCGTCGCTCGGCCTGCTGACACTCAACGCCTTAACTGCGGCGAAGTCGCTGGTCGTACCGATTCAGTGTGAGTACTACGCGCTGGAAGGTGTCACCGAGCTCTTCGACACGCTCGCCCGGATCAGGCGTCTACACAATCCCGGTTTGATGATCGAAGGCCTCCTGCTCACGATGTACGATGAGCGCACAAACCTCTCCGCAGCAGTCGCCGCGGACTTGCGCGACTTCTACGGCCTTCAGGTGTTCCAGACAGTAATCCCACGAAACGTAAGGCTGGCCGAAGCTCCCAGCCATGGCAAACCAATAATCAGTTACGACGCTAATTCGAAAGGGGCCGAAGCCTACTCGCGATTGGCCCGGGAGATTGTCTATGAATCGAAAAGCGCTGGGTCGGGGTTTGGGGGCGCTGCTGTCCTCTGACCGAACGATCGACCTCGGAGCCGAACCGTCAGAAGTGGACTTAGATCTCATCGTCCCCGGAGCGATGCAACCGAGAACGAATTTCGACGAAGCCGCGCTCGAAAGTCTGGCGGAATCGATCAGGACTCATGGCATCGTCCAACCGCTACTCGTGCGGCGCCGAGGTGAAGAGTTCGAGCTGATCGCCGGTGAGCGACGCTGGCGCGCAGCGAAGTTGGCTGGACTCACCCGCGTGCCCGTTTTGGTGAAGGAGGTTGCCGACGAGAACCTTCTCGAGATCGCGCTCATCGAGAACATCCAACGCGAAAACCTGAATCCGATCGAAGAAGCTCAAGCTTACAAGCGACTAATCGACCATGTCGGTCTTACCCAGGAAGCGCTCGCGACACGAGTCGGGCGTGACCGCTCATACATTACGAACTACCTCCGACTACTAAAGCTCCCGCCAGACCTTCAACAGTTCGTCGTCGAAGGTCGGCTGAGCACCGGACACGCTCGAACAATAGTTGGTTTGTCGCACGCAGATGTTCAGCGTCGACTTGCTCGGCAAGTTATTGAAGACGGGCTCTCGGTTAGGGCGACAGAGATCCTGGTCCAAAAGGCATCCGCCGATAGGCCGGCAAGGGCTCCGCGAATCTCTCAACCGGTTGACCCAAACATCAGAGCGGCCGAAACGAAACTGCGGCGAGCGCTGGGTACTCAGGTGAGGATAGTTCAGATGGGGAGTGAGGGGCGCGGTAAGGTGGAAATCAGTTTTTATAACGCTCAGGACTTGGATCGGATCTACGACCTCCTCATAACCGCAGCCCCTGTGTAATTCATACAATGGCGAATAGTACAAAGTACAACTGCGCACTTAACAAGTAATAGCAATGAAATTGGTGCTGTGAACAGGCAGCGTCGGTTGACCCTCTATTGTCACCATGTTAGACTCGCCCGCTTTTCGGCGGGCATAATCAACTCACAGAGTAGGGGATCGGATGTTCCTGGCAGAAGCCTCAATTCAGTTGGTTCCTGACGGCACTTTGCTGCTCCACCTGCTATTCATAGCGGTGATGGTGTTTGTCCTGAATCGCACCCTGCTGAAACCAATCAATCAAATCCTGGCCGAGCGGGAAAAGCAGATCGGCGGTCGTCTCAGCGAGGCGCAGACGCTGAGCGCCGAAGCCGAAGACAAGATGAAGCAGTACCAGGCTGCGTTACGCGAAGCTCGCGCGGACGGCTATCGCTTATTGGAAAAGGAGCGTGCGGCCGGCCTGAAAGAAAAGGACGAAAAGGTGCGGCAGCATCGCGAACAGCTCTCGCAGTCGGTTAAAAAGGAAATCGAATCGATCCAAAAACAGCAGGACAAGGTTCGCTCTGAACTTGAAACGCAAGCAGACTCGATGGGCGTACTGATAAGTTCTCAAATACTGCGCCGTCGCGCTTAGCCGATAATTACTTTGGATATGCACTACATACTCGCTGCTGTTGAATTACCCGCGTGGATGAACTATCCGGGACTCGAGGCCTGGAAGCTTTTCAATCTCTTCGTTTTCGTCGGCGTCATGATCTACATCCTGCGGCGGAAGATCAGCGAAGCTCTCGCCGTTCGACGCGACGCGATCAAGCAGGAGCTGGTAGACGCGCAGCAACGACGCGAACGCGCGCTGGCAAAGGTCGCCGAGGCCGACACCTTATTGAACCGTCTCGATGCAGACATTCAGTCGGTTCACAAAAACTCGCAACAGGAAGCCCAATCCGAACGCGAGCGACTCGCGGCCGCCACCAAGCGCGAGCTCGAAAAGTTGGAACTCCAGGCACGAAGAGAAATGGAAACGGCAGACAAAGTCGCCCGCAAACAACTCCGGCAGTTCTTCGCAAAGAGAAGCATCGACGTTGCACGCAACACAGTTACTTCACAAATGAAGCCCGAGGACGACGTGTTGCTGATTAGCGAAAGCATCGGTGAATTGAGGAGGACGCGAGTTTGAGTTTGCAGACCGTTGCGCGTCGTTACGCGTCAGCCCTTGCCGACGTAGTCGTTGAAAGAAAAGAGGAGCGCGAGGTCCAACAGGAGATCGATCAGTGGGCATCGATCATCGAGGCAAATCCGCAGCTGAAAGAAGTCTTCGCGAATCCCACCATTGGTTACGACGAAAAGCGCAAAGTTCTCGAGGAGCTGATTTCTCGCACGCGCGTGAGACCGACAACGGCGAGCTTCCTCCGCGTATTACTGCGAAATCAACGCCTCTCCCAGTTGCGAGACGTAAGCGAACGATTTTCCCATGTGCTCGACGAGCGCGGCGGCGTAGTTTCCGCGAGCGTTACCACGGCAAAACCAATCTCCGAAGATCTCAAGAACCAACTGCGCGATTCATTGGCCGCCGCGACCGGCCGAAGAGTGCGCGTCACCTTCAACACCGACGAAACAATCATCGGTGGTTTGGTTGCGCGCGTCGGCTCAACCATATTCGACGGCTCAGTCCAGAACCAACTGGAACGCCTGTCAGAGGAACTCGCGCGTGGTTAAAGCGTAAGTAATTTAGAGGAAATCATGGAACCGATTAGAGCTAGCGAAATCAACGAGATTATTCGTAAACAGATCGAAAACTTCGATAACGACGGCACGGTCACCGAAGTCGGAACCGTTATCAAGATCGGCGACGGCATCGCCGAGCTCCACGGCTTGGAGAAAGTCATGGCCGGGGAACTGCTCGATTTTCCCCATGACGTTCGTGGTCTCGCGCTCAACCTCGAAGAGGACAAGGTCGGCGCGGTGCTGTTCGGCGAGTTCCAGAAGATCCGCGAAGGCGATCTGGTTAAGCGCACAGGACGCATCATGGAGGTGCCGGTCGGCGAGGCGATGGTCGGCCGTGTGGTCGACGTGCTGGGTAACCCGATCGACGACGCTGGTCCAATCGTCACCGAACATTTTTATCCCGTTGAGCGCATCGCTCCGGGCGTCGTCGATCGCCAGCCGGTGAAAGAGCCACTGCAAACCGGTCTGAAAGCAATCGACGCGATGGTGCCGATCGGCCGCGGCCAGCGCGAGTTGATCATTGGCGATCGACAAACAGGCAAGACCGCTGTCGCAGTTGACACTATCATCAACCAAAAAGGTAAAGACGTAATCTGCATCTACGTCGCGATCGGTCAGAAGGCCTCGACTGTGGCCCAGGTAGTAAAGACGCTCCATGACTTCGGCGCGATGGACTACACGATCGTGATCAAGGCGACAGCCTCCGATCCGGCCGCGATGCAGTTTCTCGCTCCTTATTCCGGCGCTGCCATGGGCGAGTACTTCCGCGACAACGGCAAGCACGCATTAACGATTTACGACGACCTTTCGAAACAGGCAGCCGCGTATCGCGAGATTTCACTGTTGCTTCGCCGTCCACCAGGCCGCGAGGCTTACCCGGGCGATGTATTTTATCTGCACTCGCGTCTCCTTGAACGAGCGGCGAAACTTTCCGACCTCAAGGGAGGCGGCTCACTGACAAGCTTGCCGATCATCGAAACCCAGGCAGGCGACATTTCCGCTTACATTCCAACGAACGTGATTTCGATCACCGACGGTCAGATCTTCCTCGAAGCGGACCTCTTCAACAGCGGCTTCCGCCCAGCGATCAACGTTGGTAACAGCGTTTCGCGCGTCGGCGGTTCGGCACAGATCAAGGCCATGAAACAGGTCGCGGGAACGTTGCGTTTGGACCTGGCCCAATTCCGTGAGCTTCAGGCGTTCGCGCAGTTTGGTTCCGACCTCGACCGCGCGACGCAGGCACAGCTCGCCCGTGGACAACGTCTGACGGAAATACTGAAGCAACCTCAGTATCAACCGATGGACGTCGAGAAACAGGTTCTCGTGATCTGGTCCGCGACCAACGGTTTCGTCGATGACGTCGCGGTCGAAGATGTGCGCCGGTTCGAAACGAGCCTTCTGAAGTTTGTTGAGAACTCGCACCCCGGCTTGCTCGCCGCAATCGCCGACAAGAAATCGTTGACGGACGAGATCAAGGGCGATCTCAAACAGATCCTCGAAGACTTCAAGGATAACTGGCAGAAAGATTCCGAGACCGGAGATTTTCCACCGCCGCCGGCAAGGGAGGCTTCGACGGCCGCCGCGGCGACAGATTAAGCAATGCCGAATCTTCTGGACATTCGCCGGCGCATCAAGTCGGTCAAGAACACGCAGCAGATCACTAAGGCCATGAAGATGGTGTCTGCCGCGAAACTCAAGCGCGCGCAGGATCGCGTCGTCACCGCGCGCCCGTTTGCGAACAAGATGATGGAAGTGCTCGGCGAGCTTGCAAAGCGGACCGATGAGAACTTCCATCACCCGCTGCTCGATCGACGCGGCGACGAGCGCTACCTGCTCGTACTCGTCACAGCCGACAAAGGACTGTGCGGCGCCTTCAACACAAATCTCACGAAGGCTGCGCAATCTTTCATCAAAGACAATCCGGATAAGACCATCGAGCTTCTCCCAATTGGGCGTAAAGGTCGCGACTTCTTCCGCTATCGGCGCGCTACGCTCGTCGGCGAGTTTATCGGAGTGACTGGCAAAGGTCGCGTCGAGTTTTCCGAAGCGCTCGAAGTCGCTCGCCACATCATCAAGCTCTACACTGACGACGCAGGGATCGACAAAGTCTTTCTTATCTACAACGAATTCAAGTCGGTACTGTCGCAACGCGTCGTACTCGAACAGTTGCTGCCTGTCGCGCGCGCGCAGGAAGAAGAGCCGGAAGCGAAGTCACAACAGCCGGTGACGCTCGTCGACTACATCTACGAACAACCGCCCGAGGAAATGCTTGGACGGTTGTTGCCTCGCCTGGTGGAGACGCAGATCTTTCGAGCATTGCTCGAGTCAGTGGCCTCCGAACACGGTGCGCGCATGACGGCGATGGATTCTGCGTCGAAGAATGCCAGCGAACTGATCGACACTTTGACGTTGAACATGAATCGCGTCCGTCAGGCCGCAATCACCAATGAGATCATCGAAGTCGTTTCCGGAGCGGCTGCGCTCTAGCACGCCGCCCGGAACGATTAGCCGGTACCTCCCGCTCATCGCCTGGATGGCGTTTATCTCGTTCGCTTCCACTGGGAATTTCTCCGCCGGAAACACCTCGCGGGTAATTGGACCACTGGTGTTGTGGTTGTTTCCGGACACTACCCCCGAGACGATGGTGGCGATCCACGGCGTCACGCGAAAGATTGCGCACCTCGCGGAGTATGCGTTACTCGGGATTCTCGCGGCGCGGGCATTTCGCGGTTCGTCGCGAGAGTGGCTAAGCCGGCGGTGGATTGTAGTTTCGCTGGCGCTCGTAATTGTTTACGCCTTGGCCGACGAGTATCATCAGTCCTTCGTTCCCTCCCGCACCGGCACGATTTACGACAGTTTGATTGACATGGCTGGCGGTTTTGCCGCTTTGGTTATCGCCAAACGTCGCGATTGGTTCCGGCGTGCATCAAAATCCCCCGTCTGATCGTATAATTCTGCTGGTTTCGATTCTGTTAGGAAATGAGGCTCAAATGGGAATACTTGACCGCCTAAGCCCGAGTTCGCAGTTCATCGAGGTAATTGAGTGGCTCGACAGTAGCAACAACACTCTCGTTTACCGGTTTCCGGTGAAAGATCAGGAAATCAAGAACGGCGCGCAGCTAATCGTGCGCGAATCGCAGGCCGCGATTTTTGTTCATGAGGGCCAAATTGCGGACCAGTTTCCCCCGGGCCGTTACACGATCGACGGTGGCAACACGCCAATTCTGTCAAAGCTTGGCGCGTGGAAGTACGGTTTCAACTCGCCGTTCAAGTCAGAGGTTTACTTCGTCAACACGAAACAGTTCACCGACCTGAAGTGGGGCACGCCCAATCCGGTGATGATGCGCGACACCGACTTCGGTATGGTCCGGCTGCGCGCTTTTGGTATTTACTCGATTCGCGTCGGCGACCCGCAGGCGTTCATTAAGGAGATTGCCGGAACGAACGCACACTTCGTAACGGAAGATGTTGAAGGTCAACTGAAGCGAACGCTCGTCAGCGGCTTTAGCGATGCTCTTGCCGAGTCGAAGATCGCCGCGCTCGATCTCGCGTCAAACTACGACGAGTTGTCCGTATTGACCCGTCAAAAGTTGAACGAAGAGTTCCAGACGTATGGTTTGCAGTTGACGAAGTTCCTTGTTGAGAACATCTCGTTGCCGCAGGAAGTGGAAGCGGCGATGGACAAGCGCACTTCAATGGGTGTGATTGGCGACGTCGGTCGCTACACGCAGTTTCAGGCTGCCGATGCCATGCGCGATGCCGCGCAGAATCCTTCGGGTGGCGCGGGCACGGGAGCCGGACTCGGCGCGGGTTTCGCGGTTGGGAATGCGATGGCAGGCGCGATGACCGATGCGATTCGACAATCGAAAGAAGGCGGCGGTGGTGGCGCTGCGCAATCCGCGGCTGCGGCTGGTGTTCCTTGTGCCGGCTGCGGTCATCGTAACGATCCGAATGCTAAGTTCTGCGTCGAATGCGGCGCTAAGCAGGGCACCGCGAAGTGTTCGAATTGCCAGGCGGATTTACCCCCCGGTGCTAAGTTCTGCAATGAGTGCGGGCAGAAAGTTTAGCTTAATTGGTGTAGAACTCAGGTGTAGTCCTCATGTTGAAAGCGTTGACGCGTCCACGCCGGGTAGTCATCACCGGCATGGGGTGTGTCACTCCTTTGGGCATTGGCCGCGAGACGTTTTGGAAAGGACTTCTTGCTGGAGACAGCGGCGTTCGTCGCATCGCGGCCTTTGATCCTTCGAGTTTTCCTGTCCAAATCGCCGCCGAAGTTCCCTCCTTCGACTGGCAAGCACAACTCAATCCAAAAGATCGCAAGCACGTGCCTCGCACGGTGCCCTTGGCCCTGGCTGCGGCGCGAGAAGCACTCGAAGACGCGCGCATATTTCCAAACGATCTATCGCTCGCAGAGCGTCGTGCGATCGGAGTCCAGTTGGGCACCGGTGGCGGTGGACTCGCTTTCACAGAACAACAGTACGAGTACTGGTACGTTGGTCCAACCAGCAAAGCGAGTGTCTACACGATTCCGGCCTCGACTCACGGAGGATTATCGAGCGAGCTCTCAATGGCGTTCGGCCTGCGTGGGTTGTCGCACATCGTATCCACAGGTTGCACAAGCTCCACGGACGCGATCGCTTACGCTGCGCAACACATCGCACTGGGCCGGCAAGACGTCATGCTGTCCGGCGGTGTTGACGCGCCGATAGCGCCTGGCATCCTGGCGGGCTTCAATCTAATGACCGTCCTGACAAACAACTGGAACGATGAACCTCATCGAGCATCGCGACCGTTCTCTCGCAATCGTTCTGGAATGGTATTAGGCGAGGGTGCGTGGATCTACGTGCTCGAAGATCTGAAACACGCCACGAATCGCGGTGCAAAAATTTACGCTGAAATCGCCGGTTACGGAGCTACATGCGACGCGTATCACCGTGTGCGGCTCGCGGAAGATGGCGACGAGCCGGCGCGTGCGATGCGACTCGCACTCGAAGACGCCGGATGTGGACCGAAAGATATCGATTACGTGAATCTCCACGGCACGTCGACGCTGCTGAACGACCGCATTGAGACCAGCGCATTGAAACTCGCGTTTGACGGACATGCGGCGCGCATACCAATGTCGGCCACGAAGTCGCAGATCGGTCATCCGCAGGGTGCCAGCGGAGCAGCGGGTCTGAGCGCTGCGCTTTGCGCGATGCAGACAAACAGAATCCCACCAACAATCAATCTCGACGACCCTGACCCGGATTGCGATCTCGATTACGTCCCCAACGAAGCGCGCGAAGCGAATGTGCGAGTCGCGCTGTGTAACTGCATCGGTTTTGGATCAAAGAACAGTGCCCTCGTGGTCCAAAAGATCAATTAATGTTCGACAGGTTCAAGCGGCGAAGTTACAAACTCGAACACATCGACACGGGTAACTACACGGCGGCCGAATACGAAGACTGCATCGGGGAGCTGCAACTGGTTAATCGCTGGATGGGTGATGCTCATACGTTGAAGAGCACACTGTTCAAAGAGGTCGATTCGGCTCGTTTGAAAGACTTTTCAGTGCTTGATGTCGGCGCCGGATCCGGAGAACTGTTGCGCGTCACCGCGACTTGGGCCAGAGAGACGGGTCGCACCGTTCGCGCAGTCGGACTTGAATTGAATGAACGGTCCGCCGCGGCGATTCTCGAAGAGTCGCATGAGTTTCCGGAGATCGCTTCTGTGCGAGGCGATGCATTGTCGTTGCCGTTCGCGGGCAGGGATTTTGATTACGTGATCTGTTCGTTGTTTACGCATCATTTTGTCGAGGAGCAGGTAGTTCAAATTCTCCGCGAGATGAAGCGAGTGGCGCGCCGGCGAATCGTCGTGATCGATCTTCATCGCCACCCGATTGCTTATCTTCTTTACACGACGCTTGGAAAGTTAGTGTTGAAGAATCGTTTGCTTCGTCACGATGGTGCACTATCGATACTGCGAAGTTTCAAGGCGGATGAATTGTTCGAACTGGCGAAGCGCGCTGGCCTGCGTGATGTTGATGTAAGCCGTCACTTTCCGTATCGCCTGGCTTTAAATGCTCAAACCACATAAAGACAATTACGACGTGATCATCGCCGGAGGTGGACCAGCGGGCGCCAGTGCTGCGATTCATCTCGCACGCGGCGGCATGCGCGTGTTGCTGATTGAGCAGAAGAAGTTTCCGCGCGCAAAGTTGTGTGGCGAGTTCATTTCTCCTGAATGCCAGACACATTTTGAGAAGCTCGGGGTGGCCGCGGCGATGATCTCCTCCGGTCCGGCTTTACTTGATGAAACTGTTTTCTACTCGCGCAAGGGACACCACGTTGCAATCCCGAGCAAATGGTTTAGTGGTGGGCGTTCCGCGTTGGGCCTTAGTCGCGCGGTGATGGACGAGGTCCTGCTGCGATGTGCCCAGGACAATGGCGTTGTCGTTCATGAAGGCGCGAGCATTGCGGAACCAGTGGTGGAAGGTGACCGAGTTGTTGGCGTGCGCGTGAAGATCGAAGGCGGTCATCACGACTTCCGCGCGCCGATCACGATCGATGCGACCGGTCGGGCCCGCATCGTCTCGCGAAAGATCGGCCATGCGAATAGCAACGGCAAACGCCCGAGTCTGGTCGCTTTCAAAGCACATCTGAAACAAACGAAAGTCTCGGCTGGAGCGTGCGAGATCTACTTCTATCCCGGCGGTTACGGTGGATTGAGTACCGTTGAAGCAGGGATCAGCAACCTGTGTTTCATCATTGCGGCGGAAAGTGTGAAGCGCAGTAATTCCGACCCAAACGTCGTCTTTCGTGAATTTGTGATGAAGAATCGGCGTGCGGCTCACACGCTTGAAAATGCGGAGTTCTGTTCCGACTGGCTGAGTGCGTCGTGGGAGCGTTTTGGTCGCCAGCGCCCGAGTCCCGCACCGGGTTTACTGGCGATCGGTGACTCCGCGGCTTTTATTGATCCATTTACGGGCAGCGGCATGTTGATGGCGTTTGAAAGTGG
>DASRPN010000031.1:0-2028 GCA_035646355.1 Pyrinomonadaceae bacterium | reverse complement strand
TCTTGCGTCGACCTCCGGGTACGGAGGCACCGAGATGATGAGCGCGATCAAAGCCGCGCTCGAACCGTCTGAGAATCAGTCGCACGTGCGCATCGTCTGTTTCATGACTGACGGTTTCGTCGGCAACGATATGCAGATCATCGCTGAGGTGCAGAAGTACAAGAACGCACGCGTCTTCGCTTTCGGTGTCGGCAGTTCCGTGAATCGCTTCCTGCTCGAAAACATGGCCACTGCCGGACGCGGCGAAGTCGAATATGTTGGCTTGAACGACGACGGCTCCGCGGCCGCGAAACGTTTTCATCAACGCGTGCGCAATCCACTGCTGACCGACATTTCGATTGACTGGGGTGGTCTGCCGGTTGCGGACATCTATCCGAAACGCATTCCGGATCTATTCGGCGCAAAGCCGGTGTTCCTGACCGGACGTTACACCACAGCTGGCAGCGGGACCATCAAGCTGAAAGGAAACATGGCCGGCAACCCGTTCACGCGCGAGATTCAAGTCGCGCTGCCCGAGACGATGGCGCTGCACGACGTGTTGGCGCCATTGTGGGCGCGAGCGCGAATCGACAGTTTGATGAGTGAAGACTACCTGGGCGCTCTAAATGGAAGAATGCGAGATGAGTTGGGAGAGACGATTACCCAACTCGGCATCGAGTTCAGGTTGATGACGCAGTTCACATCGTTCGTTGCAGTCGAGGAGATCAGCGTAGCTGATGGCGGAACGCTGAGACGAATCGACGTGCCAGTGGATGTGCCGGAAGGTATGGACCGCAATGGCCTGATCGCCAGCAGTGTGGGAGGAAGTCCAACAGGTCTGTTCACCGTTTACGGCGCTCAGCAGACAGCGCAAGCATACGCATTTTCCGGAAAGGCCACCCCAACTCCAGTACCGTCCGCAAGGAG
The DNA here is from genome assembly GCA_035646355.1 of Pyrinomonadaceae bacterium. Lineage (GTDB taxonomy): Bacteria > Acidobacteriota > Blastocatellia > Pyrinomonadales > Pyrinomonadaceae > PSRF01. Next base: position 1,122 of record DASRPN010000031.1, on the reverse strand, counting down.
ATCGCGTGGAAATGTAAGAGCTTCCGGAGCTGGTGGCGGTATTGGTGGCGGTTCGGTCGGTAACATGGGCGGAGGATCGGGAGCGGCACCACCGCCACCGCCGAACGCGCCGCCGACGGTAAGCGTGACGGCGTCACAAGATCTGCGGCCGTCAGGTTCGCTAGGGCGCGAGCCACGCTCACCAGAAGAAGAGAAGGCCGTTCGACTGCGCACGAAGTTGCAACCAACGCTCCTTATGGTCGTTCAGCGCCTCGGGCAAACGCAGCAGCCCGGAAACTTCAACTACGGTGGCTTCATACGTGATGGAAAAGCGGAAGTGCAGTTGTGGTTGACTGACAAGTCAGCGCTGACAAAAGCGAAACTGAAAGAACTGGGATTCGAGGTCGTGCTCGATCACGCTAGTTCGAATCTCATGATCGGACGAATCCCGATCGACAAACTTGGGCTGCTACCGGAACTCGAATTCGTGCGTTACGTGTCGGCGCAAATATCGAGGTAGGCAGGAGAAACAGATCCGTGTAATCTGTGGGCCTGTAACTTATGCCCACAGTGATGAAGTTCGGCGGCACGTCAGTCGCTGACGCGCAGGCTTTCGAAAACGTAGCTCGGATCGTCGGTTCGCAACGCGGCACCGCACCCGTCGTCGTTGTATCGGCGATGAGTGGCGTGACCGACGCTTTGCTCGCGGCAACGATTGCGGCAGGTGAAGGACGCGCTGACGAAGCGATCGCGTCGCTCGAACAGACCTTTCAACGTCATCATAAAACCGCCGCGGAACTTCTCACGCCGTCAGCGGCTGCCGCATTCACAAAACAAGTCGACAACTCCGCTCATCAGATCAAGGAGCTGCTCAGCACGAGCGCCGACAATCCGCTGCGACGCCGTCCCACTCAGGATGCCGTTCTTGCCTACGGCGAAACGCTCTCCAGCGAACTGATCGCCGCACTCCTGAACGAACGAGGGACCAGGGCGCAACACGTGGATGCACGCCGTTGCATTCTCACCGACGACGAATACACGTGCGCGTTGCCGTTGATGCCCGACACGTTATTCAAGGCCCACGATGTATTGGCGCCTGTCATCGAAAACGGTCTCGTTCCGGTGCTTGGCGGTTTTATCGCC
>DASRPN010000030.1:0-7955 GCA_035646355.1 Pyrinomonadaceae bacterium | reverse complement strand
AAGAGCGGCGGCGGCCCCGGCCGTGGGGTCGGTGTCGGCGTCGGTGTCGGACTCGGCCTAGTCGTCGGCGTCGGCGTTGGTTCCGGCGTCGGCGTCGGCGTGGCTGTCGGCGACGGAGTTGCGGTTGGTGTCGGAGTCGCTGTTGGTGTTGGACTCGGACTCGGTCGCGGCTTCGCAGAGTAAGTGGTTTCAGGCCAGACGCATAGCGTGCACGCTAACAACAGCGCGAGAGTCACGCATAACAAACAGAATTTCATTCTTTATCTCGGTTTCCCAGCCCGGGACCAATTACGTGAGGCCGCAGGAGCGCGGCGAATTAAACACAGAGGCTGAGGCCACGGAAACCGCAGAAGTACAGGCTTGTGGGAGCAGCCAGTCGTTGAGAGAACGCGCGCACTGTACTCCGCCCGTAAAGAAAAGTCAAAACTTTTACAAAAGAATCGTGACAAGTAACTCAAGTGGCCAAATCGAATCGAGCAGAGCGCCGAGGCGGGTTGGAACGCTCTCACCCAAACCTCCGTTAAACTCTTCATTGTTCGGCTTACAGATGGTCAAGCGGAGACAAGATCAAATTCCGCGTTGGGGAGGGCTAAAACATCGAGCTGCCGGTTTGGAAACTCGGCAGCTCGAAGTTGAGAGTCACGTTTAGAAACGAACTTAGTGAACGGTCATGTCGTTCTCGCCCGTCTGGTCGAACGAGCGGGTCTTCTCGATGGCTCGTCCATTCATACCGGGTTTCAGCACTACCTTTATGCAGTCGTCCTTCCGGTGTTTGAACATTTCGTACGCTTGCGGCGCATCATCCAGACTCATTCGATGCGTTACCACGAAGCTCGGATCGATATCGCCGTTTTCGATCATCGCCAGCAGCGGCCGCATGTACCGTTGCACGTGAGCCTGCCCTGTCTTGATCGTCAACGCTCGATTCATTACCGAACCCATCGGAAACTTGTCGATGAATCCGCCATACACACCGATCACCGACACGGTTCCGCCGTTGCGACAGCACATGATCGCCTCGCGTAACGCATGTGGTCGATCCGTCTCGAGCATCATCGCTTGTTTCAGACGGTCGTAAGCGTAGATTGGTCCCGGTGCGTGAGCTTCCATGCCGACATCGTCGATACATGCATCAGGTCCGCGACCGCCCGTCAAATCCATCAACGCCTCGTAGACGTTCGTCTGGTTGTAGTTGATCGTTTCGGCGCCGCCTTCCTGGGCCATCTGCAGACGCTCCGGCACCATGTCGATCGCGATCACCCGCTCAGCGCCCAATAGGAACGCGCTGCGAATCGAAAATTGCCCGACCGGGCCGCAACCCCAAATAGCGATCGTGTCGCCTGGTTTGATGTCGCACATTTCCGCGCCCATGTATCCCGTCGGAAAGATGTCGGACAAAAACAGCACCTGTTCGTCTGTCAGATGACTTGGAACTTTGATCGGTCCAACGTCGGCAAACGGCACGCGTGCATATTCCGCTTGCCCGCCTGCGTACCCGCCCGTCAAATGCGAGTAACCAAAAATGCCCGCCGGCGCATGGCCAAACATCTTCTCCGCCATCCACGCGTTGGGATTCGAGTTCTCACAAAGCGAGAACATCTGTTGTTTGCAAAAGAAACATTTGCCGCAGGCGATCGGGAAGGGAACGACGACGCGATCGCCAACCGACAGATTCGTCACCTCACGACCGATCTCGACGACCTCGCCCATAAACTCATGACCAAGAATGTCGCCCGAGACCATCGTGGGAACGAAGCTGTTATACAAGTGAAGGTCGGAACCACAGATCGCGGTGGACGTGATCTTTACGATGGCGTCGCGCTGATTGATGATCTGGGGATCGGGGACATCCTGCACCGAGACGGTGGTTTTGCCCATCCAACAATTTGCTCTCATTTCTGAGTCCTCCTTCCCTCGAATGATCTGTCGCCTGCCGGCAATTGATCCGGCAACGCGTCAGAGCTGCGCAGCTCGCGAGAACTCGGAGGCTGGGCTGGACGCTGTTCGAAATATCCGGTGCCGAAGATCGTAGCGTCTGAGACTACGACTTCGCCAACTTCCAGCACCTGTTTTAATCGACGAAGATCGTCTTCAAGTTGTTGATTTGGTTCCTCGCCGAAGAGCCAGGCAACCGTTGCGCCGACGACGCCTCCCGGCGGGTTGTATTGGATGTTCACTCTGAGAATCGTGCCGCGTCCACCCGCAGCAGCTTCAAAAACTACTGCGCCGGCATTGTCGACGTCAGAGTTTTCGAGAGAGCGCCACGTGATTACGCGACCGGGATCATCGGCAACGATCTCCGCGTCCCATTCGACGCTCATGCCCGCGGGTCCTTTCGCGATCCAGTGCGAGCGTCCGTCCGGCAATTCCTGGACTGACTCGAGATGTTCCATGAACCGGGGAAGATTCCGGAAGTCTCGGAAGAAGTGGTAAACCTCGTCCGGATCGCGATCGACGATGCATGACGCTTTTGCGTGTACGCCTGAATAGTCGGTACCAAGTTGCTTAGCTGCGATTACGTCGAGGGCCGTCACTGCGAGTACATTCGCGGTGGCAAAGGTGATTCGTCCTCTTTTTGCCTCGGGCGAAGTGCAGGCTAGACCGAGACTGGTAAGATCCAACACGTCACCGGCCACTCGCGACCAAAGAGCTTCCTCTGGATTCTTCTGGGCGAAGATGCCGATGCCGGAAGCGATCTCACGCAATCCGTACAAGCGGATCACGCCGGTACGTTTTTCAGGAACGCCGGAAATTCTGGCAATGAACCTGGGAGCAAGTAGTTCAGTCATCCCGAGCCCTAAACTGAACCAACCCAAACCTCTCGCCAGGCGTTTTGCGTTCGTCTTGGGAAGTCCCTGACGTCTTCCGGCGTTGTAATTTGTTTCGATTAAAAGCGAAGTGCCTTGATTGTCTTGCTGTCGACGGAATGCTTGTGTAGTTCCGCCCGTTTGTTGTCTTGCGACCATTGTTACCGCCCCCCTTGTGCGATGTTATGGATTATTCGGAAAGCGTAGTGGAAGAGCGTGTGCTAAAGGTGTCTGTGCTATTGCAAAGTCATGATACCGCAGCGTTCTCTGCGCCTCTGTGGTTTACTTGTAGCGCAAAAGTTTGGAAAATAATTGCTCAATTCAACGACAAAACTCGTGTAAAATCACCAGCTCCATATCCGTTGTCTCTAGCTTCATATCCATTGTAATAAGTGAGGTTATATGGGAAATAACAATCGCGTGTTTCTCTCCTATGCATGGGGTGGAGAAAGCGAACGCATCGTCAACGAACTGGATGCCGACCTGCAAGCCCGGGGTATCCAGGTGGTACGCGATAAGCGCGACCTGGGGTTCAAGGGGATGATCCGAGACTTTATGCGGCAATTGGGACACGGGCACGCCGTCATCGTGGTCATCAGCGACAAATACCTCAAATCCCGCAACTGCATGTTCGAGCTCGTTGAAATAGCCAGGAACAAGGATTTATACGATCGCATCTTTCCGATTGTGCTTGGGGATGCCGATATTTATGATCCGGTCAATCGCATCAAGTACATCAAACATTGGGAGGATAAAATAAAGGAACTGGATGCGGCCATGAAGTCGGTCAGCGGAGCCAACCTGCAAGGTGTGCGCGAGGAACTCGACAGCTATGATGAAATCCGAGATAACGTCTCGAACCTGACCTTCTTCCTTAATGATATAAACGCACTCACAGCGGAAATACAGGAGAACAGCAACTTTGCAAGCCTGATCTCCGAGTTGGAGAATCGCCTCGCTACCGCTGAACCCGCAACTCCGGTTTCCGTCCCTTTGCAGGGACCTATCCAATCCGCCTCAGCCAAATCCGCGTCTACTCCGACCGCGCGGACTGCCAGCTTCGACGCTTATGTGCAGGCTGCAATGGACCGGCTTGCCAGCGATGGGTACAAAGAGCTGCGCGGCGAGCGCGCAGGTCGAGTAAAATTCAAAAAAGCCATGGAGATGATTGATAAAGGGTTTTTGAGTACGGACTCCTTCCGCTGTTTGTTCGTAGAATGTGACCTCCTGACGGTCGAAAGTTTTGAGTCCATCCAAAACGAAGTCAATCTTTATGGCAAGGAATTGAGCAGACGACTCATACACAGCCTGTTCATTATCTGCGTGGTGCTTGCCAGCGAAGTACCCGAAAGCGTCCAGCAATTAATTTACGACACCAAACCTCCCAAAGTTGGCTTTTCGGATGTGAGCATTGTCGTGATGGTGGCATACAGCGCCGCTGAGAACGACATCGTCTATCCCCGAGATCTGCCCGACGATTACAACTCCAAGTTTGAGGAAAAAATCAAACAATACCTGCTGCCTTAACTGGTTCTTTAAGAGAAAGACCACAGATTACACCGGTGCTCGGCGTAACCTGTGGCTCCCTCGGTGAAATTACTTCACGCGCTATTTATTGCACTGACTATTTATTGCATTCTCTCGGGCGCATGAACTTAGCGAACACGTAGTTCGCAACGTTTGTCCCGACGGACTGTCCCGCGACGTTGTCGAACGTGAAGTGAATCCCACCATAAACACGCGCACGCGCCTGTTCATCAGCCATGGCGCCAAAGCCTGAGTACGAACGAGTCGCACCGCCTGCTCCAGTCCACGTGTGATCGAAGCGAATATCGTCGCGGCCGAAAAACGCCGCGAGGATCGTCGCCTGCGAAGTACCGATTGCCGCCATGTTTCCCGCGTAAGATGGATACGGCGGATTCGGAATCAACGACAACCATCCCGCATCAGGCGACGTCGACGCATTGCCATCTTCATCGGCGCGACGAATCGCAGTCACCGGCCGCCACAATCCGTGTTGGAACTTGCTGGCGAACGTGGTCTGCAACGCGTCGTGAAGCGAGATGTTGGTCAACGCAAACAAGCGTGCCTTATCGACAGTGGTAGTCTCTCGGGCCACGGAAACAGTGCGCGCCACGTTGTTCCAAACTAACAGGAAGTTCGTAGGCGTGTTGACGTTGGCCCAAAGACGCGCCACCTGAGTCTGATCCAATGTGCGGGTCAAACTGTTCACCGATCCAAGCTCCTTCACTTCGTTTAAATCGGCTGCGTACTGCGCGCTTGTCATTGCCGGTGGAGCATTCGGCGCGAACTGCGTCGCCGAGTTGATGGCAAACGGAATTACTGATGGATAGTGAGTAAAGGTTGCCGCCACATTCCCCGGAGGCGCTGGTTGCCAGTTACCCGGAGTGGTGGGCAACGTGTATGGCGGCGGCGTAACAGTCCAGCCGTCGTTCGCGCGGGCTGCCAACATGCGTTCGGCAACGATCTGGCCCACTCGAATTCCTTGCTGAGCCCGGTATTCTTCAATTCCCTGAAGGGAGATCGCTAACTCGGCATCAAACACCGCCACACGCGTCGGGTATAAAGCAGCCAAGACGTCACGAGCGGCCTGCGCCGCGGCTGCTTCGATCGAAGCATTTTGCGACCCAGGAACGTCGGTCAGATACGGTGTATTACCGCCGTCGATCGAATTTACGGCGTCAAAGATTGCCGCGTGCATCATGGCGTAACTCCGCACGGGCATGATCGTCGCCGGATGCTGGCCCGGCGTCAGAACGGTTTCCATCAACACCCGGTTCCACTGCAGGACGACGTCCTCCTGGAAACTCGGAAGACTCGTCGTCGTCCCTTTATTAATTGCCCATCCGTTTGCCTGGGCGCAGATTAGGATTGCTATGGCAAGAAGACATTTAACAAATCGCGTATTCATCTCTACTCTCCTCATGATAAGTTCCAACCGCATTTCGGCTGGTAAGCTACGTCTGGAACGCGTAAGACGTACTTAAAAGTCCGCTGAATCTTTCTGAAGGAATTTCTGAAAGCCGCTAATCTGTGCAGTCAAAGCACTTGTACCAATTTGGCCCATTCTGTCTCGACCCCGTCAAGCGGCGTCTGCTGAGCGACGGCGAAGTGGTAAAGCTCACTCCGAAGGCCTTCGAAACCCTTCTCGTGCTGGTCCAGCAACGGGGAAAGACGATTGAGAAAGACGAGTTACTCAAGACGGTCTGGGCCGGCACGGTCGTCGAGGAAAACAACCTCAATCAGAGCATCACGTTGTTGCGGAAAACGCTTGGCGACAGCCGGCAGGAAAGCCAGTACATCGCCACGATTCCCGGTATTGGGTACAGGTTCGTCGCGGATGTTAAGGAGGTGCATGAAGAAGAACCCGCCGGCGTTGCAACAGCGCCAAGCGCGGAACCAGCGCCAATTAAGACGGATCGTCGCCCGATGTTTCGGTATGCGCTGCTCCTTCTGGTGCCGCTGGTGTTGGCGGTTGTTGGTTACGCAGTGCTGACTCGGAAGACGACGCCACCGCCGAGCCCGGCCGTGTCGTCAATCATGGTGTTACCGCTCGATAATCTTTCCGGCGATCCGAACGAGGAGTATTTCGCCGACGGTGTGACAGACGCTTTGATCGGCGATCTTGCGAAGTTGTCCGGGTTGCAGGTCATCTCGCGCACTTCGTCGATGCATTACAAAGGAACGAAAAAGTCGCTGCCGGAGATCGCGCGCGAGATCAAGGTCGACGCCATTGTCGAAGGCACCGTGCAACGTTCGGGCGATCGCGTAGTGATCCGCGCGCAGTTGATCCATGCCGCCACCGATCGCCACCTCTGGGTACAGGTTTACGAACGGCCCATGCGCGACGTACTCGACGTGCAAAGTGAGATTGCGCAGACCATCGCGCGCCAGATCCAGATTCAAATGACGCCCGCCGATCAGGCGCGGCTAACTACTCGCCATCCGGTCAGCTCTAAGGCTTTTGACGATTATCTTCAGGGCCGCTTTCTCTACTGGAACCGGCGCACGGAAGAGAACCTGCACAAAGCGATCACGCATTTTCAAAGCGCGATCAAGGAAGACCCAAATTACGCGCTCGCACACGTTGGACTCGCCGATTGTTACAACGCACTCGGCGTGGTACAGATCGGTGCGCTACCTCCGACCGAAGCGCGCCGGCTCGCTGAAGAAACCGCCAGAAAAGCGCTCGCTCTCGATCCGACACTCGCCGAAGCGCACACTGCGCTCGGTTACGCAAACCATTACAACTGGAATTGGACCGCGGCCGAGACGGATTTCAAGCGCGCCATTGAACTCAATCCAAGTTACGCCAACGCTCACAACTTTTATGCGAGCTTCCTGATGTCGCGCGGACGCGTCGAGGAATCGATCGCCTCGTCGACGCGCGCTCGTGAGCTGGACCCGTTCTCGCTGTCGATCAGCGCGCAACGAGGGTTTTTGTTGGAGAATGCACGTCGTTACGATGAAGCGATCGAGCAACTGCGCAACGTCATTGCGATGGATCCGAACCACTACCAGGCACACTGGTTCCTGGGCCACACATACGCGCTGAATAAACAGTTCGAACAGGCCATTGCCGCGTCGCAGAAAGCAGTCGATGTGTCGCAACGTGCGCCGGGCGCACTCGGGATGCTGGGAATGGTGTATGCCCAAGCCGGACAAAAAGATGAGGCAAACAAGATCCTGAACGAACTGCTTGAGCTGAACAAGCGTCGTTACGTTACTCCGGCGGCGTTAGCAAACCTCTACATCGGGCTGGACAACAAGGACGAGGCGTTCTTCTGGCTCGAGAAAGCGTTTCAAGAACGATCCAACTATCTCGCGTATCTAAAAGTATTTCCGATCCTGGATCCGCTTCGTTCCGATCCGCGGTTTGCCGATCTCGTGCGCCGCGTCGGTTTGCCCTGAGGACACTGAATGTCGCATTCCTTTCCGTTGCTCCAGGATTTACTGATACTGCTCGCAGCTTCAGTGCCCATCGCGTTCATCTTTCACCGGCTGCGCCTGCCCACCATCGCCGGTTTCATGATTACCGGCGTGCTGATTGGTCCATATGGACTCCGGCTCCTCCAAAACGTAGAAGCAATCGAGTTGATGGCGGAAATCGGAGTCGCGCTGCTGCTG
>DASRPN010000029.1:0-20071 GCA_035646355.1 Pyrinomonadaceae bacterium | reverse complement strand
CGTGTTCGTAATCCTGATTAGCGAGGTTGTCGCCGGCGCGGGAATCGCACTCAAAAACATCTGCGGGCCACGCCCTGGATTCAGTCCGGTTGCATCTTCTGCGAGGGGCGGAAAAGTTCCATCCGGACGGAAGTTCAGCGCTGAACCGAAGATCAGACTCGAAGGATTTAGCGAAACGTCGTAGTCGGTGAACGTCGGGAAGCGGGCGATGTCCGCCAGTGCCGTCGCACGAGGTCCGATCTCAACGAACGTGTCGCTGGCGACCGTGTAGACGAAAGTGCCCAGGAAGCCACTCGTCGCAGCCGCGCCTGATTTAGGGTCTGTGGCGCGCGACTCGAAAGCGATGAATGCTCCGTTGCGGCTCATGCGCCGGCCGGCACTCAAAACATTTGTGTTAGCCGTTCCATTTTGCGTGCGCGTAACCTGGCGAATGTTGCCAATCGATGAGCCGCTGAAGTTTGCGATAAAAATCTCGGCATTGCCGTCGGCATTGTTGGAGGCAAGATTCGCGCTCGACACGAAAGACACTACGGATCCATCGGCGGACAGATTGGGATTACTCGTAAATGTGAATCCTATACCGGGTGCGGCGTCCGCCGTGTTAGTGGCCTGAGTGAAGCTACTACCACCGATGTTGAAGAAAAACAGTTCCGGGTTTCCGTCGTTGTTAACCGTACCTCCACCGGGATTACGAGTGGAGATAAAAGCGATGATCGTACCGTTCTCGTTTATTGTCGGCTCGCGATTGTCGTCGGCATAGAACGGCGAGACCGGAAGTCCGTTATCGTCCGTCCCACCCGGCGTGGGTAAACGTGAAGCCGGAGTATCAGTAATTCGAGCGAACGTGCCAGTCGACAGATCGTTCAACGGGAGATCCGCGCCTAGTGTCAGATCGACGTCCGCGACAGCGGGTATCCGATAGATCCAGATTTCGCTGTTTGCGTCCTGCCCAAGTGTGCCTTCAGTGCCGTTGAAGTTCTGCGGGTCGGGTGCGTTGGAACTAAAAACGATCACATAGGAACGTAAACCGCCGACCAATGCGGGCGCCAGAGTAATCATCGGAGATTTATTGTCGATCTCGATCTTTACCTGCGAGAGATCTGCAGGAGTGGGAGCCGGCGTTGGAGTCGGACTCGGCGTTGGCGTTGGACTCGGTGTTGGAGTCGGTGACGGCGGTGGATTTGGAACGTGCCGGGTATTTGTGATCTGAAAAATGCGGCGCTGTGCGTAGTCAAGCAAAAAGATCTCGCGATTACCGTCAGCGTTGTTTCTGGATTCTGTCCGTTCAGTTGAAATGTTGCCGTTCGAAACGAAAACAACGAAACGTCCATTAGCACTCATGTCGCCGAGGGCGGTAGTGAAAGCAACGTTTGGGTTCGAAGTGATCTGAACGAGGAAAGGGTCAGGGGTTGCGCTCGGCGTTTGGGCCGAGACAGAGGCGTGTGAACCCCCAATGAGCACAAACAGTAAGCTTGCGCACAGTAACCAAAAAGATTGCTTCACGAAGTCCTCCGCAATAAAGACGCGAAATCCGAGTAGATTAGATGCCATCGGGGAGCTGAGCAGCGTCACACGCAGGTGAAAGTATTATTGCCGCACCGGCGATAAAGAACGGCCATTTTAAGCAGAACCCCTCCAGACCGCAAGCACGCCCAAGCTTGTTCTTAGTGCTTTGTTTCTTTGTACTTTGTGAATTATCACGAAGAACCAAGTACAAAGCACTAAGGTTCCAGTTTCCCGTTATCCTTAGACCGTCTGGCGGCATTTTCGTTGGCCTCCGCCGGGAACTTACAGAAACACAGATCTCACCTGATACAATCCACGCCGTGTCCAAAAGAGCGCTGATTACGGGAATCACCGGACAGGACGGGAGCTACCTCGCCGAGTACCTGTTGGGCCTCGGCTACGAAGTGCACGGGCTCGTGCGGCGCGTCGCGCTCGAAGCACCAGACACACGCTTCAGCCGTATCAGCCATTTGGTCGAACGCGTGAAGCTGCACGCGGCGAGTCTCGAGAGTTATCCGAGCATTTTCCACGTATTGAGCCAGCACGAATTCGACGAGTGTTACCACCTCGCGGCGCAAAGTTTCGTCGCGGAAAGCTTCGCCGACGGCTTCTCCACGATGAATATGAACATCAACGGCACGCACTACGTCCTCGCGGCGTTGCGTGAATCGCAACCGAAGTGCCGTTTCTACTTCGCCGGTTCCAGCGAGATGTTTGGCAACGTAGACGAGGTGCCGCAAAAAGAGACAACGCCGTTTCAACCTCGCAGTCCTTACGGCATCAGCAAAGTTGCCGGATTTCATTTGACCAGAAACTATCGCGAGGCTTACGGACTGCACTGCGTCAGCGGCATTCTCTTCAACCACGAAAGCCCGCGTCGCGGTTTTGAGTTCGTCACGCGCAAGATCACGAGTGCCGTGGCGCGAATAAAGTTTGGTCTGTCGTCCGAACTCCCTCTCGGCAACCTCGAATCGAAACGTGACTGGGGACATGCGTCAGACTACGTCCGCGCCATGCACTCGATGTTGCAGCTTCCCAACCCGGACGACTTCGTGATCGCATCCGGACAAGCACACAGCGTTCGCGAGCTTTGTGAGATCGCGTTTGCGGAAGCGGATCTCGACTACCGTGAGTTCGTTAAAGTCGACCAGCGCTACTATCGCCCTTCCGAAGTCGATCAACTCGTCGGCGATGCATCAAAGGCACGTCGCGTTCTGAACTGGGAACCGACATATACGTTCCGTTCGCTGGTGAAGGAAATGGTCGCGTCCGATCTCGCTCTGACAGCTCGACAAGCGTTCGGTGCGACTCAAGAAGGAGTTGGATCGGGACGGTGAACTGGCGAAGCCGAATTTGTTTCCCGCAAAGACGCAAAGGCGCAAAGAGGCGGACTTTCTGTTCAATGGATCTTGCTTTGCGCCTTTGCGTCTTTGCGGGAACCTTTCTCTTTGCAGACACGAATCATGCCAACAGCAATACGCGTTGACGCGGTATCGAAACAATTCCGGATCTACAACCGGCCTGTCGATCGACTGAAAGAATCGTTGACGCGCGGCCGCTGGAAAACGCATCGCGAATTCTGGGCGCTCAGCAATATCAGTTTCGAAGTTGAAGCAGGCACGACTACGGGCATCATTGGTCCAAACGGATCCGGCAAATCAACCCTCCTGCAAATCATCACCGGCACACTCGAACCGACGCACGGCAAGGTCTGGCACGAGGGGCGAATCGCGGCGTTGCTGGAACTCGGCGCCGGCTTCAATCCTGAGTTCACCGGCATTGAAAACATCTTTATGAACTCCGCGTTGATGGGTCTGTCCAAGGCTGAAACCGAGCGACTGCTCCCGGAGATCACCGGCTTCGCAGAGATCGGCGATTTCATCGATCAGCCATTGAAGACTTACTCGAGTGGCATGTACATACGCCTCGCCTTTGCGACCGCGATCGCCTCGTCACCGGAAATATTGATCGTCGACGAAGCGTTGTCGGTCGGCGACGCAGTGTTCCAGCATCGTTGCACGCGTCGAATCAAGGAGATGCAGGAGAACGGCACGACGATCCTTTTCGTGTCGCACGATCCGGGAGCGATCCGCGCGCTCTGTAGTCGCGCGATTCTTTTGAACAACGGCCACATGGCAGCCGACGGCGCGCCCGCGGACGTGCTCGATCGTTATCAGAAAGTGATCATGGATCGGGAAGCGGCGTACGCTGAAAATCAACTGGCCCTTGCTAACCAACGGCGTCGCGAGAAATCCCCTGCGACCGCCGCCGACGTTACTGAACACACGACGCCACAGTTCACTTATCGACACGGAAACGGCAGCGCCGAGATCGTGCACGTCGATCTGCTGAACCGCGAGCGGCGGCCAGTCAAACTCGTCGAGACTGGAGAACTCGTTCACGTGCGCGTGCAGGCCGTGTTTCACGAAGATATTGAAGATCCGGTTTACGGTTTCATCATCCGCAATCGACACGGGATTCATCTCTACGGCACAAACAGTCACGTGCAGGGATTGTTCAGCGGCCGTCACAAACGCGGCGACACTGTCGAGACGACGTTCTCGTTCAACTGTTGGCTGGCGCCGGATCTCTATTCAGTATCGATCGCGGTCCATAGCCCCACGGCCGTAAGTTTCGACTGGATGGACGGCGCGTTGTTCTTTCGTGTGTTCAGCGATATTCCCATCGAAGGCGTCGCCAATCTCAACGCCACCATTACCATGCAGCAATGCGCAATATTAGAAACGAGGATCTCCTAAAAGCAGCGGGAATCGACGACATCGCGAAGTTCTATCGCGATCGTTTCTTCACCGGCGGTGTGCTCGACGCACGCCATTTCGATGCGATCAATCGTTTCGACATCAGTTTTGCGCGCACGATGTGGGTCTACGACAACGTGCGGCGCGGCTCATCGGTGCTCGACCTTGGTTGCGGCGAGGGCATGCTCGCGTTGTTGAAACGCAAGGACGTTTACCTTGCGGGTGTCGACTTCGCATCGGAACTGGTCGGTCTCGCGCGTCGGAATGGTTACGACGTAGCGTTAACAGGCGAGGTGACGAAGCTTCCGTTTGCTACAGGATCGTTTGATTACGTCGTCAGCCTCGACGTGTTGGGCCATATTCCGTTTAATGAAAAAGATGTGCTGCTGGGTGAGGTCCGCCGCGTGTTGAAGCCCGGCGGCGTCACGATGCATGGCGTCGAGTCGTTGAATCGGGAACTACACGGCGATTACTCGTCGATGAACGAGGAGAGACTGTCGCACTTCATTGGAATCGACGGTCATATCGGTTTGGAAGTTGACGAAGAGATTGCTGCGCGCTTTCGCAAGTTCTTCGCGAACGTGCAAGCCGAGCCTCGATATACGCTCTGTTTGAGCGTGGCCGAGTTTATCAAGCAATACGATGAATATGGCGTTCCGTTTGACGCTGACTTTATCGAGTATCTTCGCGGTCTCTCGTTCAGCGAACGGCACGCGTTTGATATGGCGATGGGTTACGTCTTCGGCAAGATCTCGGATTTGGGTTTGAAGCTGCCGTCGAGTGGTTTGTATTTGCTGGTCAAGGCGTCAGATGGTCCACCGGAACCGTTTTATAACGCGCATCGCGATCGTAGCGATTTGTTTGGATCGCGGGTGGCCTTTGGCGCCGGCTGGTATTCAGTGAACGAAACGCCTCGCCTCGCGCGCTGGATGGACAAACGCTCGCGGCTGCAATTCGTAACCACGGATTTAAAACAGATCAAGCTTCAATTGATGACGCATGTTCCGGAGCTGCGTTCGCAACCAATTGAATTGGAATTTGAATTGAATGGCGAAAAGCTGTGTAGCCTATCTCTATTCGAGTACGACTGGTTGGAAGTGGTGTTGGATGTTCCGGAGAGACTACGAAACAGTTCCCGATTTGAACTTGATATTCAGGCCAGCCGCACGTGGCAGCCCGCGCTTCACGACCCAAACAGCAACGACGATCGTCATCTATCGATAGCTGTCTGCGACCTCGAGATCATTTAAGAGACGGCCATCGTGTAGTTTGCGGCAAACAGCGCCGTCATGATTCCCAGCAGGATCACGAAAACGAACCGGATGGTGGTGTCAACGCGCTCCGATTTCGCCACCATTGCGAGGCCTATGTACATCGGAAAGACAGTCAGAGCGTAGCGATCCATCGATTGCAGCAGGCCCGACGAAAGCGGCAGATAGATCGCCATAAAGCCATAGGCCGCCAGTGCCCATTCACGACGCCGGATCAGAATATAAACGCAAAAAAGACAAAGCAGAGCCGACGCTGCGTTCAGCAGGTTGAAATTCCAGGGTTCGATGATCGTGTGTGGATGAATCAGGTATCTGATGAGCGCGGTCAGAAGGAAGTCTGTTTTTCGTCCCCAGTGGGCCACCGCGGTTCGGAACGCCAAAGCATCTCCACACGCCCACCACGAATAAAGCATGTAGGCCCAAAGCCCGACCGGGACCAGCAGCAAGCCGAGTATCTTTTTGATTTGCAACGATCGATACATCTGCCAGCTCAAGATGAGCAATGCCGGTAACAGCAGCACGCCATTTATGCGAGCCGCCGAAGCGAACGCACCGAGTGCTCCTGCGGCCCACCAGTTTTCTTTCTTCGCTGCGTAGAAGGCGGTGACGGTCAACATCAAAAACAGCGCTTCAGTGAGCGGCACTGAAAAAAAGTAACTGACCGGAAACGTCGCGGTGTAGAAGATCGTCCGCCGCGCAATCTGCAAGTCGTAACCAAACGCGAGCGTCAGTTTGTGAAGGAAGAACAGGCCAATGAATAGAAACAGGTTCGACATCGCCGCGCCCGCGAGGATCACGTCCTTCGTCACATGGCTGACGAGCCAAAGCAGCAACGGATGCAACGGGAAAAAGGCAAACTGCCTGCTGCGGTGGTTTTCGATGTCGAACGGCTGGTGCAGGTAGCCTTTGTCCGCCAGGTCCATGTAGTGGGCCACGTCAGCGCGCCACATCGTCTTGCGCAATTGCCGCGCAACCGAAACGTTTTCGAATTTAACAAACGCCTCGCGCACGTTCGTTGTCCCGTCAATGAGGGTGATGACTTGAAGGTGGCCCACGCAGATGAAGATGATGAAGATGAGGCTGCGAGTCAGGATGAAGACGAAGAGCGTGTCGCGCAGACTTTGATTCTGCCGGAGACGAACGAGCCACTTGTTGTCGAACAGTTGTCGGAGTTTTGCCAGCAAGCGTCTGCGCCTTATGGCTCTGTTTTGTGCCTCTTGTCGCTCACGAGTGTTAATATCCACCCGCGTCCACACGAGCGCCCAGCGAAACAGCAGATGAAAAACCGGTTCCTCGACAGCGATCGTCTTAAGCGAGCCTCACAATATGTCGCAGCGACGATTCTGTGCGCGCTTATTCTATGTTTCCTACTTAAACTCTGGCGAGCCGACCTTCGTGTCCCTCTCCATTACAATGGCGACGCTCTGATTCACACGATGTTCATTAAGAGCATCGTCGATAACGGCTGGTACTGGAACAACTCGCGGATCGGCGCACCGGGCGGACTGCAAATGTACGATCTGCCGGCGGTAGATAACTCGGCCGCGGTGATCATCGCCACCATCGGTCTGTTTGCAAAAGATCCATTCCTGGTACTGAACATCTTCTACCTGCTGACGTTTCCTCTCGTCACGATTTCAGCGCTCTTTGTCTTTCGTCAGTTAAACCTGTCGTATCCGATCGCGCTTTTCGGCAGCCTCGTGTACACGTTTCTGCCGTACCACTTCATGCGCGGCGAGAGTCATCTGTTCTTGTCGGCATATTACTTCATTCCGCTCGTCGTGCTGGTCCTCGTGTGGGTCGCTTCTGATCGCTTCACCGGCGGCGGTGGACCATTCGGTATTAATTTGCGCAGTCCAAAGTTCGTGTTGAGCCTCGTGATCTGCGTGCTGGTGGGTTCGAACGGAGTCTACTATCCATTCTTTTCGTGCTTTCTCTTGCTGGTCGCGGGACTCTCGGCGGCTTTAGTTAAGCGAAGCTGGAAACCGTTGGGCGTCGCCGTCGTTCTGATTGCTATCACTTTCGTCGTGTTGCTCGTTAACCACGCGCCGACGATCATCTACACCTACAAACACGGCGACGCCGGCATCGCGCACCGAAGCATTGCCGGACCTGAGATCTACAGTCTGAAGATCTCGCAGTTGTTGTTACCCATTAGCGGACATCGCGTCGGTCGTCTTAACCAGCTCAAGCACCTTTACAACCAAAATACCAACGTTACGGAAAGCGACGCCGCCGCACTTGGGCTTATCGGGAGCATCGGATTTCTCGTCTTGCTCGGGCAGCTCTTCTTGCGGCGATCGGATCACAACGCGCTGCTCTCCGATCTCAGCGTCTTAAACGTTTTTGCTGTTCTGCTGGCGACGATTGGGGGGTTTGGGTCGTTGTTTGCCTTGTTCGTGTCGGCGGCGATCAGGAGTTACAACCGGATCTGTGTCTTTATTGCATTCTTTTCGCTGATTGCCATCGTTCTTGGTCTCGAGTGGGTCTATGTTAATCGGGTGAAGCCCGGCCGTGGGCGTCTCGCGTTTCATATTGTACTCAGTGGCTTGCTGATTTTGGCGCTACTCGATCAATCAAGTAATGCTTACGTTCCGCAGTTCGCAGAGATTAAATCTGAGTTTCAGAGTGACGAGCACTTCATACACGGCCTTGATTCCGCGCTTCCCAATGGCACCATGGTTTTTCAACTGCCATACGTACCGTTTCCGGAACATCCGCGCTTTAAGAAGATGGTCGACTACGATCACCTGCGGGGATATTTGCATTCACAACACCTCCGCTGGAGTTACGGCACGATGAAGAACCGTCCCGGCGATCTTTGGCTAAAACAGATCTCGGCACTGCCAGTTGAACAGATGGTTGAGACGCTTGCCTTCGCCGGTTTTAGCGGGATCTACGTCGATCGAAACGGCTATACGCCGGACGAAGCCGCCGCGCTGGAAGCACAATTGCGTAACGCGCTACAGATCGGACCGATTGAAAGCGAGGACCGCCGGCTGGTCTTCTTCAAAACGACGGACTACATCTCGCGCCTGCGGCAAACGTATTCCGAGAGTGACTGGGGCGCAAAAGAGGCGCTAACGCTCCATCCGCTGATTCTCGATTGGCGCGGTGGGTTTTCCGGTCTCGAGAGTTCGCCTGAGAAGACCTGGCGCTGGAGTTCAAGCGAGGGTGAGCTCCGCTTTCACAATACTTCGCAACAACCGAGACGTGTCAGTATTGAGATGTCTTTCGTCAGCGGTTATGACGAGTTTGCCGATGTGACCATCAGCGGTCTTGTTTCCGACCAGTTGAAGGCGAACGCCAATCCGGTCTTTTACACGAAAACTATGACGGTTCCGCCGGGAGAATCGATTATCAAGTTTGCCTGTAATGGCCGGCGCGTGGACGCTCCGCTCGATCCCCGGGTGCTCGTGTTCCGGGTTGAAAACTTCAAAATGACGGTCTTGGAATGAGTTTCTTCTCGGCCACAAACGGGCCTAAAACGTCTAAAATCGGTGGGTGAAACCGCCAGCCGGACAATAGAATTGACAACGCAAAGAGGCATTTCTTATACTCCAAAACGGTCCCGACAGTGGTCGCGGAACCCAGGAGTGACCCCAGCCTCAGGTCTTGTCAAAGGACAATCCCACCAAGGTTTAGGAGCTAAATTAAATGCGGAAACTGTTTCTCGTTGCGCTAATTCTGATGTTTGCTTTTGGAGGCGCTCTGGCGCAAAGTCCTCCAACTCTGCGGATTGTTACTGAGACCCCGAACCTCCCATCCGAACTTTTTTATGGTGACGTTAAGGTGAAGCCGTTGCGGCTTCGCCCGGGGACGAACATCCCGATCACCATCGATGACGCCGATTTCTTTGCTGCCCAGCATTACATCGACTTCCTGCGCCGTTTTCCGGATGCTCCAGGACATGCGCACTGGACGGGCGAGATCACGATGTGCAGCGAACCCGCGAACCGATTTCCAGGCGAGTCGTTTGAGCTGTGTAGGGAACGCAAACGTGCTAACACGTCGGCGGCCTTCTTCTTTTCGCCGGAATTTGCGAACGGCGGCTCGTTTGTGTTGCGTGTTTACTGGGGAACGTTAGGAAAGCTTCTCAATCATCCTGGCTGCCCCGGCGTGCCTCTTAATCTTCCTGGTCACTGCCGTCCGAAGTACACCGACTACATCGCGGACATGGCAACTGTCGCACAAGGCATCGTCGTTAACGATGCTCTCGACCCGAACGTAATTAACGCCAACAAGCGTGCGTTCGTAGCTAATTTCATTACGCGACCCGAGTTTACGGCGATCTACGGTAGCCTGACGCCGGCTCAGTTTGTCGACAAACTTAGTCAAACCACCGGCGTTCCAATTCCGGATGCCGACCGGACTGCGCTGATCGCTGAAATCAACGCGAACCCGGCAAACAAAGCCAGCGTGGTCTTCAAAGTTGTCGACGGCACCACCACGACGACTGGAGGCCTGCTACAGTTCGACACGACCTATGGAAAAGCGTTCTTCGACAAGGAATTTGACGATGTGTTCGTGTTCATCGAATACATCGCCTACCTGCGTCGCAATCCGGACCAGGATGGATTCAATCACTGGCTCGGCAAGTTGAAGCACTTTGGCAATTGGGTCGATGCGCAGATGGTGTTGGCGTTTATCCTGTCGCCTGAATACCGGAACCGCTTCTAACGAACACGTTATCCATCTCTCAATGCTGACCTGGTGAGGGCCTCGTTATAAACCTCCCTGGTCAGCATTGCTGTTTGTTCCCACGAAAATTTCGACGCGTGCGTCAGCCCCGCTGCTGACGCACTCTCGCGCGCCCGTGCGTCGCTCAACAACTCCACGATATTTCGTGCTAATCCGTTTACGTCTGTAGCAGAAATCACGCGCGCCCCACTCGCGATCACACTAGGCACCCCAGTCGCGATCACCGGAGCACCGCACGCCATCGCTTCCAATGGCGGTAATCCAAACCCCTCGTATATCGAGGGGTAAACAAAAGCGCGGCACGACGAGTAAAGGGCACGCAGATCGGCGTCAGAAACGTAACCCGTCAACTTTATTCGATCGCTGAAAGCGGCTCTTTCAAGGTTCTTTAATACATCAGTCTGTTTCCAACCCACCTTGCCTACGACAACTAGTTGCGGCCGCAACTCACTCGAACGCAGCACTTCTTCAAACGCACTAATCAACGTAAGCAAGTTCTTGCGCGGCTCCATCGTCCCTGCAAACAGAACGAATTCATCCTCGATACCGAGACGTTTGCGCACCTCGCCGGTCGCGCCTGCCGGCATGGGAGCGAACTCGGCGCGTGGCGCAAGCGGAATCGCAAACACCTTCTCAGGCGCAACGTGCAGGTGTTCGCAAACCTCCTCCCGGACCGCTTCCGAATCAGTGATGACGAGCGTCGCCCGGCGCGCCATCCGCGGCAATCGCACCCGCCCACGCAAGACTGCGCGCGGTTCATGCGTGCTAGAATGCAACAGCAAGGAAAGATCATGGATTGTGACGATTGTCGGGCAGTTTCCCCGCAACGGCACTTCGAAGTTCGTCCCGTGAAAGAGCGCGATCGAGTTGCGACGAATGTAGGACGGCATTCCAAGTGACCACCAGCGTCGCTCCAGCAGGTTGGGTTTGGAATAGACCAGCGAAAGGTTCGGAGGGTGTGGCACCCCGCCACCCGAGAGGTCAAAGGGCTTCGGCGACACCAGCTGGAAGTCGTCAGCCGGTGCGTGGGCGGCGAGCGCTCGGGCCAGCTCGAAAGTGTAGGTGCCGACGCCGGTCTTGAGCTGAGTCAGCGGCAGACCATCGAGACCAATGCGCATGAAATGAATCGTTCCTCAGCGGTCAATCTATCTATGATCAAGCCAGAACAGCCACGAATCGAGATAGACGATTTGGCGGCAGTCGTTCGCGAGTCAATTGCAGCTCAGAAACACCGCGACGATCTGGGATTTACGAACCTGTCGCCCGCGACGGCAAGTCCCCATTCTTCGGCCTTCCCTGAACTGAAGCTGCAACCAGACTTCCAACCACGCTCGAACAATCGATACCACATCAGCGACCTCCTGCGATATCACGATCGTGCGTTTGTCGATAACTCTTACCGCGCCGTATTGAAACGGCCGCCGGACGCAACGGAACTCGCTCGCGATCTCAAACGCATACGCAGCGGTGAATTCAACAAGATCGATCTACTCGCCACACTGCGCTATTCAAATGAAGGCAAGGCGAAGGGAGTTGAACTCGACGGGTTGACGCTGCCTGCCGTCGTGCGACAGTTGGGCCACGTTCCGGTCGTGGGCTATTTCATACGCCTCGCAATCGCTCTCGCGCGGCTTCCCCGTCAGGTTCGCGACCAGCGCGAGTTTGCCGGTTACGTTCTATCGCAGAACCAGCAGATCGCTGACTTCATCAACGCGGTTTCCGCTCGATTAGCGGAGATCAATCAGGGAGTTTCGCGAGTTGAAGAGGCGCTGTCAAAGCAACTCACAGAACTCCGGACGGAAACGCAAGCAATCGAAAAGCGCACTCTCGAGGAAACAGAACTGTTACAACACAGGATCCATGGTGCATCGGTTAAAGGCCTCGACACGGTTCGCCTCGATGGACTTTATGCCGCGCTCGAAGATCGTTTCCGTGGTACACGTGAGGAGATCAAGGAACGATTTAAGGTTTACTTGCCTTATGTTGAACCACTACGCGATTACGGGTTGGTCGATCTTGGTTGCGGCCGTGGTGAGTGGCTCGAACTCCTGAAAGAGAGCGGAATCTATGCGCGTGGCGTCGAGAAGAACCTTGTTGCGATCGAGCAATGTCGTGCACGAGGTCTTGAAGTCGTCGAGACCGACGTCCTCGCGCACCTGCAAAGCCTCCCGGATGCGAGTGCCGGCGCCATCACTGGTTTTCACATCATCGAACACGTTTCAATCGAGACGCTTGTAACACTGCTCGATGAAGTACTGCGCGTACTGCGTCCGGGCGGTGTCGCAATCTTCGAAACACCCAATCCCGAAAACGTGATCGTCGGCAGCAATTTCTTCTATCTCGATCCCACCCATAAGCATCCACTTCCCAGCGAACTGATGCAGTTTCTGTTCGACAACCGCGGCTTCGATCCCGTCGAAGTGCTCAACCTGCATCCGTGGGAGACGGGCCGCGTCGCCGGTGAGGGTGAACTCGCCGAGCGGTTCAACGGCCTCTTCTATGGTCCAATGGACTACGCGGTGCTGGGGTGGAAAACTGCAAACACAAAAGGCACAAGTTGAAGACGCAAAAAGGCACAAACGATTGAGGGTTCTGATCACTACCGTCCAGGTGCCGTTCATACGCGGCGGCGCTGAAGTCCACGCTGAAGGCCTGCGCGACGCGCTGCGCCGCTTTGGTCACGAAGCGGAAATACTGGCGATCCCCTTCAAGTGGTACCCGCCGGAAAAGATCCTCGATCACATGCTGGCCTGCCAACTGCTCGACATTACAGAAGTCGCGGGAACGCCGGTCGATCGCGTCATCGGTTTGAAATTTCCGGCGTACCTGATCCCGCATCCGAACAAAGTGTTGTGGATCCTGCACCAGCATCGAACTGCGTACGAACTCTGGGACCACCCGCTAAGCGATCTGGTCTACTTCCCAAACGGCACGCACGTTCGGGAAGTGATTCAACAAGCTGATCGGAAGCTGATCCCGCAAGCCAAAGCGGTCTTTGCAAACTCGCGCAACGTCGCCCGGCGATTGAAAAAGTTCTGCGACATCGACTCGACGCCGCTTTACCATCCGCCACCCGACGCCGAACGCTTCTACTGTGGGCCAGCGGAAGACTACCTGTTCTTTCCCAGCCGTCTCTGTATTCCCAAAAGACAAGCACTCGTGCTCGAGGCGCTGGCCCACACCCGCAATCCGGTACGCATCGTCTTCGCGGGCACGTCAGACCAGCCTTCGTATGCAGACGAACTGAAATCACTGGGGCGCAAGTTAAAAGTTCAACAACGCGCGGAATGGTTGGGATCGATAAGCGGCGAAGAAATGCGGCGTCGTTACGCGCACGCGATCGCTGTCATCTATCCGCCTACAGACGAAGACTACGGCTACGTCACGCTCGAAGCGATGCTTGCTTCCAAACCCGTCATCACCTGCATTGACTCGGGTGGTCCACTCGAATTTATCACCAATCACGAAACCGGACTGATCGCGGAACCCACACCAGAAGCACTCGCAGATACATTTGATTCGCTTTGGGAAAACCGCCAACAGGCGAAGACGTGGGGTGAAGCAGGACGCGCTCGCTACGAGAGTCTCAATCTTTCCTGGGAAACCGTCATCAGTAAATTACTCGCATGAGACTCAACTGGTTCTCACCTTTGCCACCGGCAAAATCCGGCATTGCGGATTATTCGTTTGGCATTCTTTCCGAACTTAGCAGTCGGGCGGAGGTCACATTGTGGACCGATCGCGCAGGTTGGGACGCGCAACTCGAACAGTACGCCACGGTTCGTCACTATCAACCGGAGCGTATCGATTGGGTGGAACTGAATCGCGCGGAACTCAGCTTCTACAACATCGGCAACAACCATTTGCACCATGCGGCGATCTGGCAGGTCAGCAGGCAGTCGCCGGGCATCGTCATCCTGCACGACGTACGGTTGCACGACTTCTTTGAGAGCTTGTACCGCGGACATTGGCGCGATCACGCTGCTTATCTGAAACTAATCGAGAGCCACTACGGTGAAGAGGGGCTGAGCATCGCCACGGATTTCGTGAGCGCACGGCAAGGCGATTACGATTTCATGGCGCAACGATTTTCGATGACCGGCGCCGTGCTCGAGCACGCACTCGGCGCGGTGGTCCATACGAAAGATGCTTTCAACGAGTTACGAAGGTCGAACCGGTGCCCGGTGTTTTACGCGCCGCTGCCATCCGCGCCCATTTTGAAATCTGCAAAGACAGATGGTCGGCCGTCACAGCCGTACCGATTGATCATCTTCGGCCACATCGGGCGAAATCGCCGGCTCGATGCCGTGCTGGAAGCGCTCTCTCAACAGCCGGAGAATCTATTCAAGTTGGACATCTACGGCGAGATCGACGACGCAAAAACTCTACGGCAACGCATTCAGACGTTGAATCTGAAGCAGGCCGTGACGGTACACGGTTACACGCCGTTGGCGGAGTTGGACCACGCACTCAGCAACGCTCAGCTCGCGATTAATCTTCGTTATCCGACGATGGGTGAGGCGTCGGCGAGTCAACTTCGAATTTGGGAGCATGCGCTGCCGAGTTTGGTAACGCGCGTAGGCTGGTATGCGTCTTTGTCAGCGGACGCTGTTGCCCATGTTCGACCTGAGAACGAGGTCGCCGACATTCGTGCGCAGCTGGAAAGTTTTCTGCAGGATCCTGAGCGCTTCGCGCGCATGGGCCAACACGGACGCCGCCTTGTAGAAACAGAACATCATCCGAAAGCCTATGTCGACACGATAATCTCTCTCTGTAAGAATGCGCGTCACTTCAAACTAAAACACGCCGCCTACAATCTGGCACAACGAGCGGGCGCCATCATGGGCTCGTGGTCCAAAGAAATGACCGCGGACAACGACTCCCCCCTCCGAGTAGCGGAAAAGATCCACAGACTCACTGCACAAATCTAGATCTGTATTCAGGCGAGATGATGAACGCCAGCACCAGCTCTGCGTCCACCCAATTACCGAAGTGCTTCAACTTGGCGAGCCAGAAATCGTAACCCGCCTGATCCGGATTACGACGCAGATAACAGATGTACTGCATGAAGACGAACGCCGCGTCAAACTCCTTATCGTAAAACGCCTTGCCATATGGAGTCTGAAACACCAAAAGGCCACCAGCGGTCGTCTGCGCCCCGTCCACGACTTTGAAGACGACACTTGAACGCGTTTCCGTTCCACCAGTCAGACCATTAATCAACGCATTGCGTTCATCAGCAGTGGGGGTGATGCCGGTGGTGAAAAATAACTTGTCGACAAAGGCAGCATTGGTCATCGCGTCGGGGTATGCTGTTTTGAACTCCGCGCGATTCACGAATTGATCGACGAAAGAACGTTTGTTGGCGTTGATAACGGCTGGATCCAACGCGTTGTTGACGACGATGCCCTGGGCCACAGTGGCCATGTCGGCGATATACTCCGTGAAACGCGGACGACAATGACCCGGCAGGTTCTGCGGCACGCCCGGGCATTGAGCGGAAGTCAGTTTGCCCAGCGTTCCCCAGTAGACGCGCAACACGAACGAACCCGTGTTCTGAAACTCCGGCGCGAAGAAAAACGCGGCCGACGTGTTCGCGCGCTTACGTTGCGTGCACGCTTCGAGCGACTCTCCGGGGTGTCGCTTTGCCGGATCGGAACACTCTGTGATCTCGTTGGTCCAATGTGCGAGACCTGGGGCGTCGGGTTCGCGATTGAGAAAGTCGCGGTAGTGCTGCGCGACGAAAAACGCGGCATCATCGATCGGGTTTGGTTTAGCTTTGATCTCGTAAACGCTGCCGTTCGAGAGTGAAACGACAAACACGTTGCCATTCGGACCGGTGACGATGTCTGTAGTCACACCGAAGTCTTTGCCAATCACGAGGCTTTCACTTTCGGTTTGATCGAACTTGTCCGTATTGTCGGCAACTCGATCGGCGAGTCGCGGATCGGTGAAGACAAAGTGCTGCCGGTCAGCGTTGAGTCTGAAGCGAAACAGGAAACCGTTGAGCAGCGTCGTGCGCGAGGCGCCAACCAGCAGGTCACCTTCAAACTGTGCGCCGAGCGCTTTTCCAGTTACGAAACCGATCGGCGAGGGCGCCACCGCATACTTCCAACTGAACTCCGGATCGAGATATTGCGCGCCGGGCAGCAGGTAGAGACGCGACAGCGCTTCCTGCGGCGTTGCGGCGATGTTCGACGGCGGCCAGCGCAGTTGTTGAAGATTACCGGCGGCGTAGGTCAACTCGATTGACTTGAATTCGCCGATGCGGCTAAGCGGGCCCATGGTTTGGATCCAACCGCCGTTGAAGCCCGGAGTTACCCGATTGATCTCGTCGAACGCGTCGTCGCCGTTTTCCTGAGTCCATAAAGTTCCGGCGATCGGATCGAAAGCCATACCGAAACTGTTGCGAACTCCGTAAGCAAAAACTTTCTTTACATTCTCACCTGCTTCGCCGGTCAAACCAGAGGCGGCGTTGAAAAACGGGTTGTCCGTGGGCGTAGAACCGTCGTCGTTCAAACGCAAAACAACTCCGGTCATATGAGCATTGTCAGGCGTTGGTCCACCAAACTGGTCGTCGGTCACAGCAAGGTTGGTAACATTGTTTTGTAAGAACCCGCGGCGGCCGTTGTCGCCAAAGATGATGTAGAGCTTGCCGTCTGGTCCAAAACGGATGACGCCGCCGTTGTGATTGCCACGCGCCGGTTGACCGGAATCCTGCTGCAACGCGCGCAGTATGATCAGATTGCGATCGAACGTGAGGGTTGAGTTGTTCCACACGTAACGATCTACGCGATTGCCGAGCAGCGGTATCTCATCGATGTTCGACGTATCGACCGCCGTGGTGCTCTCGGTCCAGAACAGATATACGAAGCCGTTGGCGGCAAACTGCGGATGCAACGCGATGCCGAGCAACCCGCGTTCAGAAGCATTGTTCACCGGCAAATCGAGTGGCGTGCTGGAAACGACACCATTAACGACCCGTTTTACTCGTCCAGTCGCTCTTTCGAGAATTAGGAAATCGTTCGCCGCGAGAAACGCGATGCTCGTTGGCTGGTCCAAGCCGCTGACCACGGTACTGACGGTCAGGTTCGGATCGGTCATCGAAGGAGTTGCCGCGCCTGGTTGAATGAACGTCGTGATCGACGATGAATTGTTCGCCGTGTCGAAATCACTCTCGCCTGCTGTGACTGTTGCTGTGTTTGCGAGTTGCCCTTGCGCCGTTGGCGTGACGGTGATCGTCATCACAGCACTCGTGCCGGACACTAGACTGCCGAAATTGCACGTTACCGTCGTTGTTCCGCTGCACGTCCCCTGGGTTGCCGACGATGATCCGAAAGTCACGCCTGCGGGCAAAGTATCAGTTATGATGACGTTCGTTGCCGCTGCTGGTCCATTGTTCGTCGCGACGATGCGATACGAGAGGGGTATGCCGACTTGTCCGGGATTTGGCGAAGCAGTCTTAACGATCGATAGATCGGCAGTCGTTGCACTCACGACGTTGAGACCAACGGACTGCGAATGTGTCAGGCTTCCGGACTGCGCTTCAACGTTGAATGAATGATTAGCGATCGGAGTGGCGCTGGTAGTCGAGAACGTCAACGTCGCGGTTTTTGACGTTGCATCGGTAATCGTCACCGTCGCCGGATTAAAAGCGATAGTGACACCTGCCGGAAAAGCTCCCGTGGTACTCAAATTAACCGCACCGGTAAAACCTGCGAGCGGAATGATCGTGATCGTGTACTGCGCCTGCGCTCCGGCGACTACGTTTCTTATTGATGGCGAAATGTCGAGTGCAAAGTCAGGCGTGGTTGATGCGGGCGCTGATGCCACGAACGTGCGATAGATGTTATCGCCGGAAGTGTTGCCGTCGTTGTTTGCCTGATTGCCTGCCGTGTAGAACGTGACCGGACCGATGTCTTCCGCGGGAGCGGTCCAGTTGAAAGTCCAACTCGCGCCGTTCGATTGTCCGATAAAAGTCCCGCCTGCTGAGTGCTCGATGTACTGGCGCGCGTTTCCCGGTCCCTGGTTGTTCAGTATCTGCGTGAGCGGAGTTGTGTTCTGAAGTTCGCCGGCTTTCTCGTCAGACGTGTCGAGGACAGTAAGTTGGAACCCCCAGCGCTGTCGCGTGGGATCGGGATTAGAGTGCGTGACGGTGACTGGATAAGTTTGACCGGGAACGTACGTTTGCGGCGCGGTGATGGAGATGGTGCCGGACCCGGCATCGGGCGGCACGTGACACTCGGCGCAAGCTTCCGGTTCTTCACCGGGAGCGCCGGTGTAACCCGCGGGTGGACCAGCGGAGAAGGCGTGCACGGGTTGAGTAGTGCGAGTGGACGAAAGAAAAATGCCAAGGCAGGCAGCCAGCACTGCCGGCAAAATAATTAGCCTGGCTTTGGTTCGTGCGGCTCGTCCGTGTAGATCGGTACTCAATCCGTGTTATGGAGGTCCGAACCGCGAGCGATACTCAGGCGAGGTGATGAACGCCAGCACCATCTGCGCATCGACCCAGTTGCCAAACTGGTTCAACTTCCCTAACCAGAAGTTGTAGCCGGCGGGATCAGGATCGCGTTGCAAATAGCCGAAGTATTCCATCTGCACAAAGGCGGCGTTGAACAGGTTGTCGTAGAACGCTTTCCCGTAGTTTGTGTTAAAGAAGAGGAGCCCGCCCGCTGTTGTCGTCGTGCCATCAACTACCTTGAACAACACGCTCGCTCTCGTCTCGCTACCGTTATCCAGACCATCAATCAACGCCTGTTTCTCGTTAGACGCGGGGTTGACGCCCGTGGTCTGGAATAGTCTGTTGACGTAGTCAGTATTACTGAGACCGTCGTAAATCGCGCGAAACTCCGGACGCGTAACAAACTCATTCACAAACGCCTGCTTGTTGTTATTGATGACGGCTGGCGCGAGCGCGTCATTCACGACGATTCCGGTCGCAACCGTTCCTGCATCGCGCGTGAATTCGCTGTTGCTTCCTGTTCCACCACCGTAGTGCGGCATGCGGCCGAGCGAACCACGATAGACTCGCAGGACAAAGTAACCAGTGTTCAAAAATTCCGGCGAGAAGAAAAACGCCGCGCTCGTGTTCGCTCGCTTGCGCTCGACACATGCCGGCTCAGTCTCACCGGGGAACCGTTTGGTCGGATCGCTGCACATCGTGATCTCGCCGGTCCAGTGAGCCCACCCTGGACCATCCGGTTCACGTCGCAGAAAGTCCTTGTACTGCCAGCGCACAAACTCCATCGCGTTGTCGATCGGGCTTGGTGGCGGCGGCAGCGCACTGACATTTATTACGTGTGAAGCGACGAGGGTGCCCGAGTTCCTGAAACCAAATCCCCACGTGCCTACGGAAAGAGTTCCGAGGTTGAAGATGTTGGCGTCGTTGCTAATAACCTGTGCTGAAGCACCCGTAAAACGCTCAATGCTCGAATCCAGCGTAAATTGGTTTGGCCCACTCAAAACCGGCGTGCCCCAGTTAGCCACGCGGAAACCGGCATCCGGATAGTTGAGCTTCACATAGACGAAAGTTTGGCCGTTGATGGTCCAACTCCGGAACTCGACCTGATTAGAGTTGAGCACAGTTGGCACCCACGAATTACCGCAACCGCTGAGCGCCCAATTGAGCGAGAACGTTCCAATATCGCCACCCGAACCGGAGTTGTTGTAACCGTCGACGGCAATGCGATACGTGGTTCCGGCTGACGCCGTGAACTGCACGTTACTGGTAGTGACGACACCCGGATCGACGTCATCATTTTTACCGATAAGCGAGAGCGAGTTGACGGCGTTTCCGGTGTAGACCGCAAGCACAGTGTCAAAGCCGCTGCCCGC
>DASRPN010000028.1:0-10169 GCA_035646355.1 Pyrinomonadaceae bacterium | reverse complement strand
CGCCTTTGCGGGAGACATACTTCGCGCAGGTAGATGCACTGGGTTGCAAACTGACTCCCGCAAAGGCGCGAAGGCGCAATGAAGACCCGAAACAATTTATTTTTTTCTGGTTTTTGCGGCTTTCTTCGCCGCGCGCGAACGGTCGGCAGCGGAACGTTTCTTTGCGGCCGCGCGCGCCTGCCGCGAAAGAGCTGTCTTCGACGCCGCACTGCGCCCTTCACGTTTCAGCGCTGCTCGCGTTGCACGTGATCGCTTTGCGGATGTCTTTTTCGTTCCACCTTTCGAGGCCTTGCGCATATCGCGCTTAGCTTGTTCCTTCGTCTCCTTCGACGATCCTTTGGACGCAGGTAGATCCACACCGGCGCGACGCGCTTTCGATAGTCCGATCGCAATCGCTTGCTTCGTCGAGCGCGCGCCATGTTTCCCTTCACGAATATGCTCAATCTCCTCGCGAACAAACTCGCCTGCCTGTGTGCTCGCCGCCTTCCCTTCGCGTTTGTCCTGACGTGCTCGTTCGAGCGTCTCTTTTTCCGGCATCTGTCGTTCCCTTCTTTGTTACTTAGCTTTGCATGAAAACAAAACGAATATCCGCATGCACGTACCACTAGCACACACGCCACTCAGTGCTCGAAACTGTTCCACTACAGAAAGCAATGTGTGTACCTGTCTGCAAGCGTATTGGAACCAGATTTGCGCGTTATTTTCCTGAAGGAGGACGATGAGCGATGAATAAAGGACTAACGTTTGGCGCGGGTCTGGGACTCGGAACCGGTCTCATGTTTCTGCTCGATCCAGATCGTGGCAAGCGACGACGCGCCATGCTGCGCGACAAGTGTGCGTGGTCGGCAAGGAAGACGAGCGAGGCGGCTCAGGTAACAGCACGCGACATACGCAACCGCGCCCAGGGAATCGCGAGCGGTATTCAGTCGACTTTCAAATCCGAACCCGTTGATGACACCAAACTCACTGATCGTGTCCGCTCGAAGCTTGGTCGGGTTGTTTCGCATCCGCACGCGATTGAAGTGACCGCGCAAGAGGGAGTGGTCACTCTTTCAGGACCGATTCTTATGGACGAGGTGCCGTACCTGCTGGCATGCGTGAATCGAGTTTCGGGTGTGAACGAAGTGATTAACGATCTCGATCCTCACGCTGCGGCAGACAACTATCCGGCGTTGCAGGGTGGACGTGAGCGGCAGGGTAGCCGGTTCGAGTTCTTTCAGGACAACTGGTCGCCGGCAGCTCGCTTCGTTGCCGGTGCACTCGGCGGAGTGTTAGCGGCGTATGGCGGTAAGCGACGCGATGCGTTGGGAGCAGGTTTGGGAACTGCCGGTTTGCTGCTGCTGACACGCGGCGTAGCTAACAGAGGTTTCAATGACCTGTTGCACTTCGGTTCGAAACAAGGAAACGGATCGATCGAGGGAGACAACACGCGGCAACCATCCGCAATTCAAGCATAGGAAGGGACGATGGACCAACAAAACTCTCAGAAGACTGGCGTACGTTCAGACGCGCAAAAACAAGATCGTGCTCGTGACGGTTATTCAGCCATTCCACCGGCGAAACCGGTCGGCGGGGCGTTCGGCAAGGAACAGGACAATCGGGAGGAAAAGGATCGTTCCGATCAGGAGGCGTCTCTGCGTCACAACACCTAATCTAAGTTTGTCTATGTGATCTGTGATCTTCCTTAGACCCAGATCACATAGATGCGACCATTGATTGACTATTTCGTTTGAGAAACTCGAGCGTTCGCTCGTTGAACTCTTCGGTTTTCTCGTAAATCGCTGCGTGTGCGCAATCTTCGAAAACCAGCAACTCCGCGTCTTCAATACCGTTTGTTAATGTCTCCGCAAAGCGCAGCGAGGTAAGTTGATCTCGACCGCCAAAGGTCACCTGCGTCGGCGCCTTGATCCGGCCCAGTAACGCCTCCGCGTCGTGTTCAATCACGGCTTTTGCTTGCTTCATGAAGCTCGCCACCGACATCGTTATGGGCCGTGAGCGAAGGAATCCAGCTAACCTCTGTATTTGATCAAACCTGGTGGCGTACATCTCAGGCGTCAAGCACCACGGGAACATACTCGTGATCACCATCTCGGTTACGCTGTTCAAACCCTTGGCGCTTGACCGCCATCCCTCGACCACCGTCTTGAGGTACTGATCAGTCTTGGACCAACCGCTGTGCAACGACAGTGTTTTAACCTTGATTGGGTGCTTGGCCGCCAGACGCATGCCAATAGCCGCTCCAAGCGACAAACCGGAAATGTGCGCGTGTGGAATCCCATACTCCTGCATGAACGCCGCTATATCGTCGGCATACAATTCGATCGAAACATCGTCACCTGTGCCTTCGCTCCTGCCTGTGCCGCGCAAATCAAGCGTGATGCAAGTGAAATATTTCGCGTATTCGGCGACTTGAAACGCGTAACAAGCGTTGTCGGCAGTCAGGTATGGAATCAGGATCAGCGGTTCGCCAACTCCCTGCTGTTCGTAATAGATCTTTATTCCGTTTGCTTCGATCTTCGGCATTCAGGAACCTCCCTGGCGTATGAGTTTTGAGGACGGTGATTATACCCGTTCTATCGTAATTTGAAACTAATCGCGAGCGTTCCCACGACTTTCGCCGCATTTTCGGCCGTATCGAGAGGCTCAAATTCCCAAAGTTGAACGCCTTTTAAACGAAATGGATCTCTTGTACGTGAGACTGGCTCGCGAGATAGCGAAGAAATCCGAGAGCATCGTCTTCGTTCGCGCCTGGAGGCAAGTTTTCCTTTCGAGTTAAAACTGCCTGCCATTCAACGTAAAGTGCAACCGACAGGCACAACTGAAAGCGGTCATTAGGAATCGAGCTGATAAGCGCGAAGCTCGCTCCTCGGCGCGATCTCGCCGCCGCAACCAGAACACTCGTGTCGAATACAACTCTCATTTCATTACTACTCACACGCGCTGGCGACTACCGCCGGTTGCCAACAATGGCGCGGAGGTGGCGGAGGCGGGCGTCGAGGTCTTCCGGCGTTAATGACGCGTACTTTGCGGGTAATAGACGACGGCTCGAGGATTCGAAGACGGCCAGCAGTTCCATGTAGTCCAACAGCTCCTGGTCCCGGCTCGGGAAGTAATCAACCGCAGCGCGCAGGAAGTGACGGTCCAGGACCGGCGCGTCACCACTCTCACCTTCTTTTCCAACGCTTTCGCGTGCGGCGTCCTCATTCGCCAGCAGTATTACCGCTTCGATATCGGCATTGCTGTAACCCACGAGCTTGCTTGAAAACCCATCGCGAATCGTTTCCAGATCGACGCCGGTCTTGATCTTGTTCTTACGCAACAAAGCCTTCGCCACCAACTCGACCTCTTCCGGTGTCTGCACGTAGAGAAACGGGATCTTTCTATCGAGACGTCCGGCGCGTTTCAGATCAACGTCCAATTTATCGGGCCGATTGGTCATCACCAGAAACAGGATGCGCCCGCGATTCGACGTATCGGACATAAACTCCTTGATACGCGCAATCACGCGCGACGACGTACCGCCGTCACCTTCGCCGTCAGTGTTGCCAAACGCACGATCGCCTTCGTCAATGATCACTACGACCTGTCCGATCGCGCGAATCACGTTCAGAATCTTTTCCAGGTTCCCTTCCGTGGCGCCGACCCACTTCGATCGAAAGTTCTTCAACTTGATCGTCGTCAACCCACATTCTTTCGCAAAAGCCTCGGCAACAAACGTCTTTCCGGTGCCCATTGGACCAGTGAAGAGTATGCCCATGGGGACTCGGCTCGTTCGTCCTTCGCGAATACTCTCTGCGATCACCATCAGATCTTTCTTGACCTCTTCCATACCGCCGACAACTTCAAAACCGTGCGCCGGTTCGACAAACTCAACCAGACCAAAGCACTCACGCTCGAGTATCTCTCGCTTGCGCTTGGCGATCAGCCGGTCAGCTTCTTTGCGAGCACGTTCGTATGGGGTCGGCAGGTTCGGATCGGGCGCGGGTGTCGTGGCAGTCGGCGCGACAAGCTCCTTGATCTCGTCGCGGTTCATGTTGCTCGTAAGCGTCGCGAGTTTGTGCGCGCGTCCAGCGGCGTCAGCACCACTACCTAACAGACCCTTGATGAACGTTTCACGCTCCGCAAATTCTTCTTCCTCCGCGGGCTGCGGCGTGAGTATCGACGCGATCTGGATCGCCTTCAAACCCGCCGTCATGCCCGCGTAACGTTCGCAATCCTTCTCCGTCAAACGCGAGTCGGCGAGACGCGCCGCTTCCCGCCGGGTAGCATGATCCGGCATCGGCACTTCAACAACCGCGACCTTTGGATTTGAAATCAACTTCGGTGCCAATTCCGCGAGGTTCTCCGCAATGAGCAAAACAACGTTGTCGCCCCGTTCGATCTCCGGCAGCGACGACCAGCGATGCAACGTCACAATCGCTGCGCGATCTGATTCACTTTGAAAGTTCGGATCGCCAGCCGGGGCGATCGCTTCCGCGTACTCCATGATGACGGCGGTTTTCGTCGACCCAATCAGCAAACGCTCAAGCGCCGCAAACACCTTTTCCTTTTCCGTCGCGAGCAGTAAGTCTTCAAGACCAGTCAAACTACTGGTGCGTTTCGTAAAACGCGCCCCGGTGGCAACGTTGTAGACCGCAATCGTTTCTTTCGAATCTTTGAGCAGTACGTCGGTCAAAAACTCCGTGAGCGACATCATCTTCTTGCTGCAAAGAACGACGTCGTAAACGTTGCCGTGCAGCACAAACATCGACGCCTCGCCACGCAAATAACGTCGCCGCAAATCTTCGGCCCAGACGGGAAGCACGCGCGCTTCGCTCATATGTTCAGATCCTTTAAGCCCATTGGATTCAAGAGCCGCTCAGTGTCCGCGGCGGTCTGTTTGATCGACTCAACGCCGTCGAGCAGTTCGTCAAGTTGTCCGGTCAACTCCTGCGGCGATTGCATCGTAACGATCTGATCCGCGATTAACTGAAAAGAGTTCTCGATGAGATCGAGTTGACCGCGCGCCAGCATGAGGTAGTGGCGAATCTCCTTCATCTTGTCGAAACGCTTCATGATGATGGCGAGGTTCTTGCCCGCGATCTGCGTTTCAGCCGCACGCTTGTCCGGGGCCTTGGCGATGTTTTCCCAGCGGCGACGCTCTCGTTCAAGCTCGCCTACGTCAACGGATTCGAGATAGTACTCGTAACGTCCACACGTCGCTGCCATTTCGATAAAGGCTTCGACCAGACGATCGGTCTTCGTCAGCTCAGTTCGAAGCAGTTCTCCAGTGAACGATGGGTTTTGTTCTGCAAGCGAGTCAATCTCCTGTTGTCGCGCGATCAGATCAATAACTCGTTGCCGATCGCCCTCTTCGAGATGTTTCAATCGCTCCGCGCGTGCCGCCTCATCCCGCGCCTGTTCCTCCGCATCATATTGCGGATCCCACAACCACTCTTGTAATTTTTTCGATCCGGGGGCATTCGACATCCATAGCACTTCCAAACCGACTGTAATTATCGCCAGCAACGGATTAAGCGTCAGTGCCGATGCAACGAGACCACCTGCGAGCAGCGACAGGTTGTACGGATTTGCGAAAGCCTTCTTTACATACGACCGCTTCTCGTGAATTTTTTGACGGACGAAGGCCCGCGTGGCCGCAAGCGTATCGTCGCGCAGCGGTGTGACGTTCACCGGCACACCGTCCTTTCGTATCGCCTGCTGCGGCGGTTTACTCATCTGCTGTTTTTCACTGCCCATCGTGAATGGAGACGGCAGGGCTTAGCCCAGCCGCACATCAGGCGGCCGCAGCCGAAATACCGAACCGCTTGATTTTGAACGTGCTAGTCATGGCTTGGCGGGGGCGTAGATCAGGTCGAGCAACTTCTTTTCCACCGCGCGAAACTCCGGCGCCGATTTTAGCGCAATGTCGCGCACAGGGAACGCAGGCACGTCGACCTGGTGCAGAATTCTTGCGGGACGGTGCGACAGAACGTAGATCGTATCGGCGAGATAAACAGCCTCAGACACGTCGTGAGTGACGAACAGGATCGTGTTGTTTTCAGCCCGCGAGATGTCGAGCAGCAGGCTCTGCATGCCCCAACGCGTTTGCGGATCGAGCGCGCCAAACGGCTCGTCCATCAGTACCACGCGCGGTTTGTTGACGAGGGTCCGCGCGATAGCCACACGCTGTTTCATGCCGCCGGAAAGATCTTTCGGGTAACGATCCGCGAAGTCAGCAAGTCCGACGGATTTCAGAATCGCATCGGAAACTTTCCTGCGTTCCGACTTCTTAACGCCCTGTAGCTTTAGACCATACTCGACATTGTCGCGTACCGTAAGCCAACCAAACGACGTGTAAGCCTGAAACACCATCCCGCGATCGCGACCCACATCAGTAACGGGCTTACCGTCAACTAAAACTTCACCTTCAGTCGGCGGCAGAAGCCCGGCAACCGCTTTCAGAATCGTCGACTTGCCGCAGCCTGATGGACCAAGAAACACCACGATCTCGCCCGACTCAGGTTTATCAAGAATGTCGAATGATACGTCGCGCACGGCTTCCGTGCGATTACCCTTGCGATCGATGTAAGTGACACTCAGATTGCTGACGCGCAGTTTTGGCGGCACGCCGCTTTGATCTGCTTTGTAAGTGCCTTTCGCTTGCGGCTGAACCCCGACATCGACGGCAATCGTGCCAGGTTCGCCGGACTGCGGAAGCACTGTTGGACCTTGATCGTCAGGCATAATTGCTCGGTTCAGGATGCTTCACGCCAGCGAAACAGCAAGCTGGAGATGAGTCGAATGAGAAAGTCGGTCAACAATCCGATGCCGCCGATCACCAGCAGGCCCGCGAAGGACCACGACGCGCGGTGATGCGTCCGCGCGAGCTCAACCATGTAACCTAGACCGTATTCAGGATTCACGGCTTCGGCCAGAATGACGTAAGTCCACGCAATGGCGTTCATCACGCGAAAGCTGTCAAAGATCTCCGGCAACGCGGCAGGAACCAATACGGTCCGCACAACCTGAAACTTCGACGCACCCAGCGTTAGTGCTGTTTGGACCAACTCCTCCGGCACGAGCCGAATCGAAGACACCACCACCGGTAACAAATAGACAAATACGCCGAGGAACAGAAACGCGATCTTTTGTTTCTCGTAAATTCCGAACCACAGGATCAGCAGCGGAATAAACGCCGAGATCGGCATATACCGCAGCGGCGCCACGATCGGTTCGAAGAACCGATTGATGGGATCGAACGCACCCATCAGGATACCGAGAGGTAACGCGATCGCTGATGCGAGAAGAAACGCAATGGCGATCCGCTTCGTCGAGATCAGGATCGCCGTTGCGAGATCGTAGTGAAGGAACAGTTGCAGCGTGCCGCGGATGACCTCAGTTGGCTTTGGTAGAAAGCTCGGCTCAACGAGACGGCCGTAGGTCAGTACGCACCAAGCACCCAAGACGAGCGCGGGTGCGACCAGGCCCAGCAACAAAGCCGTCCGTCGAGGCATCGGCGAACGAATGGACCAGAAGGTAGATCTACGCGACATTCAGTGCTTTGTTCTTTGTGCTTTGTGCTTTATCAGTGGTCCGTTGTCAGTTGTCAGTTGGTCGCAAGAATAGAGAACTGAGTACTGACCACGGACAACTGACCACTGACAAAGATAGAAGCAAGCTCAGTTGGTGGCCAATATGACCTTGATGTCAGTCCGGCGGTTTTGTTGTCGTCCCGCTTCAGTAGTGTTTTCCGCGATTGGATTACCCGAGCCGCGCCCAATTGTCTGGAAGCGCGTCGGTGGAATGTGCGGGAAGTTCTGCACGATGTAATTCTTAACGGCTTGCGCGCGTTTTTCAGAAAGCGGCACGTTCACCGCCTGGGTGCCGGTGCTGTCAGTGTTCCCTTCGATTCGTAGCACGGTGGCACCAAACGAGGTCATCGTCTCGCCCAACTTGTCGAGCAACAGGTATGAACCGGGCATGATCTGATCGGATCCCGGGGTGAACTGAATCTGGATCTGTTGATGCAGAATCGGAATGTCTTTCGAAGACGGCGCCTTCGCCACTACCGGCGCTTCTTCTACCTTCTGGCCGGGATAATGAGAAGCAACTGCTTGCAGGAACCGGGCGTCGACCCAATCCTTGGCGTCGACTGTCTTCGTCACCAAACCCTTCTTACGCCAGATCACGAACGCGGTATCAAACAATGTCTGGTAATGAGCTTTGGAACCCGTAAGACCATAGAACTGTGCGTTGTCGGCATATGGCGTCAACTTCAAACCCGATAACATCCCTGAAACGGTTTCGTTGTCGAGCTTTAATGCGCGTCCTACTACTTCATACGAGCCATTCGGATTGTTCTTGATCATCTCGATGCCATCGAGCCACCCGCGCACGAAGTCGCGAACTGTTTCGGGCGCCTGATTGATCAAGTCCTGACGCGCGCACAGCGTGTCGGCGATGATATTCGTCGCTGCTGCCGTAGAAACAAGAACGTGGGCTTCCTCACCGCGGTGGGTCACAGCGCCCGAGAGATCCGGTTCCCACGTCACTGCTGCATCAACCTGCTTCGCTTTGAACGCAGCGGCTGCGGAAGGTGCGTCGAGCGTGAAAATGATGTTCTTTTCGATTCCGGCTCGTTCTTCCGGCGTCAGACCCGACTGTGACAAGAGGTAAAGCAGCAGGAAGTGTGACGGCGTGAACTGCGTGACGGCGATCTTCTTCCCTCTTAAATCTTCAACAGACTTGATCGACGAGAGCGCGACAATGCCGTCGCCGCCGCGTGACCAGTCCTGCATGATTATCGACTTCGCCTGCTGGTTTTGACTGGCTAGTTCCGAAGCTTCGCGCGCCCAGTTGTCGATTGTGTTCCACATGATGTCGACCTGGCCGCTGCGGAACGCTGCGAACTTTGCTGCCGGGTCTTCGAGCAGCACAAACTTCACGTCCATTCCGTATTTCTGCTTGTACTGCGACCCACCATTTGGATCCATGCCGTTGTTGAAGACGATCCCGGGAGCGTGGCCGGCCCACGTGTTGATGCCGACAACGAGGGGACGGTTCAAGCGGCCGGTGCCGATAGCGACCGAACTGACGCCGGTCGAACCGGTATTCCGCGCTGGATCACCGGGGGCATTATTCAACTTGTCAAAATCGCCTTTGGCATCTTCCGGCGCGGCTCTTTCACCGCCGGCCCACTCTTTAATCGCGGCACCCTTGTAGTGCCACGTGGCAAAACCGATAACCGCAAGCACAACAACTGCAATGAAAGCTTTTGCCAGGGGAGTCAGTCTCATTGGTTCGTCACCTCTTCAGAATTTCGAAATGCGGAATTGCGGAAATGCGGAATTTCGCAATCTCGCAATCCCGCAATTTCGCAATCACATAGATTTGTTTGTCTGAGCTTGTTGCGCAGCTTTCTTTGCTTTCAATGCAGCAAGCTCTTGCTTGGCCTGAACGTCGCCGGTCTGGTTGCGCAGAGCCGCTAGCCGTGAGTCGAGGGAAGATTCCGACAACTCTTTGCCGAGATTTGCTTCGGCGATCGTCGTCTTGATGTGCTGGCGCACGTTGTCGAGCGCTTTGACTTCAGCATCGACTGAAAGTCCATCCAATTGC
Organism: Pyrinomonadaceae bacterium; assembly: GCA_035646355.1. Classification (GTDB taxonomy): domain Bacteria; phylum Acidobacteriota; class Blastocatellia; order Pyrinomonadales; family Pyrinomonadaceae; genus PSRF01. Next base: position 572 of record DASRPN010000028.1, on the reverse strand, counting down.
TCCTGTACCTTGATACGCGCCTGCGCCGACTGCATCTTCGCGAGCATCGAATCGCGTTCGCTCTGTAGTTTGCGAATTTCAGATTGCACGCCGAGCAACGAAGTCTTCGCCGAGTCGGCATCGGAGCGCGCCTGTTCCATCTCCCCCTTCAGTTCGGTGACGTCGACAGCGAGCTGGTTCTTCTTTTGGATCAGGATCACGGCGAGATCGTCTTGATCGGTATTGACGGCGGTTTCGAGTTCCGCTTCGGTCTGGGCCAACTCGGTACTCGCGCGCTTGAACCGTTCGTCGAGGTCTTCACGACGGCGAATGATTCCGGCGGTGGCGGTTTTTAATTTCGAATACTTCGCCACCATCGAATTGATAGCGTTCTCGTAAGCGATCTCCGGATGCTCTTTTTCGATGTCCGAAATCCACAGCGACAGGAAACCTTTCCAAAGATTAGCCAAACGTTTCCACATAGTTTTTCTCCCTTTCTCTAGCTAGCCGGATTTCCCGCTGCCTGCTCTGAAGGATCGTGGAGCTTCGGCGAAGCCTTGACCACACTTGCCACTTTGTCCTGTCCAAAAAAC